>JBFGFQ010000172.1:0-6126 GCA_041579495.1 Nocardioides sp.
CACCAGCCCCAGCAGCACCCCGCGGTCGCCCATGCCCCCGAAGTGGTCGACCAGCCCGGTCGCCACGGTGCCGGCCAGCCCCGAGGCCTGCATCGCCGCCGCCAGCCCGAAGGCCGAGGCGATGACCACGATGACCTCGATGTCGATGGCCCGCCGCGCCTCGAGCGGCGAGAGCACCCCCGTCGCGACCAGCGCGATGGCCGCCACCAGGGACCCCTCCAGGATGGGGAAGGTGCCGGTGGCCGCCAGGCCCACCACCGCCAGCAGCAGCCCGACCGGGATCCACGCGCGCGACGTGGCCACCGGCGGGGTGCCGGCCACCTCCGCCACCAGCAGGAAGTCGGCGCGGTCGCGCCACCGGTCCCGGAAGCCGTGGTCCGAGACCAGCATCAGGGTGTCGCCCACCCGGATCGGCACCGTGCCGAGCCGTCCCTCGACGAGGTGGCCGGCACGGTGGATGCCGAGGACCGCCGCCTGGTAGGCGGAGCGGAAGCCGGCGTCGCGCAGGGTCCGGCCCACCAGCGGGGAGCGCGAGCCGACGACGGCCTCGAAGTAGCGCACCGACGGGTCGTCGAGGTCCAGCACGTGGTGCAGCTCGGCCGACTTCAGCCCGCGCATCTCCTGCAGGTCGACGACCCGGTCGAGGGACCCGACGAAGTGCAGCCGGTTGCCGCCGCGCAGCACGGTCTCGGGCCGCACGGGGGCGATCGTGGTGTCGCCGCGGTCGACGGAGACCAGGAAGAGGCCCGCGAGGTGGCGCAGGTTGGCCTCGGCGACGGTCTTGCCGTCGACGGCCCCGCCGGGCTCCACGAGCATCTCGACGGTGAAGCGCCGACCCTCCTCCTCCATCTCCCGGCGCACCGAGCGCCGGTCGGGCAGGACCTGGGGCGCGAGCAGGATCACCGCCGCCACGCCCAGCACGGCGATCGGCAGACCGAGCTTGCCGATCTCGAAGAAGCCGATCTCGCGCAGGCCCAGGCTCTCCATCTGGCCGGAGACGACCAGGTTGGTCGAGGTGCCGATGACGGTCACCAGGCCGCCCAGGATCGCCGCGAAGGAGACCGGCATCAGCAGCTTGGAGACCGAGACGCCCCGCCGCTGCGCCCACGTCGTGACCTGCGGGATCAGCATCGCGACGATCGGGGTGTTGTTGAGGAACGCCGAGGCGCCGGCGGTGGGCCACAGGGTGCGCAGCAGCGGGAGCCGGTAGCTGCCCCGCTCCCCCAGGGTGCCCTGCATCACCGGGGTCAGGGCGCCGGTCTTCTCGATCCCGGCGGCCAGGACGTAGAGGGCGGCCACCGTGATGGGGGCGGAGTTGGAGAAGCCGCTGAAGGCGTCCTCGGCCTCGACCACCCCGAGCACCAGCACCGCCACGGCGCCGGCGAAGACGACCACGGCCGGGGAGACCCGGCCGCGGACGAGGGTGACCAGGACGGCGACGACCACCGCGAGGGTGATCCAGGCATCGACGGGCACGAAGGGGTCCTCTCGGGGGGATCGCCCACGGGGCGAGCACTGGTCCGGACGCCGCAACCTACCCCGGGCGCCGCCCAGGGGCACCTACGCGACGAGGCCAGGTCGACGGTGTCGTCGACCTGGCCTCGAGCGGTACGTGGTGGAGCTGAGGGGATTCGAACCCCTGACCTTCTCATTGCGAACGAGACGCGCTACCAACTGCGCCACAGCCCCGTCGCGTCCGAGGACGCGGGAGAAACGCTAGCACCCGGGTCACGGCGGACCGAATCCGGACCCGCCCGGGCGCACCGCTCAGGAACCGACCGCGCGGCCGTCGTCGCCCCGGTCGCGCTGGGTGCGGCGGTCGCGCTCGGCCTGGTCGCTCTCGCGGGCCAGCGCGGCGTCGATCTCGGTGCGTCCCGACGTCCACACGCCGGTCGAGTCGAGGTCGATGGTGCGCACCGTGCGGCGCGCGGCGGCGGGCTTGGTGACGTACGTCGGCAGGGTCACCGGCACCGGGTCCCACCCGACGGCGGCGGCCTCGACGTGCACCACCCGCTCGACACCGGGCTCGACACCGGGCTCGAGCTCGGGGTCGACGACGGGGACCTCCTCAGTGGTGGGGTCGTCCTCCGCCTGCTCCTGCGCTGGGGGAGCGTCGGTCGCGGGGCCGGCCTCGTCGTCGGCCTCGTCGGCGACCGGCACCGCGGGGATCCGCGACAGCGGCCCGGCCAGCCCGGTCTCGCGGCGCACCATCAACCGGCAGGCCACCAGCCAGGCGACCAGGAGCGCACCGGGCACGGCGAGGTAGCCCGGGGCCACCACCCCGGTCAGGGCCAGCACCCCCACCGCCACGAGCGCGCCGAGCAGGGCGACCAGCACCCGGCGACGGCGGCGGGCGGCGCGGTTGGCCGCGGCCCGGCGCTGGGCCGGGGTCCGCAGCGGCGGCAGTGCCGAGGCGTCGACGTACGCCGCGACCTCGCTGCTGACCTCGCTGCCGGGCTCGCTGCCGACGGAGGCGCTGCTGGCCTTGGTGACCACCACCGGCGGCGCCGCGGCGCGACCGGGGGTGACCACCAGCCGCGCGGAGCGCCGGCTGACCGGCTCGCGGCGGGCCAGCACCCGCATCGTCTGGCTGAAGCGGTCGACCGAACGGCTGCGCACCACGTCGTCGTGGTGCTTGAGCGCCTTCGGGACCAGGTAGACGGCCCACGCCACGGCGAGGGCGACGAAGATGAGTGCGCTCAGGTCCACGGGAGTGAGCCTAGGTTCGCTAGCGCAGGACGGGGCGGATGTCTACGCGTGTGTCGCAAATTGCTGGTGTGACTCATGAGGTTTCTGCACCGATGAGCCGCACCAGCCCACCGGGCGGCACGTCCTCGACGGTGATGGCGTAGAGCCGGTGGTCGCGCCAGGCGCCGTCGATGTGCAGGTAACGGGGGGCGTAGCCGACCTCGTGGGCGCCGAGCTTCTCGACGACCCGCAGCGAGTTGGAGTTCTCGGGGCGGATCGCGATCTCGACGCGGTGCAGGCCGAGCTCGGCGAAGGCGTGGTCGACCAGCATCGCCACCGCCAGCGGGATGATGCCCCGCCCTGCGAAGCGGCGGTCGATCCAGTAGCCGACCGACCCGAACTGCGCCGAGCCACCGACCACGTTGTTGAGCGTCACCTGGCCGGCGAACTCGCCGCCCACCTCGACCACGAACGGGTACGTCGTGCCCTGGCGGGCCTGGCGGCGCAGCCGCGAGACCAGCGCGCGGAAGGTCGTGGGCCGGGGGTCCCCCCCGGGCGGGACGGTGGCGTCCCAGGGCACCAGCCAGGACGCGTTCTGCTGGCGGGCCCGGCGCCAGGCCTCGGCGTCGGAGACCCGCAGCGGGCGCAGCAGCACGTCACCGTGGCGCAGCCGCACCGGCCACCCGCGCCGACGCCCCGCACCCTCTCGACCCCACCAGCCCCAGCGGCGGGGGCTGCTCAATGGTCGCTCCCGACGACCTGCTCGGCGGCGTGCACCAGCACCGGCCGGAGCACCTCGAGGCCGTCCTTCACACCACCGCGCGAGCCGGGCAGGTTGACGACCAGGCAGGAGCCGACGACGCCGGCCAGCCCGCGCGAGAGCATCGCGGTCGGCACGCCCTTGGCCAGCCCGTGGGCGCGGATCGCCTCGGCGATGCCGGGCACCTCGCGGTCGAGCAGCGCGCGCGTCGCCTCCGGGGTCCGGTCGGTGGGGGTCAGCCCGGTGCCGCCGGTGGTGAGCACCACCCGGGCGCCGGCGGTCACGGCCGCGGCGACCGCCTCGCGCACCGGGTCGCCGTCGGGCACCACCACGGGCTCGTCGACGGCGAAGCCGAGCTCGCGCAGGGCGGCGACGATCAGCGGGCCGGTGGTGTCGTCGTACACGCCGGCCGCCGCGCGGTTGGAGGCGACGACGACGCCGGCGCCCAGCCTCACGGGCGCGTCCAGTGGCCGGAGCGTCCGCCGCTCTTGGTCTCCACGCGCACGTCGGTGATGACCGCGGCCTTGTCGACGGCCTTGACCATGTCGACGACGGTCAGCGCCGCGACCGAGACGGCGGTGAGCGCCTCCATCTCGACGCCGGTGCGGTCGGTGGTGCGCACGGTCGCCGAGATCTCGACCGCGTCGTCGGCGACCACGAGGTCGACCTCGACCCCCGACAGCGCGAGCGGGTGGCACAGCGGCACCAGGGAGGGGGTCTGCTTGGCGCCCATGATCCCGGCCAGGCGGGCCACGGCGATCGCGTCGCCCTTGGGCACGCCCTCGCCGCGCAGCAGCGCGACGACCTGCGCCGAGACCAGCACCCGGCCCGAGGCCGAGGCGGTGCGGGCGGTGACGGCCTTCTCGGAGACGTCGACCATCCGGGCGGCGCCGTGCTCGTCGACGTGGGTCAGCCGGTCCTGTCCCGGCGTGCCGGCCTCGCCGCCCATCAGTGACCGCCCTCCAGCCCGGAGTCGAGGTGGATGACGCCGACCTCGGCGCCGGCGGGCAGCTCGGTGACGTCCTCGGGCACGACGACCAGCGCGTCGGCCTCGGCGAGGTCGCCGACCAGGTGCGAGCCGGGGCCGCCGACCGGGCTGACCCGCCCGTGGCCGGGCTCGGTGGTGGCGCGCAGGAACTGGCGTCGGCCCGGGGGCGAGGAGATGGCGTGCGTGAGACGCATCGGCACCTCCGGGCGCGAGACCGGGCTCAGCCCCATCATCGTGCGCAGCGCCGGCAGCACGAACATCTCGAAGGACAGGTACGACGAGACGGGGTTGCCCGGCAGCGTGAAGATCAGCGTGTCGTCCTCGCCGACGGTGCCGAAGCCCTGGGGCTTGCCGGGCTGCATCGCCACCGGCCCGAACCACACGGTGCCCAGCGGCGCGAGCGCCTCCTTGACCACGTCGTAGTCGCCCATGGAGATGCCGCCGGAGGTGACGACGACGTCGGCGCGCACCAGCTGGTCCTCGAGGGCGTCGAGGAAGGCGCGCGGCTGGTCGGGCACGATCCCGACCCGGTAGGCCAGCGCACCGGCGCGGCGGGCGGCGGCGGCCAGCAGGTAGGAGTTGCCGTCGTAGATCGAGTCGTGGCCCAGGTCGGTGCCCGGCTCGCGCAGCTCGGAGCCGGTGGAGAGGATCACCACCCGGGGGCGGGGCCGCACCGCGATGGTCGCGCGGCCCACCGAGGCCAGCAGGCCCAGGTGCCGCGGGCCCAGCACGGTGCCCTCCTCGACGAGCAGGTCACCCACGGCGACGTCCTCGCCCGAGCAGCGCACGTGCTGGCCCTCGCCGGGCGCCCGTTCGATGCGGACGGTGGCGACGCCGCGGTCGGTCCACTCGTAGGGCACCACCGCGTCGGCGCCCGCGGGGATCGGCGCTCCGGTCATGATCTTGGCGGCGGTGCCGGGCGAGAGCGCGAGCAGGCGCGCGTTGCCGGCGCCGATCTCGCCCACCACCGGCAGCTCGACGGGGCTGTCGGGACCGGCGCCCCGCACGTCGGCGCGGTGCACGGCGTAGCCGTCCATCGCGGAGTTGTCGAAGGGCGGCAGCGCGATCGGCGAGACCACCGGCTCCGCGGCCGCGAGACCCAGCGACTCCATCAGCGGCTGCTGGTACGCCGGCAGCGGGCGCACCGCGGCCAGGATCCGCTCGAGGTGCTCCTCGACGGTGACCGGGGTCGCGGCCTCAGGCATCCGGGTCGCCGCTCAGCACGGCACCCGGGTCGACGCGCTGGGCCGAGCGGCCCGCGATGGTCACGTCGCCGACCACCGAGACGCCGTGACCGAAGGTGACGTCGCCCTGGATGGTCAGGCGCTCGGCCTTCTTCAACGACGGGGCACCCTCGGGAAAGCGCTTGTCGAACTCGCCCACGAGCTTGTAGTAGGTCTCGTCGAGCTCCACGAACGGCACCTGCTCGGCCTCCTGGTCGAGCACGAAGTCCTGGCCGATGGCGTAGACGTCGGAGCGCAGCACCAGCAGGTCGTTGGTGGTCTTGACCGGCACGAAGCGGTCGCGGCCGACCTCGATGAGCCGGGCTCCCTCGAAGACCTCGATCGCGGCACCCATGGCGGTCTCGACCTGCACCACCTTCGGCGACGAGGCGTCGCCGGGGTCGACGTTCTTGATGTTCTTGATCAGCGGCAGGCCCAGGATGCCCTCGCGCTGGTCGAGCGCGTCC
>JBFGFQ010000173.1:0-6089 GCA_041579495.1 Nocardioides sp.
CCGAGTCGGCGCGTCTACGCGTCGACCCGGCATCGGGGGGTGGGTCGGTCGGTGGGTGCTGGTAGACCTACGCGCATGAGCGAGACCGGCCGCGCGGGGGAGTCCCCGGCACCCTCCGAGGAGCAGCCCGAGCTGCTGCCGGGCATGGTGCGCCACACGGTCAAGCAGTCGCAGGCCAAGGCGCGCGCCACCCGGGCGCGCAAGGTCGCCGAGCAGGCGATCTCCGCCGAGCTGCCGGTCGCCCGGGTGCTGGTCGACGTCGCACTGGCCCACCTCGACCGCACCTTCGACTACGCCGTCCCCGAGTCGATGGCCGACGACGCGCAGCCCGGCGTGCGCGTCAAGGTCCGCTTCGCCGGTCACGACGTCGACGGGTTCCTGCTCGAGCGCGCAGAGGCCAGCGACCACGCCGGCAGGCTGGCGCCGCTGCGACGGGTCGTGAGTCCCGAGCCGGTGCTGACCCCCGCGGTGGCCGCGCTGGCGTCGGAGGTCGCCGAGCGGTACGCCGGCGTCCGTTCCGACGTCCTGCGCCTCGCCGTCCCCCCGCGACACGCCACCACCGAGAAGCAGCCCTCGCCCGCCGAGCCTGCGCTGCCGCCGAGCGCGACCGCGCCCCTCGACACGGGAGCGTGGGCCGACTACCCGCACGCGACCCCGTTCCTCACCCACCTCGCCGAGGGCCGCGCGCCTCGGGCCGTGTGGTCGGCCGCGCCCGGTGAAGACTGGCCGGCCATGCTCGCGCAGGCCGCAGCCGCCGCGCTGCGCCACGGCCGCTCGGCCATCCTGTGCGTGCCCGACGGCAAGGACGCCGCCCGGCTCGACGCCGCGCTCACCGACCTGCTCGGCGCCGACCACCACGTCGTCCTGACCGCCGACTCCGGTCCGGCCGCGCGCTACCGCGACTTCCTGGCGGTGCTGCGCGGCACCCGGCGCATCGTCGTCGGCAGCCGGGCTGCCGCGTTCGCCCCGGTGACCGACCTCGGGCTCGCGGTGGTCTGGGACGACGGCGACGACCTGCACGCCGAGCCGCGGGCGCCCTACCCCCACACGCGGGAGGTCCTGCTGCTGCGCGGGGCCCGCGAGGACGCCGCCGTGCTCGTCGGAGGCTTCTCCCGCAGCGTCGAGGCCGACCACCTCGTGCGCACCGGGTGGGCCCACGAGCTGGCCCCGCCGCGCGACGTCGTACGCCGCCGCGCGACCGTGCACGTCAGCGGTGCGAGCGACGTCGTCCGGGAGCGCGACCCCAGCGGGCAGGGTGCCCGCATCCCCAAGGAGGTCCACGCCCTCCTGCGTGACGCCCTCTCCCGCGGTCCCGTGCTGGTGCAGACCCCGCGGGCCGGCTACGCCCTGGCACTCGCCTGCGAGCGCTGTCGCACGCCGGCGCGGTGCGACACGTGCCAGGGGCCGCTGGCGCTGGGGGCCGCCACCTCGCCGCCTGCATGTCGCTGGTGCGGCACCGACGCCCACGGCTGGTCCTGCTCGGAGTGCGGCGCGGCCGGCTTGCGAGCGCCGGTGCTGGGCGAGGCACGCACCGCCGAGGAGCTCGGTCGCGCGTTCCCGTCCACGCTCGTGCGCACCTCGGCCGGCGACCACGTGCTCGCCGACGTCGACGATCGTCCCCAGATCGTCGTCGCGACGCCCGGCGCCGAGCCGGTCGCGGCCGGCGGCTACGCCGCGGTCGTGCTGCTCGACACCTGGCTGCTCCTGGCGCGCGACGACTCCCGGGCCGACGAGGAGGCCCTGCGGCGGTGGAGCAACGCCGTGGGCCTCGTGCGCCCCGGCGGCACCGCCCTCGCCGTCGGTGACCCGGCCCACCCCGCGCTCCAGGCCCTCGTGAGGTGGGACCAGGCCGGCCTCGCCCGCCGGCTCTCGCAGGAGCGCCAGGAGGCCCGCCTCCCCCCGGCGGTGCGCCTCGCGACGATCACCGGCGACCCGGGCGCGCTCGACGACGTGCTCACGCTGCTCGCGCCGCCGCCGTACGTCGAGGTGCTCGGCCCGGTGCCGAGCGGCGGCGACGACGAGGAACGACTCGTGCTGCGCGCACCGCGCACCCACGGGGCCGAGCTGGCTCACGCGCTGGGCGAGCTGCAACGCCTCCGGTCCAGCCGCAAGCTCGACGCCGTCCGGGTCCGGGTCGACCCGACGAGCGTCTAGCGGGGCCGGCCACGGAACCGCCGGCCGCGTCGTATCGTCGGATCACCATGACCCCACACCGCTCCCGCCCCCGCGTCCACAGCCTCGCCGTGGCAGCCGCCTCGCTGCTGGTCCCGTTGGTGCTCGCCGGCTGCAGCGGCACCGACGCCGACGTGGCCGCCGACCCCGCCGGCAGCCCCGCCCCGACCCAGGACGGCGCCGACACCGACCCGGCTCAGCCCGGCATCGAGCACCCGGACGGGGCGGACGTCGTGCTGCTGCGCATCGAGACCGGCGGCGGCTACGCGCCCGTGGAGTACACGTTCACCCGGCAGCCCTCCCTGCTGCTGACCGGCGACCGGCGGTTGTTCGTCCCGCCCGCGGCTCCGAGCGCCTCGCGGCTGATCCCGATGGACGTCGCCCAGCTCGACGAGGAACAGGTGCAGGAGCTGCTCGCGCTCGCCGACGAGGCGGGACTCCTGGCGACGCCCCCCGACTACACCGACACCGACGGCCCCCAGGTCGCCGACGCGCCGACCACCACGGTCACGCTGACGACGTCCGAGGGCACCTGGAGCCACGAGGCCTACGCCCTCGGGTTCGCCGACGACAGCGACGCGCGGATCGTGCTCTCCGGGTTCGTCGACGCCGCCCTCGAGGCCGTGGCCGACGTCGAGACCGCGCGCTTCGAGGCCGACGAGGTGGCGCTGTTCGTGCAGGAGACCGACCTCGAGCGGGAGGTCGTCGACTGGCCCGTCGACGACGTCGTGCTCGCCGACGTCAACGGGTGCGAGGTCGTGCCCGCGGCGGGAGTCGTGGAGGCGCTGAGCAGCAACGGGCCGATCGTCTCGTTCGCGCAGCAGGGCGCGCTCTACTCGGTCGCCGGGGCCGAGGTGCTGCCCGGCAGCACCCCGTGCGGCGCCTAGAACCCCCCGAAGCCTCGACGACCACGGCATCGGGAGCGGCACGCCCCTCGTATTCGACCTCGGGCCCCGGCCCACTAAACTCCTCGCCGGGGCAACGCAGCCCCACCGACTCGCAAGGAGCTCCGTGGCCGTCCAGCCGATCCGCCTGTTCGGGGACCCCGTGCTGCGCTCCAAGGCCATCGAGGTCGTCGACTTCGACAAGGAGCTCCGCACACTGGTCGCCGACCTGACCGACACCATGCTCGAGGCGCCCGGTGCGGGCCTCGCGGCACCGCAGATCGGGGTGGGCCTGCGGGTCTTCACCTGGAACGTCGACGGCGAGGTCGGTCACCTGGTCAACCCCGACCTGACGCTGTCGGTCGAGGAGCAGGACGGCCCCGAGGGCTGCCTCTCGCTGCCCGACCTGACCTACGACTGCCGCCGGGCGCTGTCGGTCGTGGCCCGCGGCTGGTCGATGCACGGCGAGCCGGTGGTGATCGAGGGCAGCCAGCTGCTGGCGCGCGCCATCCAGCACGAGACCGACCACCTCGACGGGGTGCTCTTCATCGACCGCCTCGACGCCGCGGCCCGCAAGATGGCGATGCGCGAGATCCGCGAGTCGCAGTGGTTCGGCATGGAGCCGCCCACGGTCAAGATCAGCCCGCACGCCACGCGCGGACTGGGAATCTGAGGTCACGGTGCGAGTCGTCTTCGCAGGAACTCCCGAGGTCGCGGTGCCGTCCCTCGACGCCATCGCCGAGTCCGACCACGAGCTGGTCGGGGTCGTCACGCGTCCCGACGCGCCGTCCGGTCGCGGACGCAAGCTCGTCGCCAGCCCGGTCGCCCAGCGCGCCGAGGAGCTCGGCGTGCCCGTGCTCAAGCCCGAGCACCCCCGCGACCCGGAGTTCCAGGAGGCCTTGCGGGCCCTCGAGCCCGACTGCTGCCCGGTGGTCGCCTACGGCGCCCTGCTGCCGCAGTCGGCGCTCGACATCCCGCCCCACGGCTGGGTCAACCTGCACTTCTCCTGCCTGCCCGCCTGGCGCGGCGCCGCGCCGGTGCAGCACGCGGTCTGGGCCGGCGACGAGGTCACGGGTGCCACCACCTTCCGCATCGTCAAGGCGATGGACGCCGGCCCGACGTTCGGCGTGATGACCGAGCGCATCCGTCCCACCGACACCTCGGGTGACCTGCTGACCCGCCTGGCCGAGGGTGGCGCCGGGCTGCTCGTCGCGACCCTCGACGGCATCGAGGCCGGTGAGCTCGCCGCCCTCGAGCAGCCCACCGACGGGATCAGCATGGCGCCGAAGATCCTCGTCGAGCACGCCGAGATCGACTGGAGCGACCCCGACACCGCCATCGACCGGCAGGTGCGTGCCTGCACCCCGGCGCCGGGCGCCTGGTCGACCTTCGAGGGCGAGCGCATCAAGATCGGCCCGGTGCAGCTCACCGACCCCGCCGAGGGGCTGCGCCTCCCCCCGGGCGAGCTCGCGGTCGGCAAGAAGCAGGTCCTGGTCGGCACGGGCACGTACGCCGCGATCCTCGGCGAGGTCAAGCCGTTCGGCAAGAAGCAGATGGACGCCGCCGACTGGGCCCGCGGGGCTCGTCTGGAGTCGGGCGTCGTGCTCGGCGCCGATGGCTGAGCGCCGGGGCCGGCGCACCGACGTCGACGTCGCGCGGCTCGCTGCCCTGCAGGTCCTCAAGACGGTGCGCGTCGACGACGCCTACACCAACCTCGTCCTGCCGGCCGTCATCAGCCACTTCTCCCTCGGCCCACGCGACGCCGGCTTCGTCACCGAGCTCGCCTCGGGGTCCATCCGCTGGCGCGGCACGTACGACGCCGTCCTGGCGGCCTGCATCGACCGGTCGCTGAGCAAGGTCGAGGCGAAGGTGCTCGACGTCCTGCGCCTGGGCACGCACCAGCTGCTCGCGATGCGGGTGCCCGACCACGCGGCGATCAGCACGTCGGTCGACCTCGTGCGCGCCACCGTGAGCGACGGGGCGGCCGGCTTCACCAACGCCGTGCTGCGCAAGGTCGCCGCCCAGGACCTCGACGCGTGGATCGCCCAGGTCGCCCCCGACGCGGCCACCCACCCGCAGCAGCACGCCGAGATCGCCTACAGCCACCCGGCGTGGGTCGTCGACGAGCTGCGCAAGGCCGTCGGGGCGGCCGAGCTCGAGGCCCTGCTGGCGGCCGACAACGTGCCGCCGAAGGTCACCCTGGTCGCGCGCCCCGGCCGCGCGACCCGCGACGAGCTGCCCGGAACCCCCACCCCCTACTCGCCGTACGGCGTCGTCCTCGAGGGCGGGGCGCCGGGCGACGTCCCGGCCGTCGCCGAGGGTCGTGCCGGGGTGCAGGACGAGGGCTCCCAGCTGGTCGCCGCCGCGCTCGCCGCCGCTCAGGTCGAGGGCCGCGACGACCTGTGGGTCGACCTGTGCGCCGGCCCCGGCGGCAAGGCCGCCCTGCTCGCCGCGCTGGCCGCCGAGCGCGGCTCCCGCCTCCTCGCCGTCGAGGCGCAGGCGCACCGGGCCCGGCTGGTGTCGCGCAGCCTGCGCGGCGCCCCTGGCGAGTGGGGCGTCGTGACCGCAGACGGTCGCACGCCGCCGCTCGCCCGAGGCTCGGCCGACCGCGTGCTCGTCGACGCGCCGTGCAGCGGGCTCGGCGCCCTGCGCCGTCGTCCGGAGTCACGGTGGCGACGCAAGCCCGGCGACCTGGTGCCGCTCGTGCTGCTGCAGCGTGCGCTCCTCGGCTCGGCGCTCGACCTGGTGCGCCCGGGTGGGGTGGTCCTCTATGCGACCTGCTCGCCGGTGCTGACGGAGACCACCGAGGTGGTCAGCACCGTCCTGGCGGCGCGCGACGACGTCACGCTCGAGGACGCCCACGCCCTGCTGCCCGACGTGCCCGACTGCGCCGGCCGGCTCGACGGCACGGTGCAGCTGTGGCCCCACCGGCACGGCACCGACGCGATGTTCATGGCGGTCCTGCGGCGCTCGTGATCAGCCCGCCACTACGGTGAGGACGTGCCCACGAAGTCGCCGTCCGTCGAGATCGAG
>JBFGFQ010000174.1:0-6050 GCA_041579495.1 Nocardioides sp.
AGCATGTGGGGAATCCACCAATCGAGGAGTCTACGGGGAAGGTCCCGGCCTCGTCCAAACCGGCCCCGGTCACCGGGTCGCCGGCGCCCCCTAGGGTGGGGTCATGAGCCAGAGGCGGGGGGCGGAGCGTGCGTGACCTGCACCGGCTGCCCAAGGCGCACCTGCACCTGCACTTCACCGGCTCCATGCGCCACGACACGCTGCTCGAGCTCGCCGAGCGCGACCAGGTGGTGCTGCCCGACTCCCTCGTCGAGGACTGGCCGCCCCGGCTGAGCGCCGCCGACGAGAAGGGGTGGTTCCGCTTCCAGCGCCTCTACGACGTGGCCCGCTCGGTGCTGCGCACCGAGGACGACGTGCGCCGCCTGGTGCGCGAGGCCGCCGAGGACGACGTCGCCGACGGCGGGCGCTGGCTGGAGATCCAGGTCGACCCCAGCGGGTACGCCGCCCGCTTCGGCGGCGCGACCGCCTTCACCGACCTGGTGCTCGACGCCGTCGCGCAGGCCTCCCGCGAGACCGGCCTGGGCATCGGGGTGCTGGTCGCGGCCAACCGCACCCGGCACCCGCTCGACGCGCGGACCCTGGCCCGGCTGGCGGCCCAGTACGCGGGGCGCGGGGTGGTCGGCTTCGGGCTGTCGAACGACGAGCGCCGCGGGTCGACCCCCGACTTCGCGGCCGCCTTCCGCATCGCGCGCCGGGCCGACCTGCTGCTCGCCCCGCACGGCGGCGAGCTGCGCGGCCCCGAGCACGCTCGCACCTGCCTCGACGAGCTGCACGCCGACCGCCTCGGGCACGGCGTCCGGGTCGCCGAGGACCCCGCGCTGCTCGAGCGGGTCGCGGCCGACGGCGTCACGCTGGAGGTCTGCCCGGTCTCGAACGTCGCGCTGGGGGTCTACTCCGACCTGACGTCGGTGCCGCTGCCCACGCTGCTGGAGGGCGGCGCCCAGGTGGCGCTGGGCGCCGACGACCCGCTGCTCTTCGGCTCCCGGCTCGCCGGGCAGTACGCCACCATGCGCGCGGCCCACGAGCTCGACGACGCCACGCTGGCCGAGCTGGCGCGGATGTCGGTGCGCGGCTCGCGCGCGCCCTCCGACGTGCGCGAGCGGACGCTGGCCGACATCGACGCCTGGCTGGCCGGCCCCGACGTGGCCCGGTGAGGGCCGCCCGGTGAGAGGATGACGCCGTGACTGATCGGGACCCGGACGACACGACCCCCTCGACCCACCAGCCGTACGGGCAGGAGCCGACGCCGCCGCCGTACGGGCAGGACCCGTACGCGTCGCAGGGCTACCCGCCGCCGCCCCAGCCGCCCTACGGGCAGGGGTACGGCCAGCAGTACGGCCAGCCGGGCCAGGCCGCGACCATCCACCCCTCGGCCAACACCGCGCTGGTGCTGGGCATCGTGGCGCTCGCCGGCGGCATGCTGTGCGGCCTGCCGCTGCTGGCGGGCCCGTTCGCCTGGTACACCGGCCGCAAGGTCAAGCGCGAGATCGAGGCGGCCCCGCAGCACTACACCGGCGGCAGCGAGGCCAACGCGGGCATGATCCTGGGCATCGTCGCGACCGTGCTGCTGGCCCTGGCGCTGGTGGCCGTCGTCCTCTTCACCGTGCTGCTGGTGGTCGGCGCCTCGACGGCCTGAGAGCCCTCACCGCTCGTCGAGGTCGCAGCCCAGCAGCACCGGCTCGTTGACCAGCCGGACGCCGAAGCGCTCGCGCACGCCCTCGCGCACGTGGCGGGCCAGCACCAGCAGGTCCTCGGTGCTGGCGGTGCCACGGTTGGTCAGGGCCAGGGTGTGCTTGGTCGAGAGCCGCGCCCGCCCGGTGCCGACCTCGGCGCCGTACCCGCGCGTGAAGCCGGCGTGCTCGATGAGCCACGCGGCGCTGGTCTTGACCCGCCCGTCGGGCTGCTCCCAGGCCGGCGCACCCTCGGGGACCGCGTCGGCCTCGAGCACCGGGTTGGTGAAGAAGGAGCCCGCGCTCCAGGTGTCGTGGTCGGCGGCGTCGAGCACCATGCCCTTGCCCGCGCGCAGCGCCAGCACCGCCTCGCGCACCGACGCCAGCGGAGCCCGGCCGCCGGGCTCCACGCCGAGGGCGCGGGAGAGCTCGCCGTAGCGCACCGGCGCGCCGAGGGTGCCGGTGGCGAGCTGGAAGGTCACCGAGAGCACGACGTGGCGGCCCGGCTCGGCCTTGAAGCGCGAGTGGCGGTAGGAGAAGTCGCAGTCGGCGTTGGCCAGGGTGCGGACCTGCCGGTCGCGGCGGTCGTAGGTGCGCACCGACGCGATCGTCTGGGCCACCTCCTGGCCGTAGGCACCGACGTTCTGCACCGGGGTCGCGCCGACGCTGCCGGGGATGCCGGACAGCGCCTCGACCCCGACCCAGCCGCGCTCGACCGCGGTGGCGACGAAGGCGTCCCAGTCCTCCCCCGCCGCGACCGTGACCAGCACGCCGCCGCAGGCGGCGTCGGCTCCCCCGGCGTCGACGTCGGCCACGACGCCGCGCGTGGCGACCTCGACCACGGTGCCGGCGAAGCCGTCGTCGGACACCACGAGGTTGCTGCCCCCGCCCAGGAGCAGCACGGGCTCGCCCGCCTCGTCGGCCGCGGCGACGGCGGAGACCAGCTCGTCCTCGGTGCCGGCGCGCACCCAGCGGGCGGCGGGACCGCCCAGGCGCAGCGTGGTGCGCTCGGCCAGCCGGGGGCCGGTGCTGTGCTCAGCCATCGACGGCCACCACGGCCCGGGGCATCCCGAGCACCTTCCGGCCACCGCAGGTGACCTCGAGCGCGAGGGTGGCGCGGCCCTCGTCGACGGACTTCACGGTGCCGCCGACGACCACGACCACACCGGTGTCGTCGTCGGGCACCACGACGGGGGCGGTGAACTTGCAGCCGATCTCGAGCACGGGGGCGTCGTGGGTCCAGGTGGCCACGGCCCGCGCCGCGAGCGCCATCGTGTACATCCCGTGGGCGATCACGCCGGGCAGGCCGACCTGGGTGGCCACCCGCTCGGACCAGTGGATCGGGTTGAGGTCGCCGCTGGCGCCGGCGTAGCGGACCAGGTCGGCGCGGGTGACGGCGTACTCCTGCGGGGCCAGGACGGTGCCGGGCTCGAGGGCGCTCATGCCTGCTCCTCCGCCCGGTGCACCAGCGTCGCGCCGGCGGTGCAGACCAGCGCCCCGGTCTCGTCGTGGACCTCGCTGCTGGTGCCGATCACGTCGTTGCCGCCGATCTGGCGCAGCGACGACACGGTCAGGCTCGCCGTGAGCACGTCGCCGGCGCGCACGGGGCGCTCGTAGGCGAAGCGCTGCTCGCCGTGGACCACGCGGCGCAGCTCGACCTGCTCGGCCTCGAGGAAGACGTTCATCGCCTCGAAGGCCAGCACGATCGGGAACGTCGCCGGGGCCGGCCCGCCCTCCCAGGTCGCGCCGGTCGCGGCCGCGAAGGTGCGCAGCCGCTCCTCGGTGACGGCGTACGGCCGGGTGGGTGGGAACGAGCGGCCGACGATCGAGGAGTCCAGCGCCATGACGACCAACCTAGTACCCGGGAACGGCGAACGGCCCGCCCGGTGTCCCGGACGGGCCGCTCGTGACGAGCTGTGGAGCCGCTGGTCTCAGCGGGTCTCGCGGTGCGTCGTGTGCTGACGGCACCGGGGGCAGAACTTCGCCAGGTCCAGACGGTCGGGGTCGTTGCGGCGGTTCTTCTTGGTGATGTAGTTGCGCTCCTTGCACTCCGTGCAGGCGAGAGTGATCTTGGGGCGAACGTCGGAGCTCTTGGAGGCCACGGGGAAGTCCTTGCGTCGGTTCGGGGTGCTTGAGGTGTCGCTCGTCAGGTGCAGTAGCGGGAGCGGGACTCGAACCCGCGACACCACGATTATGAGTCGTGTGCTCTAACCACCTGAGCTACCCCGCCACGGGGCCGGGTCCGCCCGCCAGGATAGTCCGGCGGGCCAACCTCTCCCAGAGCCCCTTTACGGAATCGAACCGTAGACCTTCTCCTTACCATGGAGACGCTCTGCCGACTGAGCTAAAGGGGCAACGCGGAAGAAGATTACACACACCCCCCGGGGAGTGGAAATCGGGGGTGCGCGGCCTCCGTCACACCGGCTCTGACCTGCACAGATGCGTGAACGGCCGCGCCTGCTCCAGCTCCAGCGACAGCTCGAGCAGGAGCGCCTCGCGACCGTGCCCGGCACTGATCATCATGCCCAGCGGGAGACCGTCGGCGGTGGTCGCCAGGGGCAGCGACACGGCCGGGTCGCCGGTCGCGTTCTGCCACGGCGTGAAGGCCACCCACTCCTGCAGCCGCTCGATCACGGTGTCGTAGCCGAGCCGCGGATCGAGGTGGCCCACCGGCGGGGTCGGCGCCGCCAGCGTCGGGCTGAGCAGCACGTCGTACCGCTCGTGGAAGCGCGCGGAGACGCCCGCCGTGCGGCGCAGCCGGGCCGCGGCGCCCGGCAGGCGCACGAGGTGGCGGCGCACGTGGCCGGCCAGGCCGTGGGTGAGCTCGTCGAGACGGCTGCGGTCGAAGGTGCGGCCGTGCTGGCTGCGCCCGCCGACGAGCGACGCGGCGGCGAGCGAGGCCCAGTAGAGCAGGAAGTCGTCGGCGAACGAGGCGGGCGCCGGGGAGGGCACCTCCTCGACGTGGTGGCCCAGCTCCTGCAGCAGCTCGGCGGTGCGCCGGGTCTGCGCGGCCACCTCGGGGGTGGCGCTGCGCCCGGCGCCCTGCGTGGTGACGCCGATGCGCAGCCGCTGGCGCCCGGGGCGGGTGATGTCGCCCACGGGCGGCAGGGACAGGTCGCGGTAGACCTTCTCGGCCTCACGCAGGAACGCCGCGGTGTCGCGCACCGAGCGGGTCAGCACGCCGTCGCTGACGATGCGCACCGGCATCCGCCGCAGCAGCACGTCCTGGGCCAGCCGGCCGCGGGTCGGCTTGAGCCCGACCAGCCCGGTGACCGACGCCGGGATGCGGATCGACCCGCCCCCGTCGTTGGCGTGCGCGACCGGCACCGCGCCGGCCGCGACCAGCGCGGCGGAGCCCGCGGAGGAGGCCCCGGCGGTGCGGGAGGGGTCCCACGGGTTGCGCACCGGGCCCAGCCTCGGGTGCTCGGCCGCCGCGCTGAAGCCGAGCTCGGAGAGCCGGGTCTTGCCGAGCACGACCAGCCCGGTCGCCCGGTACATCCGGGCCAGGTCGCCGTCGCGGGCCGCCGGGCGGCCGACGAAGGCGTCGGTGCCGTGCAGGGTGGGCATCCCGGCGACGTCGGCGTTGTCCTTGACGTACGTCGGCACCCCCGAGAAGAACCCGCCGCGCGGCGCGGCGGCCTCGCCGCGGGCGCGGTCCCACGCCCGCCACGCCACCGCACCGAGCCGGGCGTCGAGGGCCTCGGTGCGGGCGATCGCGGCCTCCACGACCTCCACGGCACCGACGTCGCCGGCCGCGAGCGCCGCCACCACCCCCACCGCGTCGAGGTCGCCCAGGGCGTCGTCGGTGAAGGCGTGCACGCTCGCGGCAGGGGGCATGGCGCCGAACCTAGCGTCGGGGGGCCGCCCGCGGGGACCACTCGGCGTACTCACAGCAGCAGGGCCACCAGGGCGGGGGCGACGAGGCTCGTGGCCAGCGCCGTCAGCCCCATCGCCAGGCCCGAGAACGCGCCCTCGACCGGGTGGTCGACGATCATCCGGCCGGTGCCGATGCCGTGGGAGGCGGAGCCGACCGCCAGGCCCCGGGCCCGGTGGTCACGCACCCGCAGCAGGCTCAGCACCCCCGGGCCGGCGACGGCGCCCAGGATGCCCGCCGTGATCGTCACGGCCGCCGTCAGCGGTGGCAGCCCGCCGAGGGTGTCGGAGACCGCGATCGCGACCGGCGTGGTCGTGGCCTTGGGCGCCATGCTGCGCGCGAGCAGCTCGTCGCCGCCCAGCAGTCGCACCAGCCCCACGACCGTGGTCACCGACACCACGGCACCGGCCACGACGGCGGTCAGCAACGGCAGCACGAAGCCCCGCAGGCGGGCCAGCTGGCGGTGCAGCGGCACCGCGAGCGCGACCGTGGCCGGGCCGAGCACG
>JBFGFQ010000175.1:0-6047 GCA_041579495.1 Nocardioides sp.
AGGCCACCCGGAAGCTGGCGACGGGGCTGCCCGCGGCGTCCCTCGTGGTGACGTCGCTGCCGAGCCAGCCCTGCAGCGTCACGGTCGTCTCGTTGAGCATGGGTCCCGCCTCCTGCCCCCGCGGGGCGCTCGCGCCGGGACCGTGCGTCCGCGGCACGCCCACCCTGCGCCCGGCCGCAGCGGGGCGAGGCCCGCGTCGCGGGGCCGTGTGCACCGACGCGGCCGGCAGCCCGCCTGTGGAGGCGCGGCGGCCCGTGCTCAGCGCGCGGCGAGGGCCTTCGAGAGACCGCCGCGGGCCCGCGTGTAGGCCTCGAGCTCGGCCTCGACCGGGCTGACCACCAGGTCGTGGGCGACCACGCCGACCGCCTCGCGCAGCCTCGAGTCGGCCACCGACGCACGCCGCCTCGCGGTGCCCGCGACCAGGCCACGGCACACCAGGGCCAGCAGCACACCGGCGCCCACCCCGCCGAGCAGCAGCAGGAGCGGGAGCGCGACACCGGCGTACACGGGGGTGTCGTCGAGGGTGCCCGACAGGGCGGTGGCCACCGTCCAGGCGGCGCCGACCAGGGCGGTCACCACCAGCACCCACTGCAGCACGCGCACCACGCCGGCCCAGACCGGGATGCGCGAGGCCTGGAGGTCGACGCCGTGCACGGCCTCGTCGAGGCGGTCGCCGATCTCGGGCAGGCGGTGCACCGAGGCACGACGCACCGCGTCGGCCCACGGCCGGCCCAGGCCCGTGGTGGCCTCGTCGGCCAGGGCACGGACCTCGGAGTCGACCCGGGCCCGCTGGACCGAGGTGGCCGCGGGGGCCGCGACCTCGCGGCCGCGCAGCGCCCGCGCCGAGCCACCGAGGTCGAGCTGGAGCTTCTTGAGGGGGTCGGGGCGCAACCGGCTGGCCCACGAGACCAACGGCCACCCGGTGGCCCGGCCGGCGCGCAGCCGGGTGGAGCGCTCGACGGCCTCGACGACCGTGGGCACGCCCGCGGCCTCCGCGAAGGCGTCCTGCAGCGCCCGCACCCGCTGGTCGGGCAGCGCCCGGGTGGGGGCGTCGCCCCCGGCCTCCTGCAGCCGGGCCGCCGCGGCCCGTACGTCGGACTCGATGCGCTCGGCGGTCATCTTCTTGGCCCGCACCCGCGACTCGATCTCGCCGCGCAGCTCGTCGAGGCCGATGCCCTGGCGCGCGCTGATGCCGATCACCGGCACCTGCGACAGCCCGTCGGCCTCGAGGAGGCGGCGGACGTCGGCGAGCATCGCCTCGCGACGGTCGGCCGGCACGGTGTCGATGTGGTTGAGCAGCACGACCATGACGCCCTCGTGGGTCTTGAGCGGCGCCAGGTAGCGGTCGTGGATGGCGGCGTCGGCGTACTTCTGGGGGTCCAGGACCCACACCAGCATGTCGGCGAGGGCCACCAGGCGGTCGACCTCGAGGTGGTGGGAGACCTCGGTCGAGTCGTGGTCGGGCAGGTCGAGCAGCACGACGCCCTCGAGCGCCTGCGACTCGCGACGGGTGTCGAGCATCGAGTCGCGGGTGGTCTGGTGCCGCGGCGGGATGCCCAACCAGTCGAGCAGCTCGCCCGCGCCGTCGCCGCCCCACACGCAGGCGGTGGCCCACGACGTGGTCGGGCGGCGCACGCCGACCGCGGACAGCTCGAGACCGGTCAGGGCGTTGAAGGTGGAGGACTTGCCGGACCCGGTGGCCCCCGCGATCGCGACCACCGTGTGGTTCGCCGAGAGGCGCAGCCGGCTGGTGGCGCGGTCGACCACCTTCTCGGCGTCGTCGACGAGGGCGTCGTCGAGGCGCCCACGAGCCGCCTCGGCGGCCGTCGCGAGCCCCTCGATGCGGGCGCCGGTGTCGGTCCCACGGGTGACCAGCTTCTTGGCCCCCTCGAGCAAGGACGTCATGTTCTCCCACTCAGCGTGCGGTCAGTGCTGGGCGACACCCTAGGGGGCCCGGCCGGCGGTCTCGTGGGCAGGGCTCAGCCCTGCCGGGGTGCGGCGAAGCGGACGTCGTCGACGCGGCGCGCGGCCTGGCGCAGCTGCTCGGCGGCGTCGGGGGTCAGGCCCAGGCCGTCGACCAGCGCGGTGAAGCGCTGCCGCTCGACGTCGAGGAGGCCGGTGATGCGCTCCTCCAGCATCCGGCGGGCCCGCTCGGCCAGCCCGCGCACGGCCTGGTCGCCGAAGACCGCTTCGAGCAGCTTCTGGCCCAGCGCGGCCGAGCCGCCCGCGATGCCGGCCTCCGCACCGGTCAGCCCGGCGGTGTGGCTGAAGACGACCACCATCAGCGCGACCGAGAGCCCGTTGACGCCGAAGGCCAGGAACCGCGCGGTCGAGCGCTTGTCGGCCCCCTCGGCCTTGACCAGCTCGAGCACGTCGCCCTGCCAGTCGCGCACCGCGCGCTCGGCACGCCGGCGCAGGTCGCGGGAGGCGCGCCCGATGTCGGGACCGGCCTGCGCGAGCAGGCCCACCCCGGCGGCGTGCTGCTGCCAGGCGGCCTCGGCGCGCTCGGCCGCCTGCTCGGCGTGCTCGAGGATGAGCAGCTCGAGGCCCGACTCGACCGCGACGGTGACCCGCTCGGCCTGCTGCGGCTTGCCCTTGACGGCGTTGACCACCCGGTCGCGCAGCCAGCCGACCCGGTTCTCCAGCGACTTGAGCAGCTCGCCGGTGCCGACGAACTCCTGCCACCGGGCGAGCACCTCGCCGCGCAGCAGGGTGCCGTCGGCGGTCGCCTTGACCGCGTCGGCCGCGGCGCGCTCGTAGGCGCGCTCGGCCTCGTGGCGCAGGGTGGCGGCGGTCTCGACCTGCACGGCCACCGCGTCGGCCACGGGGTGCACGTGGTGGGTGATGCTGCGGATGGCCCCGTCGAGGGTCTGCTTGACCACCGCACCCCGGGCGCCGGCGTCGTCGGCCAGCGACTCCAGCCAGCCGCGCACGTCGGCGACGTGCCCGGCGGGCAGCAGCCCGGCGTCGTCGACCGGGCCCTCGTTGACCACGAACAGCGGGGAGTCCTTGAGCCCGCGCGAGGCCAGCATCCGCGCGAGGTGCGTCGAGACGGTCTGCACGGCGTCGGGGGCGGTGCGGTCGAGCACCACCGCCACCGCCGTCGAGCGGTCCGCGGCCTGCTTGAGGAAGCCCCACGGCACCTGGTCGGCGTACCGCGCGGCCGAGGTGACGAAGAGCCACAGGTCGGCGGCGGCGAGCAGCTGGGCGGCGAGCGTGCGGTTGCGCTCCTCGACCGAGTCGACGTCGGGGGCGTCGAGGATGGCCAGCCCCTGGGGGACGGTGTCGGAGGCCACCAGCTGCAGGGCATCGGGGTCGTTGGTCGCGTGCTCGACGCGGCGCAGGTCGGGCAGCAGCCGGTCCTGGCCGAACCAGTGGCCGTCGTCGGGGTGGTGCACCAGCACCGGCGAGCGGGTGGTGGGGCGCAGCACGCCCGGCTCGGTGACGCGGCGGCCCACCAGCGAGTTCACCAGCGTCGACTTGCCCGCGCCCGTCGAGCCGCCGACCACGGTCAGCAGCGGGGCGTCGATGGTCATCACCCGCGGGATGACGTAGTCCTCGAGCTGGTCGACCATCTCCCGGTGGGAGGAGCGGACCTCCTCGACACCCGGGAGGTCGAGAGGCAGGGTCGCGGCCTGCAGCGCACCGCGCAGGCGCACCAGCGCCGTGAGCATCTGCGCGTCGTCGACCCCGGTGGGGCCCCCGGGGCCGTCGGGGCTGGCGTCGTGCGGGGCTGTCATCGGGTCGGAACCACCTGTCCGGGGAAGGCGATGGACGGTCGTACGGCGCGGATACGGGCGACGTAGTGCTGTCCTCTGAGTGCGAAGTCTGGCGGAGGGGTCCCCCGCAGGTAGCGATGATGCAGGAATCCGAGCTCGACCACCGCTTGCTGGTAGTCACGCATGGCCGCCTCGCCCGCGGCACCACCCGCGCGGCGGGCGTGGGCGCGGGCCCGGCGGCGGGCGCCGAGGTCGACGACCCAGCCGATGTCGGTGGCGGGGAGCAGGCCGCGCCGGGCGGCGTCGCCCAGGGCGGCGGCCAGCATCGTGCGCTCGGAGCTGCGCGCCCACACCGCGATCGCGAGGAGCCCCACCAGCGCGGGGAGCATGAGCACGAGGTAGACCGCCACGAAGCTGCCGAGGCCGAAGATCGTCGACCCGTTCCAGAGCCCGTGCGTCAGCACCGCCAGCAGGTAGCCCCCGAGCGGCGCCAGCACCCGCACGGCGGCCGAGCGCGACCCGACGGCCAGGCCCACCCCGATGCCGATGAAGGTGGTGAAGAAGGGGTGCGCGAACGGGCTGAACAGGCACCTGACCACGAAGGTGGCGGTCAGCGCCTCGGTGCCGCCGGGGCCCATCCCGTCGGTGCCGTTGTAGGCGGCCGCCAGGTAGAGGATGTTCTCGACGAAGGCGAACCCGATGCCGACCATGCCGGCGTAGACGATGCCGTCGAGGATCCCGTCGAGCTCGGCGCGGCGCCACCAGAGCAGCAGCACCAGGAACGCGCCCTTGGCCAGCTCCTCGGTGACGGGTGCGACCACGGCGAGGCTCGCCGCCTCGCTCACCCCGACGAAGAACCCGCCGATGCCCTGCACCAGCAGCGCCGCCGCGGTGGCCACGAACCCGCCCCACAGCAGCCCGAGCAGCAGCAGCGAGCGGGGCTCCGGCTCGTAGCGGTCGAGCCAGAGGTAGCAGGCCACCAGCGGACCCACCGGGAGGGCGGCCAGCGCGGTCGCCAGGACCAGTGTGCCGGGTCCGCCCGAGAGCGCGACGACCAGCAGGATCGGCAGCGCGCCCAGCACCACGAGCACCGTGACGACGACCGTGAACAGGACGTTGTCACGACGGGCGGGGACCATGGCAGCAGAGCCTATCGGCAGGCTCTCCGGGCGCGGTCGCGCGGCGTCGCCGCACGTGGCCGGGGCACGTGGGCCCCCGTCCGTCCCCACGTAGCATGGCGTCATGAGCGAGCAGAGCACCCCCGAGTCGCACGAGCCCAAGACCGAGTCGCACGACCCGGCCGTGCCCGCGGCCTACTCGGAGTTCATGCGCACCGGGTGGGGCGAGCGCGAGCTCGACCTGCCGCGCCACCCCGTGGCCGACCTGGCCGCCCTGCGCCGGGCCCGGCTGGCCGAGTCCTTCCCGGGCGAGCGCCTCGTGCTGCCGGCCGGCACCTACAAGGTGCGGGCCAACGACACCGACTACCGCTTCCGCAGCGACACCGCGCACACCTACTTCACCGGCAACCTCACCTCCGACGCGGTGCTGGTGATGACCGACGGCGAGGCGGTGCTCTACGCCCGCCCGCGCTCCTCGCGCGACACCGACGAGTTCTTCCGCGACCGCCAGTACGGCGAGCTGTGGGCCGGGCGCCGTCCGTCGGCGCGCGAGATCTCCGACTCGCTGGGCATCGAGGTGCGCCACGTCGACCGCCTCACCGAGGACCTCGCGGTCGGGGCCCGCAAGACCCGCGTCCACCGCGGCGTGTCCGCCCACGTCGACCGGCTGGTCGGCGGCGACGCCGGCCTCGACGGCGAGCTGGCCGGGGTGGCCTCGGAGATGCGCCTGGTCAAGGACGACTGGGAGGTCGGTGAGCTGCAGGAGGCGTGCGACGCGACCACGCTCGGCTTCGAGGACTCCGTCTCCGACTGGGCCAACGTGCTCAAGTACGGCGAGCGGTGGATCGAGGGCACCTTCTTCCGCCGCGCGAGGGCGATGGGCAACGACATCGGCTACGACTCGATCGTGGGCGGCGGCAAGCACGCGACGACGCTGCACTGGATCGAGAACTCCGGCGCGATCACGCCGGGCGAGCTGGTGCTGCTCGACATGGGTGTCGAGGGCCACAACCTCTACACCGCCGACGTGACCCGCACGCTGCCGGTCGACGGCACCTACACCGCGGCCCAGCGCGAGCTCTACGACCTGGTGCTGGCCGCGCAGGAGGCCGGCATCCAGGCCGTGCGCCCGGGCACCGCGTTCGCCGACGTGCACACCGCCTCGATGACCGTGCTCGCGCACGGCCTCGAGGACATGGGCCTGCTCCCG
>JBFGFQ010000176.1:0-6013 GCA_041579495.1 Nocardioides sp.
CTGGCGCAGTTCGAGCCGGAGCAGCCGATCGGGGTCTGAGGCGAGCGGTGCAGCAGCAACGGTTCCGACTGCCAGTTCGGTTGTCGGGTCACCGCCGGTCAGGCGGCGTAGTCGACCTCGAGGGTCAGGTCGGGTGGGGCCAGGGCGCGGGTGCCGGTGTGGTCGACCAGGTAGGTCGCGCCGTAGGGGTCGCGCCACAGGTAGATGCCGGGGAAGGGTTGTCGGACCTGCCAGTCGTCGTGGGTCTTGATCCGGTGGTGGGTCGCGGTCAGCGGCCCGTAGTTCCCGATCCCCGAGATCCCGCCCTGGCCGTGGGCCAGGGTGTGGTCGGTCTGCATGCTCCGACTCGTGCACGAGCCCCACGGGAAGCAGTCGGCCGGGCTGAGCAGCTGCACCGCACGCCGGTGCCGGGCCGGGACCTCGTAGGCATCCACGGGCGTCTGGTGGGCCAGGTCGATGACCGGGCGCACCACGAACCGCGCGAACCGACCCAGCACCTGGCGCAGCCAGGTCTCGGTGACCGGGCCGTGGCCCTCGACCCGCGCCACCCGGTCAAGCACCTCACCCTCCGCGTCGATGTCACGAGCGCCCGGGTCGGCGTCCTGGGCCGGCTCGGAGCCGGGCAGGTGGACGAACAGGGTCACATCCGGCATCAGGTCGCGCAGGTCCAGCCCCGCCTCGCCGGCTCGGGCGGCCGCGGCCGGGTCGGCCAGCAGCGCCACCGCGTGCACCCGCAGGTCGTCCACGCTCTCCGCGGTGTCGCTCTCGTCGGGCTCGTGCTCGCTGAGGGGGCCGGGCTGGGTGGCGCGCAGGCGCCGGGCCAGCTCGGTGACCGCGCCGTCGAGGGCCTCGATCACCGGCACCGGCGCCCGGACCAGGAAGCTGGCCATCCCGTTCTCACTCGTCCCGATCCGCTTCGCGAACCGCGCCCGCGCACGACGCTCCTCGGCCTCCCGGGCCAGCGCCGGCGCCGCCGCGGCGACCTTGCCCTCCACCAACGCCACGAACCTCGTCCACGGGATCCGTCCGTCCGCGGCCTCCGCGACCTCACCATCGACCCACGCCGGCCTCGGCCAGCGACAGGTCCCGGGTCTTGTCGGCCACGAAGATCGCATACGAGTCACGCACCTCCAGCGCCTGCACCCGCGCCCACAACAACGGCAGCCGCAACCGCAGGTCCAACGCCGCCGCCATCAACCGCCGACCCGCATGCGTGGTCCGCCCGATCCGCGCACCGAACGTCGCGGCCGCGAACTCCGTCACCTCCGGGGTGCCCTCCCCGCCGTACAGCCGCGCCCGCTCCCGACCCGGGGCTGCGCCCCCGCGCACGCCGCCGCCCGGACGAGGATCTGCTCCTCGACCAGGTCACCCACCGCGGCCTCGCTGCTCATGTACCCACCCAAGCACCAGCCACCGACAATCCAGCCGCACGCCGCTGACCTGCGAAAACGTGACCGCCCCCGCCGGGGCAGAGGGAGCGGGTCAGGAGCAGGTCTGCCCCCGCGACGGGCGCTTGCGCAGGCTCGCGCACGCGATGCACGTGGTGGCACGGGGCAGCGCCGCCAGGCGCTCGTCACCCACCGGCCGCCCGCACCGTTCACACGGCGGCGAGGCCACGACCTCGCTGAGCTGCGTCACGATGCAGCCCCGGGGTCGGGCAGCACGTCGCGCCACGAGTGCTGCGGCTCGTAGCCGAGCAGCTCGCGCGCCTTGTCGATCGAGTAGAACGTCTCGTCGCGCCCCATCTCCTTGCGCTGCTCGACGCCCTGGTAGAAGCGCTCGCGCACCTCGTCGGTCGTCGCCGCCACCGACATGTCGGCGTTGGCCACGTTGAAGACCTGGTAGCCCAGCCCGTCGGTCTCGAGGCACCGCTGGACCATCTGCCCCAGGTCGCGGGCGTCGATGTAGGCGAAGACGTTGCGCCGCCGCAGCGACGGGTCCTCGAGGAACGCGGGGAACATCTCGGCGTACTCGTGCGGCTCGATGACGTTGTTGATCCGCAGCCCGTAGACGTCGGCGCCGGTGCGCGCCTGGAAGGAGCGCGCCGTCACCTCGTTGGCCACCTTCGACATCGCGTAGGAGTCCTCCGGCACCGTCGGGTGCTCCTCGTCGACCGGCACGTGGAGCGGTCGGCGCTCGCCCTGCGCGAAGCAGATGCCGTACGTCGTCTCCGACGAGGCGAACACGACCTTGCGCACCCCCAGCCGGGTCGCGGCCTCCAGCACGTTGTAGGTGCTGAGCACGTTGGTCGCGTACGTCGTCGAGTCGGCCGTCAGCAGGATCCTCGGCACCGCCGCGAAGTGGACCACCGCGTCGTACGTCGGCTTCTCGGGCAGGTCGAGCTCGTCGAAGGTCGCCAGCCCCGCCATCGCCGAGTACGTCTCGCCCGCGTCCGTCAGGTCGACCCGCAGGTCCGCGACGGAGGGGTGGCCCAGCGGGACCAGGTCGGCGTTGGTGACCTGGTGGCCCTGCTCGGCGAGAAGGGCGGCCACGTGCTTGCCGGCCTTGCCGCTGCCGCCGGTGAAGAAGATGCGCATGGCGCCCAGCCAACCAGGCCCGCGGTCACCACCCCTCCCCCGCGCCTCCCTCGTGGGCGGTGTGACGCAGGTGACGCCCCACCGAGCCGTCCACGAGGAATGCCACGCGACCGCACCTGTTGTACCCCCGGTCCCCCGTCTCCCTCTCGGAAAGGTCACCTCCGTGCCCGACACCCCTGACACCTCCTCCACCGGCCCCGGCTCGACCGGCGACGACCTGGTCGAGGCCCCGCGGCGCCGCCGCTGGCCGCTCGTGCTCGGCGGCCTGGTGGCGCTCGCCGTGGTCGCCGGCGTCGTGGTGGCCACCACCTCCGGTGACGACGAGCCCACCGCCGGCGAGACCGTGCGCATCGGCGTCGTCGGCGCCAGCGACCCGTACTGGGCGACCTACGAGCAGGCCGCCGAGGACGAGGGCATCGACGTCGAGATCGTCGACTTCGCCGACTACAACCAGCCCAACCCCGCGGTCTCCGAGGGCGAGCTCGACCTCAACCAGTTCCAGCACCTCGTCTTCCTGGCCGACTACAACGTCGCCAGCGGCGACGACCTGCAGCCCGTCGGCGCGACCGCGATCTACCCCCTCGGCCTGCACTCCAAGCAGTACGAGTCGGTCGAGGAGATCCCCGAGGGCGCGACCGTCGCGGTGCCCAACGACGCCAGCAACCAGGCCCGTGCCCTCGTGCTGCTGCAGTCGGCCGGCCTCATCGAGCTGGAGAGCGGCGGGTCGATCTTCTCCGACCTCGCCGACATCGACACCGAGGCCTCCCGCGTGCAGGTCGAGGCGCTCGACGCCGCGCTCACCGCCACCTCCCTCGACGACCTCGCCGGCGCCGTGGTCAACAACGACTTCGTCGAGCGCGCCGGCCTCGACTTCGACGACGCCCTGGCCCAGGACGACCCCGACGACGCCAAGGCGCTGCCCTACGCCAACGTCTTCGCCGCGCAGGCCGACGACGTCGACGACCCGACGTACGAGCGCCTGGTGGAGATCTACCAGGAGACGCAGGCCGTGCAGGAGGGCGTCGTCGACGTCTCGGGCGGCACCGCCGTCATGCTCGACACCCCGGCCGAGGACCTGCGCGCGATCCTCGCCGAGGTCGAGACCGACACCCGCGACCAGCAGGGCTGACGTGGCCGCCGCGTCCAGCACCCCGCTCATCCGCCTGGCGGACGTGAGCCGCACCTTCCCCGCCGCCTCGCGGCGCGGGACGCCGGTGCACGCCCTCGACCGCGTCGACCTCGACGTGGCCGAGGGCGAGGTGCTGGGCGTGGTCGGCTACTCCGGCGCCGGCAAGTCGACCCTGCTGCGCCTGGTCAACGCCCTCGACCGGCCCACCAGCGGCAGCGTCACCGTCGCCGGGCGCGAGGTCAGCGCGCTCTCGGAGCGCGACCTGCGCGAGGTGCGCCGCGACATCGGGATGATCTTCCAGCAGTTCAACCTGTTCCGCTCGCGCACCGTGTGGGGCAACATCGCCTACCCGCTGCAGGTCGCCGGCGTGCCCAAGGAGCAGCACCGGGCCCGGATCTCCGAGCTGCTGCACTTCGTCGGGCTCGCCGACAAGGCGCACACCCACGTCGAGCAGCTCTCCGGCGGCCAGAAGCAGCGCGTGGGCATCGCCCGCGCCCTGGCCACCAACCCCCGCATCCTGCTCGCCGACGAGCCGACCAGCGCACTGGACCCGCAGACCACCTCCGAGGTGCTGGCCCTGCTGCGCCGGGTCAACGAGGAGCTCGGCCTCACGGTCGTGCTGATCACCCACGAGATGGAGGTCGTGCGCTCGCTCGCCCACCGCGTCGCGGTGATGGAGGCCGGCCGGGTCGTCGAGATCGGCGACACGTACGACGTCTTCGCCGACCCGCAGCACCCCGCCACGCAGCGCTTCGTCAGCACGCTGGTCGAGAAGGGCCCGCCGCCGCGCACTCTCGAGCGGCTGCGCGAGCGGCACCCCGGCCGGATGGTGACGCTCTCGTTCCGCGACCGGCACGCCTCGCCCGCCGACGTCTTCGCCGCGTTCATCGAGCGCGGCGTGGCCTTCGAGCTGGTGCACGGCGGGGTCGAGGACGTGCGCGGGCGCACCTTCGGCCACCTCACCTTCACCCTCACCGGCGACGAGCGGGCGGTGGCCGACGCCCTCGCGCACGTCGCCACCCTGGCCGAGGTCACCGGGCCCGACGCGAAGGAGGCATCCTGATGGACCGCCTGCTCGAGCTCGACTCCCTCTTCCTCGAGGCGGCGCTGGAGACGCTCTACATCGTCGCCCTCACCGTCGGCATCGGCGGCGCCGGCGGCCTGCTGCTCGGCGTGCTGCTCTACACGACCCGCGCCGGCGGCATCACGCCCAACCGCGTCGTGCACGTCGGCCTCAACCTGGTCGTCAACTTCTTCCGGCCGATCCCGTTCGTCATCTTCATCGCCGCCGCCCAGCCGCTGGCCCGGCTGGTGGTCGGCATCGGCATCGGCAACCGGGCGATCATCTTCGCGCTCTCGCTCGCCGCGACCTTCGGCATCAGCCGCATCGTCGAGCAGAACCTGGTCTCGGTCGACCCCGGCGTCATCGAGGCCTCCCGCGC
Organism: Nocardioides sp.; assembly: GCA_041579495.1. Taxonomy (GTDB): domain Bacteria; phylum Actinomycetota; class Actinomycetes; order Propionibacteriales; family Nocardioidaceae; genus Nocardioides. The sequence continues at coordinate 5,109 of JBFGFQ010000176.1, forward strand.
CATGGGCGCCGGCCGGCTGCGCACGATCCTGACCGTGCTGCTGCCCGAGGCGCTCGGGCCGCTGATCCTGGGCTACACCTTCGTGCTGGTGGCGATCGTCGACATGACCGCCATCGCCGGCGTGGTCGGTGGCGGCGGACTGGGCGCCTTCGCCCTCACCTACGGCTACCGCCAGTTCGACCCGGTGGTGACCTGGGCGGCGGTGCTGGTCATCATCGCCTTCGTGCAGCTGCTCCAGTTCGGCGGCAACCGGCTCGCCCGCAAGGCGATGCGCCGCTAGCTAGTCGCGGGCCAGCGAGCGCGTGATCACCGCGTTGGCCGCACGCTGGAAGCCGGCCACCACCGACTCCAGCGTCAGCCGGCGCAGCTGCGGCAGCGTCCGCTCGATCCGCTCGGCCTCGGCCGGCGAGTGCTCGCCCTGCCGGTACGGCGCCAGCACGCCGCTGCGCAGGATGTCGGTGAGCTCCTCGGCCAGCGCGGTCATGTGCCGGGTGATCGCGTCGCCGGCGGCCCCCACGCTCTCGGGCGGCACGTCGAGCGCGAGCAGGTCGAGGCCGATCTGCAGGTTGGGCATCACCCGGTAGCGCCCGGCCGCTTCGCCCGGCACCGGGTCGAGCAGCCCGAGGCGCCCCAGCAGCTCGAGGTCCTGCTCGCCCAGCTCGCGCCCCGCGCGCGCGTCGAGCTCGGCGCGGTCGAGCTCCTCGGGCACCTGCGATGTCCACGAGGTCAGCATCGCCCGCTGCATGGCCAGCTCCTCGACGCCCGCGTCGGCCGGCACCGAGGCGACGTACCGCTCGATCGCCTGGAGGGTGAAGCCGTGCTCCTGCAACGCGCGCACCAGCTCGAGCCGGGCGCGGTGCACGTGGTCGTAGTAGGCGACCCGACCCCGGCGCAGCGGCGGCGGC
>JBFGFQ010000177.1:0-5990 GCA_041579495.1 Nocardioides sp.
CGCCGGCGCGCCGGCCGGGGTGCCGGTGGCGCTGGGTCGACCGCTCGGGCCCGACCCGCTGCTGGCCCGTGCCCAGGTGGACCGGCTGCGTGAGGCGGGCGCCGAGCCGGGTGGTCCGCTGGTGATGGTGGCCGCGGGCTCCACCGACCTGCGAGCCTGGCGCGACCTGCGCGGCGCCACCCGGCTGCTGGCCGAGCAGTGGGGCGGTCGGGCGCGGCTGACCACGCTCTCGGGTCACGGCCGCCGCCCCGAGGACGTGATCCGGCCCGGCGACGCGGTGTCGGCGTACCTGCTCTCGCCGGGGCTGTTCTCGCGCAAGGTGCGCGAGGTCGCCGCCGCCTCGGGGGCGAGCGCGTGCGCCGACGTGCTGGCCGAGCACCCGCTGGTCGTCGACCTCGTGACCGAGCGCACGCGCGCTCTGCTGAGTGGCTGGAGCCTGAGCGGCCGCAGCGTCAGGTAGGAGTCCTCTGATCTCTGTACCGCGAGGACGCCGAGCTCGTCGGCGAGCTGGTCCTCACGGGCGAGGGCGTGATCAGGGAGGGTGACCCGACGGAGGTGCTCGGCGACCCGCAGCACGCGTCCAGGAGTTCCTGTCCACGCGGCTGTGACCGGCGTACCGTCGGAGCATGACCCCAGGTGAGCTGCTCGCCGACGCCCTCGACCGGGTCTCGCAGCACGTCGAGACCGTGCTCGAAGGCCTCGGCGACGACGAGCTCGCGCATCGACCGGGCGAGGGGACCAACTCGATCGCCTGGCTGGTCTGGCACCTGACCCGCATCTACGACGACCACGTCGCGGCGGCGGCCGGGCGGGATCAGGTGCACGTGTCGGCGGGGTACGCCGAACGGCTCGGGCTGCCGTTCGACGCCGGCGACACCGGCTACGGCCACGGCGACACCGAGGTGGCTGCGGTCCGGGTGCCGGGCGACCCGCTGGGCGCCTACTTCCGCGAGGTGCACGAGACCATGCGCCCGTGGGTGCTGGCCCTGGACGCCTCCGACCTCGACCGGGTCGTCGACGAGCGCTGGGACCCGCCGGTCACCCTCGGGGTCCGGATGGTCTCCGTGGTCGACGACCTCGCCCAGCACGCCGGGCAGGCGGCGTACGTGCGGGGGCTGCTGGGCCGCTGACCTGTCCCGGCCGGCGCGCTGGGGACGACCACGGCTGGCGGGGACGTGGGTGCGACCAGGCTTTACCGCCGTCCTGCGGCGAACCAGGAATGCTCAGGCGGGTGGAGTGTTCTGCTGGGGACCCTCATCACCCGTCACCCCGGAAGGACCGTGTGCAGACACCCCACGCCACCGCCGTCAGGACCGCAGGTCTCGCCTCTCTCGGAGCGGGCACCGTGCACGCCTTCGTCGTCCAGGACCACTACGCGACCTGGTGGTTGTCAGGGGCCTTCTTCGCCCTGCTGACCGCTTTCCAGGTGGGCTGGGGACTGGTGGCCGTGATCCGTCCGGCGGCGCGCCGCACCGGCCTGCTGCTGACCGCGGGCGTCGCGGTCAACGCGGCCGCCGCAGTGCTCTGGGGCGTGACCAGGTGGGTCACGGGAGAACCGTTCGGCCCGGCCGCCGGCACCCAGCTGCCCGTCGGGCCGGCGGGGATCGCCAGCACCCTCCTCGAGCTCGTGGTGGTCGCGGCCCTGCTCGTGTCGCTCCGGCTACCGGCGCGCCCGGCCCCGCGGCTGCTCGCCTCGCTGCTGGCGGCCGGCCTGGTGCTGAGCGCCCCGACGGCCTGGGGGGTCTCCGGCGCCCTCGCCCACGACCACGCCGGTCACGTCGGCGGCGATCACTCCGACGACGGCCACGACGGGCACGACGAGGCGCCGCACGACGACGGGCACGACGAAGCGCCGCTCGACGACGGGCCGGGGCGCACGCCCACGCCCGACGACCCGGCCACCGGTGCCGGCACCGACGACGGGCACACCGACGACGGGCACACCGACGGCGGGCACGGCCACTGAGGCGACCCCGGCCGGACCGGTCCGCGTGGTGGCCTCAGATCGTGTCGCGCTCGCCGTCGAGCCAGCGCTTGGCGTCGGGCACGTCGAACCACAGCGAGACCGCGTCGACCACCAGCAGCACCACGAGATACGCCGCGTACACGCCGCCGACGTCGTCGCGCGCCAGCAGCGCGTAGGCGATCACGCCCAGCAGCGGGATCCACAGCACCACGTGCGGCAGCGCCATCGCCAGCGAGAACCCGCGGTCGCGGACCATCACGACCCCGTTGACCGCGAGCGCGCCCACCGCCAGGGCCGCCACCAGCGGGCCCAGCGGCTGGCCCAGCGCGACGAGCGCGGCCAGGTTGACCGGCATCAGCACCAGGAACACCCACACCTGCACGCCCAGCGGCAGGCGCTGGGTGCTCGCCAGGACGTCTCGGGCCAGGCTCATGCGGTGCCTCCTGCGGGTCGGTGCGGCGTCGTGCCAGCATGACCCACGCGCCGACCGACCGGTCGTCGACCCACGGGTGCGAGAGGTGGAGCCATGATCGACGTCCTCTGGGGAGCCGGCGGCATGCTGGTGCTGCTGGCCATCGCCGTGCTGGTCTCCAGCGACCGGCGCGCGATCCGCCCGCGCACGGTGCTGGGTGCGCTGGGCCTGCAGGTCGCCTTCGGCGTCGTGGTCCTCTACTGGTCGGTGGGCCAGCGGGCGCTCGAGGGCGCCTCCAAGGCGGTGCAGTCGGTCATCGACTCCTCCCGCGAGGGCATCGGCTTCCTCTTCGGCCCGGTGCTGCCCGAGGAGGGGCAGGTCTTCGCCTTCCAGGTGCTGCCGGTCATCGTCTTCTTCGCCTCGCTGACCGCGGTGCTCTACCACCTCGGCATCCTGCAGCGGGTCGTGCACGTGCTCGGCGGCGGCCTGGGCTGGCTGCTGGGCACCGAGCGCGCCGAGTCGGTCAACGCCGCGGCCAACATCTTCGTGGGCCAGACCGAGGCACCGCTGGTGATCCGGCCGTACGTCGCCGGGCTGTCGCGCTCGGGCCTGTTCGCCGTGATGGTGGGCGGGCTCTCGACCGTCGCCGGGTCGGTGCTCGTGGGCTACTCGCTGCTCGGGGCGCGCCTGGACTACCTGATCGCCGCCAGCTTCATGGCCGCTCCCGGCGCGCTGCTGATGGCCAAGATCATCCTGCCCGCCGAGCGCGTCGAGGACGACGAGGCGGGCGTCGAAGACGAGCGCTCGTCGGAGGCCCGGTCGGACGGTGACTGGGCGAGCGCCGACGAGATCCTGCGCGCCGAGAAGGAGGCGGCCCAGAGCAAGGGCCCGGCCGACGACGGGATGCGGGCGCGCAACGTCATCGACGCCGCCGCCAACGGTGCCGCCGACGGCCTGCGCCTGGCCGCGACGATCGGCGCGATGCTGCTGGCCTTCATCTCCCTGATCGCGCTGCTCAACCTGCTCGTCGGTGGCGTGGGCGGCTGGTTCGGCGCCGGCGACCTGACCATCGAGGAGATCCTCGGCTACCTCTTCGCGCCGCTGATGTCGGCCATCGGCGTGCCGTGGGGCGAGGCCGTCGAGGCGGGCAGCTTCGTGGGCCAGAAGATCGTCGTCAACGAGTTCGTCGCCTTCGCCAACCTCGGCGAGGTCATCGGCGGGTTCAGCGAGAAGACCGCCGCCATCGTCACCTTCGCGCTGACCGGCTTCGCCAACCTCGGCTCGCTCGGCATCCTGCTCGGCGGCCTGGGCGGCATCGCCCCCGAGCGCCGCCCCGACATCGCCTCGCTGGGGCTGCGCGCGATCCTCGCGGCCACACTGGCCAACCTGATGAGTGCCGCGATCGCGGGCATCCTGATCGGCTGACCGCCCGGCGGCTCACCAATGACCGGTCGGTGGTGCAAGAGCGACCGGTCGGTGGTGCAGAAGTGACTGCTCGGCCGCGGGTCAGGCGAAGGCGGCGACCGCGGCCTCGCAGAACGCGTCGAGGTCGCCGGGGTTGCGGCTGGTGACCAGGGTCCAGCCGTTGTGCTCGCAGGTGAACGACTCCTCGTCGACCCAGGTGGCGCCGGCGTTGCGGATGTCGGTCTGCAGGCTGGGGAAGCTGGTCAGCGTCTTGCCTTCGAGCCGTCCGGTCTCGACGAGCGTCCACGGGCCGTGGCAGATCGAGGCGACCGGCTTGCCGGCGTCGATGACCTCGCGCATGAAGTCGACCGCGTCCTCCTCGACGCGCAGCTGGTCGGCGTTGGTGGTGCCGCCGGGCAGCACCACGGCGTCGAAGGTCGCGGGGTCGGCGTCGGCCAGGCTCAGGGTCGCCTCGAAGGTGCCGGCCTCGTTGACGTCGCTCTCGAAGGCCTGCACCTTGCCGGTCGACGGGGCGACCAGCACGGCCTCGGCGCCGGCGTCCTCGATCGCCTGCCAGGGCTGGGTGAGCTCGGGCTGCTCCACGCCCGACTGGGCGACGAGGAACGCCACGCGCTTGCCGGTCAGGTCGGTGCTCACGATGTCCTCCTGGGGGTCGGGGCCGTCGGGGCCCGCGTCGTGTTGCGTCCTTCCACTGCACCAGCAGGCCGGGCGCCGTTCGACACCCCCAGGGGTGGGCGGGGGCGCTCGTCGGGTGCGGGTAGACAGGGGGCATGCAGACACGAGAGATCGGCAACGACACCGTCGGGCGCGTCCAGGTCGGCGCGATCGGGCTGGGCCTGATGACCTTCGACCAGTCCGGCGCCCAGCCGCGCGAGCAGCTGCTCGACACGGTGCGTGCGGCGCTCGACGCGGGCGTGACGCTCTTCGACACCGCCGACGCCTACGGGCCCGGCGACGAGCTCGGCGCCGACGCGCAGGGGGCCAACGAGCGCCTGGTCGCCGGGCTGCTCGACGAGCTCGGGGTGCGCGACCGGGTGCTGCTGGCCACCAAGGGCGGGCACGTGCGCGCCGGCGGCGGGTCCTGGGCGCTCGACAGCTCAGCGTCGCACCTGCACGCCGCGGTCGACGCCAGCCTCGAGCGGCTCGGCGTCGAGCAGATCGCGCTGTGGCAGCACCACCGGCCCGACCCCGAGGTGCCCTACGAGGAGGTCGTGGGCACGATGAAGGAGATCGCCGACTCCGGCAAGGTCGCCCGGCTGGGCCTCTCCAACGCCGACCCCGCCCAGATCCGGCTCGCGCACTCGGTGCTCGGCGACGCGCTGGTGAGCGTGCAGAACCAGTTCTCCCCGGCCTTCCGCTCCAGCGCGCCCGAGATCGAGGTCTGCGAGGAGCTCGGCCTGGCCTTCCTGCCCTGGAGCCCGCTCGGCGGCCTCTCCGACGCCAAGGAGCTCGCCGACAAGCACCCCGCCTTCGCCCGGGTCGCCGCCGACCGCGGCGTCAGCGCCCAGCAGGTCGCGCTGGCCTGGGAGCTGGCCCAGTCGCCGGTCGTCATCCCGATCCCCGGCGCCAAGCGGCCGCAGTCGATCACGGACTCCGCCGCCGCGGCCGAGATCGAGCTGACCCCCGACGAGCTGGCCGCGCTCGACGCCTCCTGAGACCGGCGGACGTAGGCTCCGCGCCGTGAGAGCCGTGCTGCTGGAGACCTTCGGCGGGCCGCTGTCGGTCGCCGACCTGCCCGACCCGGCCTGCCCCGTCGACGGGGTGGTGGTGCGGGTCGGGGCGACGGGCCTGTGCCGCAGCGACTGGCACGCCTGGCAGGGCCACGACGACGGGGTCCGCCTGCCGCACGTGCCGGGCCACGAGCTGGCCGGCACCGTGGTCGAGGTCGGGCCCGACATCACCACGGTGGCCGTCGGCGACCGGGTGACCACCCCGTTCGTGCTGGCCTGCGGCTCGTGCGCGACCTGCCGTCGCGGCGACCAGCAGGTCTGCGAGCGCCAGGAGCAGCCCGGGTTCACCCGGTGGGGCTCCTTCGCCGAGCTGGTGGCGCTGCCGCGCGCCGACACCAACCTGGTGCGGCTGCCCGACGAGGTGCCCGACGACGTCGCGGCCGGCCTCGGCTGCCGCGTGGCCACGGCGTACCGCGCGGTCGCCCAGGTGGGCGGCGCGCAGGCGGGCGAGCGCGTC
>JBFGFQ010000178.1:0-5947 GCA_041579495.1 Nocardioides sp.
AGCCCGAGGGGACCGAGCCGGTCGCGGAGCCGGTCGCGGAGCCGGCGACCACCTCGTCCGACGTCCCGGACGGCGCGGCGCTGAGCGCCGCGGCGACGCAGGCGGCGGGCACCGCCGAGGCGACCCCGGAGCCGGCGCAGCCGGAGGCCGAGGCCGTCGTCGAGGAGACCCCCGAGGCGACGGAGCCCGAGACGACCCCGGAGCCCGAGGAGGAGCCCGCCGAGGAGCCGGCCCCGGCCGACGAGCCCGACGACGAGCCGAAGCCGGCGTCGAGCGGTGCCACGCACACGCCGAGGTCCGACGTCGACATCGACGGGGCGGGTTCGCTCTTCGACCTCTGAGCAGTCGCGGCCACCAACCCGAGAGTGTGGAGCCCCGGATCAACCTGGTTGGTCCGGGGCTCCACACTTTCCGCAGCGGGTCGGGGTGCCGGTCCACCCCCGCCGGGCCAGGACCGCCGCGACCGCCCGGGCCGTCGCGCAGGGCCGGTCGACGACCTGCCCCCACCCGAGGCGCAGCGTCTCCCCCGCCGTGGCCGCGTGCGCGAGGTCCCGGTCGAGGTCGCGGTCACGCTGGCGCACCGACGAGTGGTGCAGCCGCCCGTCCAGCTCGACGACCACCCCCTGGTCGGCGTAGGCGACGTCCTGCCACGTGGTGCGGCCCTCGTGGTGCGCAAGCACCTGCCGGACACCGGCGGGCAGCCCGTGGGCGCGCTCGACGCGGGTGAGGTACTCGTGCTCCAGCACCGAGCAGGTGCCCTCCGCGACGTCGAGCAGGACGGCGCGCAGCCAGGCGCGGCGGCGGGCCCACGGCCGGGCGTCGAGGGCGGCCACCATCCGCTGCGCCGTCGTACGCCGTGACCCGCAGGCGTCGGCGAGGGCGGCCACCGCGGCGAGGTCGTCGTCGGCTCCTAGGGCGACGTCGAGTGCCGCCTCCTCGTAGCGCAACCGGGGCGGGCCGAGGTTCCACCGCACCCGGGACTCGTAGCCGCGCACACGGTGCACGACGACCCCGGCCGGGGGGTCGAGCCGCCGCCCGCTGTCGACCGTGACGTGCACCGGGTCCGTGTCGCGCCCGGCACGCCCCGGCCCCTCGGCGGCGCGCAGCGCGCTCTGGTGCGACAGCGCCGCAGGGGCGGCCCAGAGCACCGCCGCCCACGCCCGCTGCACCCAGGTCAGCGGGCCCGTGTGCTCGACGTACACACCCCGGTGCACCTCGGTGAGGTCGCGCCGCCGCAGCATCCGCCTCACGGCGACCCGGTCGACGCCCTCGAGGGTCAGCAGCTGACGACGTGCCACGACGCCGCTCTGGTCGCGCAGCAGGCGGGAGATCTCGTCCATGGTCGGGACCCTTCCCCCCGCGGGGAGGTCCTGCACCGGCCAGGACCCGTGCCTGTGGACGACGGCGTGGACGACGCCGGGGCTCAGGCGCAGGCGACGCAGGTGCGGGCCGCGGGGCGCACCTCGAGCCGGGCGGGCGGGATCGCGCGTCCGCACCGCTCGCACACGCCGTACCTGCCCTGCGCCTCGCGCTCCAGGGCGGCGTCGAGGTCGGCCAGGCGGCGCTCGCCCTCGCGCAGCAGCGCGGCGACCTGGGAGCGCTCGAAGGCGATCGTGGCGCCCTCCGGGTCGTGCTCGTCGTCGGCGTTGTCGCGCTCGGAGGCCGCCCGGAAGCCCTCGAGGTCGCCGCGCAGCAGGGCCAGCCGGTCGAGCACCTCGGCGCGCTCGGCCTCGAGACGCTCCCGCGCGCTCACAGGAAGCGCGCCGAGGCCCAGCGGGAGCGCACGTCGAGGTGCGGGTGGGTCTCGTCGAGGTGGTCGTAGACCTCGCGGTAGTGCCGCGCCACCTGGGCCACCAGCTCGTCGGGCAGCCGCTCGGCGGTGCGGGGCGTCTGGTTGGGCCGGGTCTCGGTGTCGGGCTCGATCGGCGACAGCCCGAGGCCGTCGGTCAGGGCGCGCAGCGAGGCGGGCTCGAAGAGGGTCTCGTAGAGCACCACGTGCACCTGCTCCTCGGGCAGCACCGCGAGGACGCTGCGCAGCGTCCGGTCGTAGCGGGTGCGGGCCTCGACCTCGGCGTCGGCGTACAGCTTGCGCACCCAGTCGGCCGAGCCGCCGGGGTAGCGCGACGGCTGGCGCATCTGCATCATCCGAACGGCCGACCAGATCCGCTCGACGGGGTCGCGCAGCGACATCAGCACCCGCAGCTGCATCCCGCGCTGCTCGACGCCGGCGCGCACGAAGTCGATGCGCTGCTCGCCGAGGCCGCTGTACGCCGGCGTCAGGTCGCCGGTGAGCCGGGCCCGGCCGGGCCCGACCAGCGAGGCGAAGTAGTCGAAGTACGCGTCGGGGTCGAGCATGAACGTGGCCTGGCGCAGGGCCCGCACGTCGGCGGCCCGGCTGCCCGAGGCCAGCGCGTCGAGCGCGTGGCGGCCCCGCTTCAGCATCCGCCTGAGCCCGGGCAGGTCCTCGTCGAGGTCGAGCCGGTCCCAGACGTGGTACTCCTTCATGAAGCCCAGGTCGGTCTCCTCGGAGGAGGCCAGGTAGTCGTGCAGCCAGGCCGTGCCGCCCTTCTGGCAGCCGGTGCCGAGCAGGAAGACCGGGGCGGCCGTGTCGAGGGGCGTGGGCATCAGATGCTGGTGCGGTGGAAGCTCTGGAACGAGCGTGACGGGGTCGGCCCGCGCTGGCCCTGGTAGCGGCTGCCGTACTTCTCCGAGCCGTAGGGGTGCTCGGAGGGCGAGGAGAGCCGGAAGAAGCAGAACTGCCCGATCTTCATGCCCGGGTAGAGCTTGATCGGCAGCGTGGCGACGTTGGCCAGCTCGAGGGTGACGTGGCCGCTGAAGCCGGGGTCGACGAAGCCCGCGGTCGCGTGGGTGAGCAGCCCGAGCCGACCCAGCGACGACTTGCCCTCGACGCGGGCGGCGATGTCGTCGGGCAGCGAGACCACCTCGTACGTCGAGCCGAGCACGAACTCGCCGGGGTGCAGGATGAAGGCCTCGTCGCCGTCCGGCTCGATCATCCGGGTCAGGTCGGACTGGTCGGCCGCCGGGTCGATGTGCGGGTACTTGTGGTTCTCGAACACGCGGAAGAACCGGTCGAGGCGCACATCGATGGACGACGGCTGCAGCATCGCGGGGTCGAACGGGTCGAGGGCGACCCGCCCGGCGTCGATCTCGGCCATGATGTCGCGGTCGCTGAGCAGCACGGGCGTCAACCTACCGCCCGCGCCCCGGTCGCGGCAGCCTGCCGGGGCCCGGGGAGAATGAGCGGCATGAGCAGCACCTCGGCCCCCGCCCGCTACGTGGCCATCGGCGACTCCTTCACCGAGGGCGTCGGCGACCACGATCCCGCCCGCCCCAACGGGGTGCGCGGCTGGGCCGACCGGGTGGCCGAGGTCCTCGCGGCGCACCGGCCCGACTTCGCCTACGCCAACCTGGCCATCCGCGGGCGCAAGCTCGACGGCATCCTCGACGAGCAGCTGGAGCCGGCGCTGGCGCTGGCGCCCGACCTGGTCACCGTCTACGCCGGGGCCAACGACATCATGCGGCCCGCGGTCGACCTCGACGCGCTGCTGGCGTCGTACGACGCGATGATCGCGCGGCTGCGCGCCAGCGGCGCCGAGGTGCTGGTGTGGACCTCCGCCGACCCGGGCGGCTCGGCGACGTACAAGCTGGTGCGCGAGCGGTTCCGCCGCTACAGCGAGGGCGTGCGCGCGATCGCGGCCCGCCACGGCGCACGGGTCGTCGACTACTGGCACCTCACCGAGTACGCCGACTGGCGGATGTGGGACGCCGACCGGATGCACATGGGGCCGGCGGGCCACCAGCGGATGGCCATCGAGGTGCTCGACACCCTCGGCGTCGAGCACGACCTCGAGCCGCTGGTGCTGGCCGACCCGGGGCCGACGTCGTGGGTGCAGCGGCTGCGCACCGACGCGACCTGGGTGCGCAGCTTCCTGGTGCCGTGGGTGCACCGCCGGCTCACCGGGCGCTCCTCGGGCGACGGGATGTCGCCGCGCTACCCCGAGTACACCCGGATCGCGCCGGCCGGGGCCTGATCGTCTAGCATTGGCGCGCACCACTCCGGTGGCGCGTGCGGACGTAGCTCAGTTGGTAGAGCGCGACCTTCCCAAGGTCGATGTCGCGAGTTCGAGTCTCGTCGTCCGCTCCACGAATGAACGACCCGCCCGTCCGGGCGTACTGTTGAGGGGAATGACCGTCCCTCCGAGCCCGCCGGGCCGCTGCGCAGACGGTCGAGAGGCACACGTCATGACGACGGCCCCCGCACCCTCCACCTCCTCCTCCGCCGGCCCCGCTGCGGCCGGGCCGCTGCGGCTGCGCCTCAGCGAGCACCAGGGCGACGACCACCTCGACGGCGGGTGGTGGCCGCACAGCCGCGACCTCGACGTCGAGCTGCGCCAGCTCGTCGACGGCTTCCCGCCCGAGCGCGGCCGCGTGGTCCGGGCCCTCTACTCCCCGCCCGACTGGGAGGCCGGCACGCCGCGCAACCTCCCCGTCGCCGCCGGCCGGGTCAAGGTCGGCTCCTTCCCCGCCGACGACACCCACCTGCTGAACCTGACGATGTCGGACCGCAGCGTGTGGCACCTGGTCGTGGTGCCGCCCGAGTTCACCGCCGACCAGGGCGAGGAGGCCCTGCTGGCCGCCGCCACCCCCGGCAACCGCCACCACGCGGCCGACCTGCTGCACACCGTCGAGGGCGAGGCCGCGAGCGTGCGCGCCGACCACTGGCCCGCGAGCAGCTGAGGTCACCCGCCCGGTGGGCCCGGGCGACCTTAGGCTCGGGGGCATGACACCTCCAGCGACCACGGGCCCGGGCACGCCCGGGGCGACCGGCGGCTTCGCCGGTTTCCCGCCCGCCGCCCTGGACTTCTACGACGACCTCGAGGTCGACAACACCAAGTCCTTCTGGGAGGCGCACAAGCACGTCTACGCGGAGTCGGTGAAGGCGCCGATGACGGCGCTGTGCAGCGCGCTGGAGCCCGAGTTCGGCCAGGCGAAGATCTTCCGGCCCTACCGCGACGTGCGCTTCGCGAAGGACAAGACGCCGTACAAGACCCACCAGGGCGCGTTCGTGCCCGTCGGCCCGGCCACCGGCTGGTACGTCGAGATCTCGCCGCGCGGGCTGCGCACCGGCGCCGGGTTCTACGAGGCCGCCGGCACCCGGCTGGCCTCGTTCCGCGAGGCGGTGGCCCACGAGCGGTTCGGGCCCGAGCTCGAGCAGGTCGTGGCCGGCTTGGTCGCCGACGGGTTCGAGCTCGGCGGCGAGCGGCTCAAGACGTCGCCGCGCGGCTTCGAGTCCGACCACCCGCGCATCGAGCTGCTGCGCCACAAGTCGCTCACGCTGGGCCGCTCGCACGGCTTCGAGCCCGTCATCCACACCCCCGCCGCCCTCGACCTCGTCCGCGACGACTGGCGCACCCTGCGCCCCCTCGTGGAGTGGCTGGCGCGGCACTGCCAGGACTGACCCGGCCCATATCTCCCGCCCACCCGGCGCAAATCCCTCACTGACCCGGCCGATCTGCGCCGGGTGGGCGCGAGATTCAGGCCGGGTGGCGGTAGGTGGCCATCGTGCGCTCGGGCTCCCAGAAGGCGCGCATGGACGTGACCCGGCCGTCGTCGTCGACCGTGTAGACCATCACCAGGTCGGTGTGGGTGGAGCCGCCGTCGGCGAAGGCGGTGTGGATGGTGCCGACGTTGGCGCAGGTCGAGCCGTTGGCGAAGGAGTCGCGGACCACGAACCGGAACGACTCGATCGGCTCGATCGCCAGGCGCCAGAAGGCCGCGATGCCCTCGTGGCCGTGGTGGCCGCGCCCCTCCGGGTCGAACATCGAGGGGCCCACGGGGTCCTCCAGCACCGCGTCCTCGGCGTACACGCCGAGCCACTCCTCGAGGTCGCCCTTGGCCACCGCGGAGTAGGAGCGCATCGAGGCCA
>JBFGFQ010000179.1:0-5939 GCA_041579495.1 Nocardioides sp.
CCCAGCAGGGCAAGCACGGCGCCGACGACGCCGTCGACGCGCTCGGAGCCCCCGGCGCCGGCCAGCCCGCCGACGACGGCGAGCAGGGCGGCGCACAGCATGGCGAGGCAGACCCCGACGACCAGGCGCAGCGGCACCGCGCCCCGGTCGACCAGGCCCGCGCCGACGGCCACGGCGGCGAGCGCGAGCAGCACCGCGCCGGGCCACCACGCGAGCGAGCCCAGTCCGGCCCAGGCCAGCAGCCACAGCAGGCCGCCCACCAGCGCGGCGAGCGCACCGGCGACGGCCGCGGACGTCGTACGGCTGTCCACAGCGGACCCCCTCCTCAGACCTCGGCTCCCATGGTCCCAGGCCGGGGGTCGGTGCGCCACAATGCCCGCATGAGCGCGCCCCTCGCCGTCGTGACCGGAGCCAGCAGCGGGATCGGGGCCGCGACCGCGCGGCGCCTGGGCGCGGAGGGCTTCCACGTGGTCTGCGCGGCCCGCCGCGCCGAGCGGGTCGAGGCGCTGGCCGCCGAGATCGGCGGCACCGCGCTGGTCTGCGACGTCACCGACGCCGCGTCGGTCGACGCGATGGCCGCCCGGGTCGGCGAGCTCGCCGATCAGCTCGGGCGCCCGGGCCTCGACGTGCTCGTCAACAACGCCGGCGCCGCGTTCGGCTCGGCGCCGGTCGCCGAGGGCGACCCCGACCAGTGGCGCGCGATGTACGAGGTCAACGTGATCGGCCTGATGCAGGTCACCAAGGCGCTGCTGCCGGCCCTGGTCGCCTCGGGCGCCGGCGTGATCTGCAACGTCGGCTCGACCGCCGGGCGGATCGCCTACGAGGGCGGCGCCGGCTACACCGCGGCCAAGCACGGCACCCAGGTCGTCACCGAGACGCTGCGCCTGGAGCTCTTCGACCAGCCGGTGCGGGTCTGCGAGGTGGCGCCGGGCATGGTGCGCACCGACGAGTTCTCCCTCAACCGCTTCGGCGGCGACCAGGAGAAGGCCGACGCGGTGTACGCCGGCGTGGCCGAGCCGCTGCTCGCCGAGGACGTCGCCGACGCCATCACCTGGATGGTGACCCGCCCCCCGCACGTCAACATCGACGAGCTCGTGATGCGCCCCCGCGCCCAGGCCGCCCAGCACAAGGTCCACCGCACCTGACGGCCGAGCAGTCACTTTCGCACCACCGACCGGTCAATTCTGCACCTCGTCCAGGTGCAGAAGTGACCACTGGATGGTGCAGGACTGACTGCTCGCGCGGACGTGAGAGACTGCGCCGGTGCAGACCATCGGACTCATCGGCGGGATGAGCTGGGAGAGCAGCGCCGCCTACTACGAAGCCCTCAACACCGGTGTGGAGAAGCGCCTCGGCGACCTCCACTCGGCCCGCACCGTGATGACCTCGGTCGACTTCGCGGAGGTCACGGCCCTGCAGGAGGCCGAGGACTGGGACGCCGTCGCGGCGATCCTGGTCGAGGCCGCGCAGGGGGTCGAGCGCGCGGGCGCCGACTTCCTCATGCTGTGCACCACGACCTTCCACCGGGTCGCCGACCAGGTCGCGGACGCCGTCGGCATCCCGCTGCTGCACCTGGCCGACGTGCTGGCCGACGCGTGCGTGGCCAACGACGTCAAGGAGGTCGGCTTCCTCGGCACCACCTTCGCGATGGAGCGCTCCTTCTTCACCGACCGGCTGCGCGAGCGCGGCCTGACGGTGCACGTGCCCGACCCCGACCACCACGAGACGGTCAACCGGATCATCTACGACGAGCTGTGCCACGGCCGCGTCGTCACCAAGTCGCGCCGCACCATGGTCGGTCTCATCGACGAGCTGTGGGACGCCGGCGCCGGTGCGGTGATCCTCGGCTGCACCGAGCTCGAGCTGCTGGTGCACCAGTCGGACGCCAACATCCCCGTGCTCGGCTCCACCAGCCTGCACGTCGAGGCCGCCCTGGCCCGCGCCCTGGCCTGACCTCCGCGCAGGTTCGGGCCGACTCGGCGGGAGATCTGCGCCGCGTCGGCGGGAGATCTGCGCCGGGTCAGCGGTGGCGGAGGTCGAGGACGAGCTCGACGAGGCGCTCGAGGTCCGGGGTGAGGGCCTGCTCGCCGACCTGGGCGCAGTCGCCGCAGACGTCGAGGTCGTAGACGAACCGGTCGGGCTGGGGTGCCGGCTGGCGGGCGGCGACCGCGGCGACGTCGACGCGCCCGGCGAGGCCGCGCAGCTCGGGGACCCGGGGGTCGTCGGAGGCGAGGTCGACGTCGGCCTCGGTGGCGAGCCCCGCGAACCCCCCGGTACGCCGCACCCGCACCACCCCCGTGGTCGGCACTCCGCCGTCCGGGCCCGCCCCGCTGCCGACCGACCCCTCGCCCCCGGGGCCGGTCGCCGCGACCGCACCGGGCTCCACCCCGACCGCGGCCCAGGCGGCGGCGACGGCGTCGGCGTGCGCCCCCGCGGCGGCGATCGTGGCGGCCGCGAACCCGGCGAACTCGGTGCGCGGCCCGACCCGCCCACCGGTCAGCGCGTCGTACCAGACCTGGCCGGCCCCGGCCCAGGACGTGCCGGTGGGGCCGAGGTCGGCCGCGCCGATCGCCACCGCGGCGAGGTGGAAGGCACGGTTGGGGATGCCGGAGTTGAGGTGCACCCCGCCGTGGTCGTCGGTGGTGACGACGAAGTCGTCCATGTGCGCCGGCTGCGGGTCGCGGCCCAGCCGCGGGTCGTCGTAGGCGGAACCGGGGTTCGCCATGTCGCGCAGCCCGCGCGCCCGCACCCCCGGCAGGAAGAGTCCCTCGCCGACCAGCCAGTCGGCCTCGTCGGGACGCTGGTCGAGCAGCCGCTGCTTGAGGCAGGCCGCGACCACGTCGGAGACGTGCTCGTTGAGCGCGCCGGGCTGGTCGGCGTAGACGAGCCCGGCGGTGTGCTCGGTCAGGGCGTGCGCGAGCTCGTGGCCCAGCACGTCGACGGGCTTGGTGAACCGGTCGAAGACCACCCCGTCGCCGTCGCCGAAGACCAGCTGGGTGCCGTCCCAGAAGGCGTTGGCGTAGTCGCGGCCGAAGTGCACGCTCAACGACACCGGGGCGCCGGCGCCGTCGTAGGACTCGCGTCCCCACACCTCGGCCAGCAGCGCCAGCGAGGCGGCGATCCCGGTGGCGGCCTCGTCGACCGCGGGGTCGCCGACCGCAGGCTCACCGGCCGCGCGCACCGGGCGGCCCGGCAGCGTCGTGGTCGACCCGGCGTCGTGCACCGTCCAGGCCGGCAGGCCCGGGGTGGTGATCAGCGTCGCGGCCGGCGAGGGCCCGGCGAGCCGGGCGGAGCGCAGCGACTCGTCGACCGCGAGGGTGGCGTCGTACCCCAGCGCGCGCTGGAGGTAGGGCGGGACGAAGCAGTGGCGCGGGGAGCCGGGTCCGAGAGTCATCCGCCCAGCCAACACCCGGCCGCCGACACTGGGAAGACCCCCGAGCGGGCTCCGCTCAGGCGGGCGCCTTGTCGGGCGGGAAGCCGCCGGTGGCGACCGGGCCCCACGAGACCGGGGTGATCCGCAGCAGCGACTTGCCCTGGCGGCGCATCGCGGCGCGGTACTCCTCCCAGTCGGGGTGCTCGCCGGAGATGCAGCGGAAGTACTCCACCAGCGCGTCCTCGGCCTCCGGCGAGGGCATGTCGAGCACCTCGGCGGTCCCGTCGACCTGCACGTAGGGACCGTCCCAGTCGTCGGAGTGCACCAGCACCGTCGCGTCGGGGCGGCGGCGCAGGTTGGCGGCCTTGGCGCGCTGCGGGTACGTCGAGATCACCAGCCGGCCGTCGGCGTCGACGCCACCGGTCACCGGCGAGACCTGCGGGCGGCCGTCGGCGCGCAGGGTCATCAGCGTCATCTTGTGGCGCGGGCGCACGAACTCCAGCAGCCCGTCGAGGTCGACACGGTCGGTGGTCGCGATGGAGGCCATGCTGGCGACGATAGCCACGCGCCGCCCACCCCCAGGGGTCCTGCCCGGGGCCGGCGACCGGCCTAGGTTCGAGGGATGCGGATCGACGGGGCGCGGGTGCTGGTGGCGGGGGCGACGGGCGTGCTGGGCCGCGCCCTGGCCGAGGGGCTGCACGGCCAGGGGGCCCGGGTGGTCGCCGCCGGCCGCGACCCCGGGCGGCTCGCCGAGGTCGCCGAGGCGCTCGGCACCACCGGGCGGCACCTCGACGTCGTCGACGCCGACTCCTGCGCCGCGGCCGTGCGCGGCGCGGTCGAGGAGCTGGGCGGGCTCGACCTGCTGGTGGTGGCCACCGGTGCGGCCGGGTTCGGGCGCGCCGTCGAGCTCGACGAGGCCGTCGCCGAGGAGCTGTTCGCGGTCAACACGCTGGGCCCGATCGCGCTGGTGCGCGCGGCGGCGCCGTACCTCGCCGAGGCCCGCGACGGCGAGGGCACCGCCGCGGTGCTGAGCGCCGTGCTGGCCGACCTGCCGACCGCGGGGATGGCCGACTACTCGGCGGCCAAGACGGCGCTGGCGACCTGGCTGCAGGTGCTGCGCCGCGAGGAACGGCGCTCCTTCCGGGTGCTCGACGTGCGCCCGCCGCACCTCGACACCGGCCTCGACACCCGGGCGCTGGCCGGCGAACCGCCGCGGCTACCTGCACCGATGCCCCACGAGCGGGTCGTGGGGGCCATCCTGGAGGGGATCGGTGGTGACGCCACCGAGGTCGTGATGGACGGCAAGGAGCTGGTGGTCCGATGACGCACGCGAAGCACGCCTCCCCCGAGCACGAGCACCACGTCGCCAGCGGCGTGACCGACGAGGCGCTGACCTCGCTCAAGCGCTGGAACATCGGCCTCACGGTGCTGCACGCCGCGCAGGCGGTGCTGGTGCTGCTGCTGGCCACCGACTTCGCGATCAGCGTGACCTCGTCGTTCCCGCAGGGCCCGCCGGGCACCGAGCCGCCGGCCCCCGAGGCGCTCTTCGACGTGCGCATCGGGTGGGCGATCGCGGCGTTCCTGCTGCTCGCCGCCCTCGACCACGGGCTCACCGGCACGGCGCTGCGCGGGCGCTACGAGAAGGACCTGCGCGCCGGCATCAACCGGTTCCGCTGGGTGGAGTACTCCGTCAGCGCGACGCTGATGATCATCCTGATCGGCTTCTACAACGGCATCACCGGCATCGAGGCGGTCATCGCGATCATCGGCGCCAACGTCTCGATGATCCTCTTCGGCTGGATCCAGGAGGTGATGAACCCGCCGGGACGCCAGCACACCACGATGCTGCCGTTCTGGTTCGGCACCCTGGCCGGCCTCGCGCCGTGGGTCGCGATCGTGGTCAACACCACCGGCGCCGACACCGTGCCCGGGTTCGTCTACGGCATCGTCGGCTCGCTGTTCGTCTTCTTCATGAGCTTCGGGCTCAACCAGTGGCTGCAGTACAAGGGCATCGGCCCGTGGCGCTCCTACGCCTTCGGCGAGAAGGCGTACCTGGTGCTCAGCCTGGTCGCCAAGAGCGCCCTGGCCTGGCAGATCTTCGGCGGCTCGTTGGCCGGCTGAGGCTTGTTGACACGTGTGACGGAGTCACCGGTCAGCCGGTGACTCATGCACTTGTCAGGGGTTGCAACACCTGACAAGCGCCGGACTCCCCGGTCGGCCGGGGACTCATGCAGCCCGCCCGAATCGGCGTACGACGCCGCCCGCCGTAGAATCGCGGAGGCCGGAACCGGCCGTTCGTCAATCGAAAGCGACGCCGCTCCCGCATGTCTGGACAGACCACTCGTACCGATCTCCGCAACGTCGCCATCGTGGCGCACGTCGACCACGGCAAGACCACGCTGGTCGACGCGATGCTCCGCCAGGGCGGCGCGTTCACCGAGCACCAGGCCGAGGGTGTCGCCGAGCGCGTCATGGACTCCGGTGACCTCGCGCGCGAGACGGGCATCACCATCCTCGCGAAGACCACCGCGCTCCACTACGCGGGTCCGGCCGCCGGCGGGAAGCC
>JBFGFQ010000180.1:0-5819 GCA_041579495.1 Nocardioides sp.
CACCACCGAGACCCCGCCGGCCTCGCGGACCAGGCGCAGCGTGTCGCGCAGCGACGCGGCGTACCTGTCGACGTACCCGGGGCGGCCCGGGCTGAGGAACCGGTCGAACGCCTCGCTGCGGTCGGCCACCACTCCCGCCGCGACCATCGCGTCGGCGACGTGCGGACGCCCGCTGGCCGCGCTGTGACCCGAGACCCGGGCCACGTCGTCCTCGGTCAGGTCGACGCCGGCCGCGCGCAGCGCCGCCAGCATGCCGGGCACCCGTGAGCGCCGTCCCTCGAGCACGCGCTCGAGCTCGGCGGCCAGGGGCGGGTACGACGCGTCGGGCAGGTAGGCGAGCAGGTGCACGCCCTGCCCGTCGTGGCGGGTGCTGATCTCCATGCCGCGCACCAGCCGCAGCCCGCTCGCGTCGGCGGCCGCCGCGGCCTCCTCCCAGCCCTCGGCGCTGTCGTGGTCGGTGAGTGCCAGCACGTCGAGCCCGGCCGCGACCGCGGCGTGCACGAGCTCGGTGGGCGACTGGGTGCCGTCGCTGGCCCGCGAGTGGGTGTGGAGGTCGATGCGCACCCGCCCAGCCTAGGTCCGCCAGCCCAGGTCGACGGCCGGGTCCCCCGGGCTACGCCCACCCCGGGGCGGGTCCGCTGAACGGCAGCTCGACCACGGCCGGGCCCACGGCCGAGACGTCGCGCAGGATCCACTCGTCGCGCAGCAGCAGCACCGCCGAGGCCGGCCGCACCACGATCCACAGCCAACGCCCCTGCGCCTCGCCCGCCAGCACCGAGCGGTCCCACTCCCCCGGCCGGGCGCTCGTCGAGACCGTCCACAGCGGCACCTGCTGGCGCTCCAGGCGCACCCGCACCTCGGCGGGGCCCTCACCGGCCTCCCGCCCGGGGTCGGTCTGCTCCGTGCCCGCCACCCGGGCGGCGAAGCCGGTGCCCGGCTCCTCGGCCACCACGTGCACGTCGACGGGGCCGTCGAGGGTGCTGGGGCCGCTGACACACGTCATCGTCGCGACCGCGCCCTCGCCCTCGCCGACGGCCGCGAAGTCGGTGATGCCCCACCCGGGGCTCATCGGCCAGGGCAGGAAGGTCGGGAACGGCGCCGCTCGACGCAGGTGCTCGGCGAACCCGTCGTACGACGCCTCCTCCGCGCGCCACAGCGCCGGCACCGGTCCGTGCTCGGGGCAGGACCACAGGGGCGAGCCGTCGCCCAGCCGGGCGACCGGCGCGGGGCAGCGGGGGCAGGCGGCGCTGGGCACAGGTCAACGGTCCTCAGCGGCACGGGGCACGTCAAGACCCCCCGGACTCCGTGCTCGCTCACTCCTGTGTGTGGGAGGCTGGGAACGACCAGGGTGCAGGCGTGCCCGGACCGCCCGAGAGGAGCGGCGATGACGGACCACCATGTCGAGGTCCTCCTGCGAGCGCTGGCTCCCGCCGCCGGTCTCGAGGACGCCTGCGCCGCTCTCGTCGACGCGGCGGGCCCGATGCTGGGCGCCGACGCGGTCGCGCTGGTCGCACGGGACGCTGCCGGGCGGACCGCTCAGGTCGCCGGCACCGACCCGGACCGCACCGCACCCCTCTGCGCGCTGCCCGACGGCCCCGTGCCCGCACCGTCCGGCACGGATGACCATCAGCCCGCCGCGGGCGTGCTGACCATCGCCGAACTGGGGCACGACGCGCGCTGGCCGGAGTGGTCCGGCGCGACGGCCGCCGCCGGGTACGCCTCCCTGCAGGTCATCGGCCTCCAGCCGCTGGCCCACCGCACCCTGGCCCTGTACGCCTGGGCGCGGCGCGCGGGCGCGTTCGACCCCGACGACCGCAGCCACGTCGTCGGCGTGGTGCGTCTCGGCAGCCTCGTCGTCACCCAGCTCGAGCGGGTCGAGAACCTCCTTGCGGCACTGGGCTCGCGGGGCCCGATCTCGCAGGCGCAGGGCCTGCTCATGGAACGTTTCTCGATCGGTGCCGAGGAGTCGATGGCATACCTGAACCGGCTCTCGCAGGACCATCACGTCAAGGTCAGGGACCTGGCGCGCGAGGTCCTCGACGACAGCGAGCCGCACCGCGACGGTCCCGCCGCGATGCCCCTGCCGGGGCCGCACGCCCCTTATCAGCCGTCCTAGGCGCTCACGCGGCATTTGACGCTCGTGTGACGAATCTTTGCCCTGGTCATGACCAGATTGGGGTCACGGGACGGAGGCACGGATGACGAGCGCACCACATGCTGCAGGAAGCACGACACCGGCAGGGGGACGACCGGTGACGACCACCACGGGGAGGACGTACGCGCAGGACGCCCTGCGGCCGGGCGCCGTGCTGGTCGCCGTCGGCGTCCTCGCCGTCATCAGTGCTTCCGTCCTGCTGCACGGGGTCACCGCCGACCCCGCCACCTTCTCATCCTGGCTCGCCGCCGCGGTGCTGCTGGCGCTGCTGGCGGCCTGGGAGCGGGCCCGCGTCGCCTGCCGCCTCGCGCGCCGCGAGCTCGACGAGGTCCACGCGCGGGTCGACGAGACCGAGCGGCTGCTGGGCGAGGACGAGGACACGCTCCACGAGGTCCGCACGGCGCTGGCCGGCCTGGTGCTCAGCGACCGGCTGCTCAACGAGCACGAGGACCTGCTCGACGACGACACCCGCGAGCGCCTGCTGCACCTGCGCGGCCGCGACCTCGACCGCATCCAGCACCTCCTCTCCGGCGGCCTGCACCACGTGCCGCCGCCGGCCGAGCCCGAGGACGACGCCGACCCCGCCTGGGCCGACGCCGTGGCACCGGCGTACGAGGACGTGCCGGTGGGGCCGCTGGTCCGCGACGCCGTCACCGCCGCGCAGCTGCGCGGCGAGCCGGTACGCCGCTCGACGCCCGAGCAGGCGGACGAGGCGGTGCGTGCCGACCCGCACGACATCGAGGAGGTCCTCGACATCCTGGTGCGCAACGCCGCCAGGCACGCCCCGGGCGCCCCGGTGGACATCGAGGTGCACCGCACCGGTGCCCGCGTGGTCATCCGGGTCAGCGACCAGGGACCGGGGGTGCCGCCCGCGCTGCGCTCCACTCTCTTCACCCGCGGCGCCCGCGGCCCGGAGTCACCCGGGTCGGGACTCGGCCTGGCCATGGCCCGGCGCCTCACCGACCGCAACGACGGCGACCTGGTGCTCGAGCAGAGCACCCCGCGCGGCACCGTCTTCGCCCTCGTGCTGCCGGCCGCCGGCCCGCAGACGGACAACCTCACCCATCTCTCGACGGAGACCACCATGCCCACCACGACCACCGACCGGCTCGTCGCCGTCCCGTCATGCCACGCGCACTCGGCCTGACCCGCGTGGCGGTGGTCGAGGACCACCTGCTGTTCGCCGAGTCGCTCGAGGTCGCACTGACCCTCGAGGGCCACGACGTGCACCGCATCGAGGTGCCCGACGGGACTCCCCCGGCCGGGTGGCTGCTCACCGCGCTCCTGCGGGTCCGCCCGCGGGTGGTCCTGCTCGACCTCGACCTGGGCCCCGGTGGCCCGGGCACCCGGCTGATCGAGCCGCTGGTGCGCACCAGGGCGGCGGTGGTGGTCATCACCGGCGAGACCCGCGAGGCCGTGTGGGGCGAGTGCCTGCGCCGCGGCGCCCGCGCGGTGCTGGAGAAGACCGCCTCGCTCAACACGATCCTGGCCACGATCCGGCTGATCGGCGACGGTCGCCCGGTGATGAGCCGCGAGGAGCGCGAGCGCCTGATGCTGGTCTACCACCAGGAGAAGCAGGAGCTCGCCGCCGTGCGGGCCCGCCTCGACCGGCTCACCCCGCGCGAGCGCGAGGTGCTCAGCTGCCTGATGCAGGGCACCACCGTGCGCGAGATCGCCAAGTCGTCCTTCGTCTCGGAGGCCACCGTGCGCACCCAGGTGAAGTCGATCCTGGCCAAGCTCGAGGTCTGCTCCCAGCTCGCGGCGGTCGGGATGGCGCACCGCGCCCAGAACCGCCTCGTCGCGCACTGACACACGGCCGGACCCGCCGGTCCGGTCCCTCTCCCCCGTCCCCCAGCCCCCGCCAGGACGTCCGCCACCCCCCACTGCCCCCACAACGCCCTCCTCACCCGCACCTCACCCGCGCCTCACGTGCGCCGCCCGGTGATACCGCATACGCGGCATGCCAGGCCTGCTCGCGGTCCCTAGATTGACTGGACGGGGCCGACAACGGTGCGAGTGAGGGGGGACCATGAGCGCCTGTGCCGACCAGGGTCCGCGCGTCGCCCACCGCAGCGTGGGACGCCTCGCACGACCCGGGCAGCGCCGCACGCGGTGGTACTGGATGGCTGCCACCGACGGTCTCGCGGCCGTCGTCGTGGCCGTCGCCACGCTGCCGGCCGACCTGGTGCCGGGCCCCGCGCTCGCCGTCGCCTTCGCCGTGGCCTGGGTGGTGCTGCTGGGCCTGGCCCGCACCTACGACCCAGGCCCGGTGCCACGCCGCGCCGACCTGGTGCGGATCGGCCTCTCGGGCGTCCACCTGGTCGCGCTGGGTGCGCTGCTGAGCGGCCTGACCGGGCTCCTGGTGCCCGCCGACGACCTCGTGACCGCCGCCGGCGCCGTCAGCCTCACCAGCGCCGGCCTGCGCCTGGCGTCGTCGCTGCGTCGGCCGCCGCCCACCCGCGTGGTGCTCGTGGGCCACCGGCGCCAGGTCCGCCGGCTCGCCCAGGAGCTGCAGGACAGCACCGACGTCGAGGTCGTCGCGGCCTGCGTGGCGGGACCCAAGGGCTGCGTGGGCATCGACCTACCCACCGCCTCGGGCTTCTCCTCGGTGCCCGACCTGGTGCACGAGCACCGCGCCGACTGCGTGGTCGCCCTGCCCTGCCGCCACCTCGACGCGTCGTCCCTGCGCCGCCTGGGGTGGCTGCTCGAGCGCGACCGCGTCGAGCTGCTCATCGGCCCCGGGTTGCACGACGTCGACTCCGGGCGCGCGGTGCTGCGCCGCACTGGCGGCCTGTCGCTGCTGCACGTGCGCCACGCCGACCTGACCGGCCCCAGGAGGGCCCTCAAGACCGCCTGGGAGCGCGGCGCGTGCGCGGTGGCCCTGGTGGTGCTGGCGCCCCTGATGCTCGCCCTGGTGGCTCTCGTGCGCCTGGACTCCCCCGGCCCGGCGCTCTTCCGCCAGCAGCGGGTGGGGCGCGACGGCGAGGTCTTCTCGATCCTCAAGCTGCGGACCATGCACGTCGACGCCGAGGAGCGGCTCGACGAGCTGCGTGCCCGCAACGAGGCCGACGGCGCGCTGTTCAAGATGCGCGACGACCCCCGCGTCACCCGCGTCGGTCGATGGCTGCGCCGGCTCTCGCTCGACGAGCTGCCCCAGCTGGTCAACGTCGTGCGCGGCGACATGGCCCTGGTCGGGCCGCGCCCGCCGCTGCCCGGCGAGGTGACGACGTACGACGAGGACGCGCTGCGCCGCCTGGCGGTGCGCCCGGGCATCACCGGGCTGTGGCAGGTCTCGGGGCGCTCCGACCTGCCGTGGGCGATGACGGTGCGCCTGGACTCGCGCTACGTCGACAACTGGAGCCTGCGCCTCGACGCGTGGATCCTGGCGCGCACCGTGCGCGCGGTGCTGCGCCGCACTGGCGGCCTGTCGCTGCTGCACGTGCGCCACGCCGACCTGACCGGCCCCAGGCGGGCCCTGAAGACCGCCTGGGAGCGTGGCGCCTGCGCCGTGGCGCTGGTGGTCCTCGCGCCCCTCATGCTGGCCCTGATGGCGCTCGTGCGCCTCGACTCCCCCGGCCCGGCGCTCTTCCGCCAGCAGCGGGTGGGGCGCGACGGCGAGGTCTTCTCGATCCTCAAGCTGCGGACCATGCACGTCGACGCCGAG
>JBFGFQ010000181.1:0-5807 GCA_041579495.1 Nocardioides sp.
CGAGACAGCTTATGAGTGCACGCTTGGTAGCCAGCCAGGACACGTGTCAGCGATGGCCCCGCGGAGCACTGCTCCCGGGGCCATCTGCTTGCCCGCCCCGACGACCGGCCAGACGACCGGCCAGGGATCAGCCCTCGGCGGGCCGGCGCAGCGGCGACGCCTCGGCGGCGGCGGCGTACGCCTCGGTGGCGTAGAGCAGCCAGGAGTGCACGCCGGCGTCGCCGCCGGTGGCGTAGCCACGCAGGTTGGACTCGTAGGCCTCGCGCAGGGCGAGGTGCCCGGCCTCGGGCACCACCAGCGACTTCTCGTCGACGCCGCGGGCGACCAGCACGAGACGCTCGGCGGCCCGGGCGACCAGGCCGTTGTGGGAGGCGAAGGGGGCGGCGGTGGCCAGGTCGGCGTGCACCACGGCGGCCACGAGCAGACCGGGCGAGCCGGCGCTGCCGGTGAGCAGGTCGGCCAGCTCGCGCAGCCGGCCGGCCGACTCGGCGTCGCGGGGGCGCCCGCACTGCTCGGGGGGCAGGCTGCCGGCCGCGGCGAGCGCGTGCAGCCGGGCCAGCGCCTGGAGCGGCGCGCGGCCCAGGGTCGGCACCAGCGAGAGCAGCTCGGTCGACAGGCGCAGCGAGTCCTGGGCGATCGCGTCGCCCTCCCCCGCCCGCACCTCGGCCAGCGTGGAGGTCGAGCCCTCGAGCACGGCGCTGGCGTGCGCACCGCGCAGCAGCGACTCGCCGGTGGTCTCGGGGCTGGTGCGCCGCAGCCCGCGGTCGCGCAGCACGACGTCGATGCCGTCGCGGGCGGCGGCCAGGCCGCTGGGGACACCCTCGAGCGACACCAGCCAGGACAACGCATCAGAGGTCACGCCGTCGAGGGTATCGAGCCGATACGCTCGCCCTGATGAGTGATCCCCTCCCGCACGCGCGCTCCTTCGGGCAGGTGGCGTCGGCCTACGACCGGGGCCGGCCGACCTACCCGCGCGACGTCGCGGCCTGGCTCGGCGGCGGGGAGCAGCGCGGGGGCCTGACCGTCCTCGAGCTGGGGGCCGGCACCGGCCGCCTCACCGAGCAGCTGGTGGCCCTGGGCCACCTGGTGCACGCCACCGATCCCGACGAGCGGATGCTGGCGGTGCTGCGCGAGCGGCTGCCCGGCGTGCGCACCAGCGTCGCGGGCGCCGAGGAGCTGCCCGCCGCCGACCGCGGGTACGACGTGGTGGTGGCCGCGCAGTCCTTCCACTGGTTCGACCACGACCGGGCGCTGCCCGAGATCGCCCGCGTCCTCAAGCCCGGCGGCCACCTGTCCCTGGTCTGGCACCAGCGCGACGTGCGGATCCCGTGGGTGCGCAAGCTCGGGCGCATCCTGGGCCCCGAGCACCCGCTCGACGAGCTGACCCGACCCCTCGCCGACAGCGACCTCTTCGACGACGCCGAGGAGCGCACCTCCAAGCACTGGCAGGTCCTCGACCGCGAGTCGATCGTCGACTACGTCTCGTCGCTCTCCTCCGTCTCGACGCTCGACGCACCCGAGCGCGAGCAGCTCCTCGCCGATGTGATGGCGCTGTACGACGACTACGGGCGCGGCATGGACGGCATGCAGCTGCCCTACCTGACCTCGTGCTTCCGCGCCCGGGTCCGCCCGCAGGCGGCCCCCGTCCCGGTGCCCGACGGCACCCGCGACGTCGACGACACCCAGCAGTCCGACCCGCCCTGGACCGTCACCACCGGCAGCATGCCGCGCATCGAGGACGAGGTCACCAAGGCGCCGCGCCACTCGGTCGCCGACGACGACACCTCGATGCTGCTCATCGACTTCCGGTGAGCCTCCGATGAGCAGGGGCTGAGGGACCGGGGTGGCCCGCCTGCCGCGCCCGTGGCGGCGTACGCACCTGGGCTCCGACGCCGACCGGACCACCTTCCGCACCCTGCACACCGCCTCGCTGGCCGCCCCCGCGCTGCGGGCCGGGCTGACCCGCGAGAGCGCCGAGCGTTCGATCAAGCACCTGCACGCGCTGCTCGGCACCCCCGCCATCGCGCTCACCGACACCGCCGACCTGCTGGCCTGGGACGGTGCCGGCCAGCACCACGCCGCCCAGGTGCCGGCGCTGGTGGCCGAGGCGCTGGCGCGCAGCGGCACCCAGGTGGTCTCGCGCCGCGAGCTGCCCTGCCCGGCCGGCCGGCAGGGGTCGTGCGCGGTGCGCGCGGCGGTGATCAGCCCGCTGGTGGTGGAGGACCGGGTGATCGGCAGCCTGCAGGTCTTCGGCCCGTACGCCTCGGCCGGGCTGGTGCGCGCCGCCGACGAGGTGGCCCGCTGGGTGTCGGGGCAGCTCGAGCTCGCCGAGCTCGACTCCTCGCGCACCCGGCTGATGGAGGCCGAGGTGCGCGCGCTGCGGGCCCAGATCAGCCCGCACTTCGTCTACAACTCCCTGGGCGCCATCGCCAGCTTCGTGCGCACCGACCCCGACCGGGCGCGCGAGCTGCTGCTCGAGTTCGCCGACTTCACCCGCTACTCCTTCCGCCGCCACGGCGAGTTCACCACCCTCGCCGAGGAGCTGCGCTCGGTGGAGCGCTACCTGCTGCTCGAGCAGGCCCGCTTCGGCGACCGGCTGCGGGTCACGCTCTCGGTGGCCCCCGAGGTGCTCAGCGTCGCCGTGCCCTTCCTCTGCGTCCAGCCGCTGGTCGAGAATGCGGTGCGGCACGGGCTGGAGTCCGCCGAGGGCGGCGGGCACATCCGCATCGCGGCCATCGACCAGGGGCAGGAGTGCGTGATCGAGGTGGAGGACGACGGCGTCGGCGAGGATCCCGAGCACATCCGGCGCGTGCTGGCGGGCGACCAGACGCTCGACTCCGTCGGGCTCGGCAACGTCGACGGCCGGCTGCGCGCGGTGTACGGCGACGACCACGGCCTGGTCGTCGAGACCGCGCCGGGTGCCGGCACCAAGGTCGTGGTGCGGCTGCCGAAGTTCGCCCCCGGGGTGCACCCGTGAGCGGGCCGCGGATGCGGGTCCTGGTCGTCGACGACGAGCGACCGGCCCTCGACGAGCTGGCCTACCTGCTGCAGCGCGACGACCGCGTCGGCGAGGTGCTGACCTGCGACTCGGCCACCCAGGCGCTGCGGGTGCTGCAGGAGCAGGAGGTCGACGCGCTCTTCCTCGACATCCAGATGCCCGGCCTGACCGGCCTCGAGCTCGCCCAGGTGCTGACCCGCTTCAAGCAGCCACCCGCGGTCGTCTTCGTCACCGCCCACGAGGGCCACGCCGTCGACGCCTTCGACCTGCAGGCCGTCGACTACGTGCTCAAGCCGGTGCGTGCCGAGCGCCTGGCCGAGGCGGTGCGCCGTGTCGGCGGTGGCGACGCCCGCGCCACGGCCGACCAGGACCTGCAGATCCCCGTCGAGCTCGGCGGGGTGACCCGCTTCGTGCACCGCTCCGAGATCACCCACGTCGAGGCGCAGGGCGACTACGCGCGCCTGCACACCCCCGACGGGTCGCACCTGGTGCGCGCCGCGCTGTCGACGCTCGAGGAGGACTGGGCCCCGGCCGGCTTCGTGCGCATCCACCGCTCCCTGCTGGTCTCGCTGGCCCACGTGCACGAGGTGCGGATGGACGCCGGGCGCTGCTCGGTGGTCGTGACCGGCCCCGGGGGCCAGCCCGGCGGACCCGGGATCGAGCTCGGCGTGAGCCGCCGCCACACCCGCCAGCTGCGCGACCTCCTGCTGCGGCGGGGCCAGTCGTGAGGGTCCAGTCGTGAGGGGCCAGTCGTGAGGATGCGGGCGTGAACGAGCCACCGGCCCGGGTGCGGGTCACCGGCCCGCCGCGGCGGCGTACGCCGCTGGCGCGCACGCGCGAGGTCGACGCCGAGACACCGCTGGGCGCGCTCTACCTGGGCTCGCTGCTGCGCGAGCAGCTGTGGCTGGCGGCGCGCACCCTGGCGACCCTGGTCCTGGGCCTCGGCGTGCTGCCGGTGCTGTTCGTGCTGGCGCCGGGACTGACCGACGTGCAGGTGCTCGGGCTGCCGCTGGCCTGGCTGCTGCTGGGCGTGCTGGCCTACCCGTTCCTGGTGCTGCTGGGCTGGCGCTACCTGCGGCGCGCCGAGCGCAACGAGGACGCCTTCGTCGAGCTGATGGAGGCCGGCCGGGGGCCCGGTCCCGCGCCCCGCCGGGGTGGGCGGCGGTGAGGCCCGACCTCGACGCCGCGCCCGGCATCATCGCGCTGGTGCTGGTCAGCGTCGCCACGCTGGCCATCGGCACCTACGGGCTGCGCTTCTCGCGCACCACCAGTGACTTCATGGTCGCCTCCCGCACCGTGCGGCCGCGGATGAACGCCTCCGCGATCAGCGGCGAGTACCTCTCGGCCGCCTCCTTCCTCGGCGTCGCCGGGCTGCTGCTGACCTTCGGTGCCGACATGCTCTGGTACCCCGTCGGCTGGACCGCGGGCTACCTGGTGCTGCTGACCCTGGTCGCGGCACCGCTGCGCCGCTCGGGCGCCTACACGCTGCCCGACTTCGCCGAGGCGCGGCTCGACTCGCAGACGGTGCGCCGCGCCTGCTCGCTGCTGGTCGTCGGCATCGGGTGGCTCTACCTCCTGCCGCAGTTCCAGGGCGCCGGCATCACCCTGGCCAGCGCCGTGGGCGGGCCGACCTGGCTGGGCTCGCTGGTCGTGGCCTCGGTGGTGCTGGTCAACGTCATCAGCGGCGGGATGCGCTCGATCACCCTGGTGCAGGCCTTCCAGTACTGGCTCAAGCTCACCGCCCTGCTCGTCCCGGCCGCCGTGCTGCTGGTCGTGTGGTCGGGCGACGGCCGCCCGGGGGCCGGCCCCGACGCGGTGCACGCCGGCGCGAGCCGGTCGCTGTCGTGGTCGAGCCCGCTGGCCGAGTCGGGATCGATGGGGCTCTACCTGACCTACTCGCTGATCATCGCCACGTTCCTGGGCACGATGGGGCTGCCGCACGTCGTGGTGCGCTTCTACACCAACCCCGACGGCCGCGCCGCGCGTCGTACGACGCTGGTGGTGCTGGTGCTGATCGGCGTCTTCTACATGGTGCCGCCGGTCTACGGCGCCCTCGGTCGCGTGTACGCCGCCGAGCTGGCGGCCAGCGGACGCTCCGACGCGCTGGTGCTCGAGCTGCCGCGGCTGATGCTGCCCGGCCTCGGCGGTGACCTGCTGACCGGTCTCGTGGTGGGCGGTGCCTTCGCCGCGTTCCTGTCGACGTCGTCGGGGCTGGCCATCGCCGTCGCGGGCGTGCTGAGCCAGGACGTCACCGGCCGCGCGTACGCCGGGCGTCGTCTGGGCGGGGTCGCCGCCTTCCGCGTCGGCGCGGTGCTGGCGGTCGTGGTGCCGGCCGTCGTCTCGCTGTCGGAGTCGGAGGTCGGGGTGGCGACGACGGTGGGCCTCGCCTTCGCCGTCTCGGCCTCGACCTTCTGCCCGCTGCTGCTGCTCGGCATCTGGTGGCGCGGGCTCACCGCGGCCGGCGCGGTGGCGGGGCTGGCCGCCGGCGGGCTCGGCTCGGGGCTCGCGGCGGTGCTGACGCTCTTCCCCGGCTGGGCCGACGGCTGGGTCGAGATCCTGCTGCGCCGCCCGGCCGCCTGGAGCGTGCCGCTGTCGTTCCTCGTGATGGTGGCGGTCAGCCGGGCCACCCGGCGCAGCGCCCCGCTGCACGTGCGGCGCTTCATGGTGCGCCTGCACACCCCCGAGGTCGTCGACCTCGACCGCGGCTGAGCCCCGCCGGTCGTGGGCCGGGTCGTGGGCTGGGTCGTGGGCTGGGTCGTGGGCTGGGTCGTGGGCCGGGTCGTGGGCCGGGTCGTGGGTCGAGGACGCG
>JBFGFQ010000182.1:0-5754 GCA_041579495.1 Nocardioides sp.
CCCGGATGCCCCGCACTGGCTGCGAGCACCGCCGACCCCCAGCACCAGACGATGACCACCGGGGTGCCCAGGGCCTGCATCAGCACCGGCGCCCTCGAGTACCGGAAGACCAGGGCCGCGGCGCCCGACGGCGCCGTCCCCACCTCGACCGCGGGTGTCCGGACGAGCAGCCGTTGATCCAGGCCGACCATCACGAACCCGGCCCCGGCCACCAGGAGCAGCAGCGACCCGAAGACCACCGCTCCGACCTCGCCGATGCTCGCGATGGCCGCACCCAGGAGCGCGAGGCCGGCGTAGCCCAGGGCGTAGAGCACGTTGCGACGGGTGCTGCCCACGGTTCCTCCTCAGTCGAAGTAGCCGCCGATGCCGCCCACGACGGCTCCGACTCCGCCACCGATCGCACCACCGGTGTCCTTCAGCGACTCCCAGCCGGCTTCCAGTGCGCTCGCGACGTCGGGTCCGTCCTCGAAGATCGAGTCGATGGCGCCCGAGGTGAAGACACCGGCCCCGGCGCCCACGACGGCGCCCGCCGCGGTGCCGACGCCCGGCACCGGGATGAGCGAGCCGACCGCAGCCCCGGTGACCATCCCGGCGCCTACGGACGCGATGAAGCCGCCCCCGCCGGACACCACCGCTTGGGTCGGGCTCTCCCCCGCCGCCAGGTCGAGGCCGACGCCGACCACGGCGAGGGCGCCACCGAGCTTCCAGGACGTGACCTTGGCGCCGAGATCGGACTCGTCGGCCCGCCGCACCATCTCCGTCCCCACGCGTTTGCGCTCGTCCCAGTGCTCGAGGTCGTGGTTGCCGAAGCCGCCCGCGTCCCGCCCGATCAGGTCCAGGTAGTCGTCGGCCTGCTTGACCAGCCCCTTGCCGGTCTCGCGCCCGAAGGACGAGTGCACCTCCACCGCGCCCACCCCGAACCCGCCGGCGATGTCGAGCGCGGTCAGCGCCAGCCCCGACCCGCTCAGGCCGCGGTGCTCGTCCTCCACCGCCAGGGCACCGGCGAGCAGCTCCCGACGCACCGCGGTCGCTTCGGCCGCCAGCCGCTCGTAGGCCTCGACCCGCGCCTGGTGTGCACCGGGGTGGCCGGCGGCGCCGGGCGGCTCGACGACGTACGCCGAGACGGTGAGCCCCGCGGCTCGCGCCGACGCCCGGATCCCGGCCATCCGCGCCTGCAGCCGGCGCAGCGTGCCGGCGTACGCCGCCAGCTCGCGCGCCGCGGAGGAGGTGCTGCGGTGGACGAGGTCGAGCTTCTCGACGGCCACACCCATGCGCGAGACGAACCCGGCCGCGGCGGCGCCGTCCCAGTCGGAGGACGCGACCCGGCGGGCCGTGGCGACCAGCTCGCCGCCCCCGCCGAGGGCCTCGGCGAGCGTGTGCTCGAGCCAGCGGGCCGCGGCGTCGATGGAGTCGGGTGAGCCCTCGAGCTCGGTGTCGATGCCCATCATCACCACCACTGACTGGTGGTGAAGGCCTCCTGGGTGGCGCTGTCGGCGCTCTGCAGACCGGCGACGGCCGCGCGGACGTTGTCGCTGGCGCCGAGCAGGCCGGCGCTGAGCTCGGCGGCGGCCGCGGTGATCCGCGCCAGCATCTCGGCGACCACCGGCGTGAGGTCGCCGGCGTCGACAGCCCGGGGCGCCCGGCTGCCGCAGTCCTCGATGGCAGCGCGGGCCCGCTCGAGGTCGTCGGTGATCGCCTCGGCGGTGCGCCACCGCAGCTCGACGCTCATCGCGGGGCGGTCGGGACGGGACCGGGGCTCGGCCGCTTGTCGAGGTAGAGCAGGTCGTAGGGGGCCTGCTCGTGCGCCGCCTGCAGGTCGGCCACCGACAGCAGCACCCACGGGCAGCCGGCGTCGTAGAAGTCGGTCAACCGGTCGAGGGCGGAGTAGACGAACAGGGCGACCCGCCCGTCGTGGGCGCGGTGCAGGGCGAGCCGTTGGGTGGCGTCGGCGTGCTCTCGCGTCGGCGCGTAGACCACCGGCGGGAAGGGCGGGCGGGTGTCGGTCATGACCCCAGCCTCCCCGGGATCGCGCGGCGGCGACACCGCCGGTCCCGGGCCTGTGGACAACCGCCGAGGCCGCTCAGCAGGGGCGGCGCAGCACCTTCCGTCCCTCGCCGACCCGCAGCGCGCGCACCACCCGGTCACCGCGCACCAGCCGCACGACGGCGGCGCCGTCGGAGACGACCTCGAGCCTGCCGCAGCGCCACCGCGCCCGGTCCAGGTCGACGCTCACCCGCGCGACGTTGGTCAGCCGCAGCCCGAGGCGGTCGCGCACGGGCAGCCGCGCGCCGTCCCGCCAGGTCGTCTCCTGCAGCAGCGCGGGCAGCGGGCTGGCCACCGGCGTCGGGCCGGTGGTGGTGGGCACGTGCACCCGGTCGGGGATCCGCTCCGAGGTGGCCCGCACCCGGGCCAGGGTGCCGGGGCCGGAGGCGCGGGCGGCGAGGCCGCGGGTCCAGTACGCCGTGGTCGCGCCGATCCCGAGCCCGCGGCGGGTCAGGTGCGGGCGCCAGGTGAAGTCGATGTCGCGGGGGTCGCGGGTCACCGTCGGCAGGCCGAGCCCGTCGATGACGGTGGCGAACCGGTCCTGCACCGCGAAGACCAGGTGGTCCTCGCCGGGGTAGCGCACGAACCGGTGCCGCAGCCCCGCGTCGGCGAACCGGGCGACCTGCCGCTCGACCGAGGTGAACGGCACGAGCTGGTCGAGGGTGCCGTGGCCGATCCGGAACGGCAGCCAGGTGGCGTTGCCGACCAGGTCGTACGCCGTCCCGTCGGTGGTGCAGCGGCCGCCGAAGGCGGGCGAGACGAGCTGGTCGGCGTCGACGGAGACCCCGCACTGGGGCGGCCCGGCGAGCACGACGGTCTCGGCGTACAGGTCGGGGTGCGCGAGCCCGAGGTGGTAGCCGGCCCAGCCGCCCATGGAGTAGCCGGTCAGGACGGTGCGGCTGGGGTCGAGGTCGAAGCCGTCGGCCAGCGCGCGCCAGACCTGCCAGTAGTCGACCTCGGCCTCGTCGAAGTACCAGCCGTCGGGTCCGCGGCCCAGCGTGCCGGCGCAGATGGAGTCGCGGTCCTCGCAGAGCCGCTGCATCAGCTGCGGGTCGTAGGCGGCGTACTGGTTGTGGTTGACGCCCAGCGAGTGCAGCGTCCAGGTGAGCGGGGCGGCGTCGCCGCGGCGGTACGAGGTGGGGACGTGGACGGCGTAGGGCTGCACCGGGGAGAGGAAGTTGGGGGCGCCGTCGCCGCTGCCCTGCCCCTCGTCGTCGACGACGCCCTCGCCGAGGTCGAGGCGGGAGAGGTACCAGCGGTTGCTGGGGCCGTGCACCAGCGGCTCGCGGGTGCGCTCCTTGCGGCGCAGGTCGCGCCAGCGCACGACGTGGGAGAACGGTGCGGCGTCGCCGGTGGCGAGCGCGTCGGCCTGGGCGTCCTCCATCCAGAAGTTGCCGGTGACGAAGCGCGCCTGACCGTCGACGCCGAGCTGGTCGGTGACCGGGTTGCCGGCCGCGACGGCCTGGAACGCGGCGGCGAGGCCGGCGGTCTGGCTGTCGGTGACGACCGGGGTCTCCTGGTCGGGGGTGCGGAAGGCGAGGTTGTAGACGTGCGGCAGGCCGGGCGGCAGCGGTACGCCGCCGCTCATCGTGGGCCGGGCCATCGCCTCACCGGTGTCGTCGGCGAGGCCGGCGGCGAGCCGGACGCGCCACGAGCCGCGGGCGCGCAGCAGCTGCTTGGGTACGCGCACCGTGAACGATCGGGTGGACTCGTCGACGGTCAGCCGCCCGCCGTTCCTGGTCACGTCGGTGGCGTCGCCGGTCGCGAGGTCGTGCAGCCAGGCGCCGCGGCCGGAGACGACGAGCGCCTGCTCGAGCCCGGGTGAGGTGACACCGGCGGCGGCCGGCCACTCGTCCGTCCCGGTGCTGGCGTCGCGGTCGGTGTCGAAGGCCCACACCGCGATCGGCACGTCACGGCTGGCCAGCGTCGTCCAGTCCACCCGCCAGTACGTCGCCCGCCGGTCCGCGCCCGTGGCCGCCACGAACACGTCGGCCCCGTTGCCGGCCGCCTCCACCGGCTGGTCGTAGACGCCCTGCGTGGGCGCCAGCGTGGCGATGTTGTCGAGGCTGAACCCGCTCGGCACCGCCGCGCCGTGGTCGTCGTACACGAAGTCGGTCCAGTACGACGCTCCCCCGTGCAGCCGCTCAGTGCCCGAGGTGCGCGAGACCCGCTGGGCGAACGGCCAGCCCTTCGGCTTGTCCAGCCTCGGCTCGGGTCGGGTCGCCGCGGCGGGCACGCCCTCCGGGAGCCCTCCCCCTGCGTCGGTCGAGCTGCCTCCGTTGGTCGAGCCTGTCGAGACTCCCTGCGCCGGGGCGGCCCCCAGAGCGAGGACCAGCCCCGCCGCGACGGAGGGAGCGAGCAGGAGGCGGAGGTTGCGGAGCATGCCGGTCCAACGCTGGACCGTGACGGTCGTTACGCCCCGACGGGACTCACCGACCGCTCAGACCAGGGCGTGCGCGGTCGCAGCCGCGGCACGCCGCTCGGCGCGCTCCTTGTGCCACGCCTTGCGGGCGATGCGCTCCACGAGGAGCAGCCAGGAGGCCATCAGCGCCAGGTCGAGCCAGAGCGGGAGGTCGGCGACGGCACCGAGGACGACGACGCTGTTGACCAGGATGATCAGTCCGCCGACCAGGACGCCCATCGGGGCGTGGGGCATGCGGCCGGCCAGCCGCGCGGCGATCGGGGCCACGATGACGCCACCGAGGACCAGGCCCAGCACCGGCAGCCACGGGATGTCCTGGTGGGCGGCGCCCGTGATGAAGCCGATGGAGACCGCCACCGCGACGGCGAACTCGGCGGCGTTGGTGGTGCCGACGACCTTGCGGGGCTCGTGACTGGTGACCGTCATCAGGCTGGGCGTGACGACCGGGCCCCAGCCGCCGCCACCGGTGGCGTCGACGAACCCGCCGAGCAGGCCGATCGGCGAGAGCCAGCGCGCGGTGTGCCCCGACTTGGGGGTCGGGATGATGCGCAGCCCGAAACCGAACCGCACGAGGATGACGGCACCGAAGAACAGCAGCAGCGCCGCCATCCCGCTCTTCGCGGCGGCCAGGCTGATCGAGGTCAGCACCACGGCGCCGAGGAAGCCGCCGATCGCGCCGGGGATCGCCACCCGGACCAGCACCGCCTTGTCGACGTTGCCGACGCGCCAGTGGGAGAGACCCGAGATCAGCGTCGTGGGCAGCTTGGCGGCGTGCGTGGCCGCGCTGGCAGTAGCGGGGGCGACACCGAGCGCCAGGAGCACGGTGGCCGAGGTGACCCCGAAGCCCATGCCCAAGGTCCCGTCGACGAGCTGGGCCAAACCGCCTGCGAGGGCGAAGGCTGCGACCAACCACATGTGCGTGCTCCTATGTCGTTCAAAGTGAGTGAGTAGCCAAAGTAACCTAACTTTATAGAGTTTGCACCATTCATGTCGGCGTGGCGGGCCCCCTCCTCCGCGAGCGTCCCGCGGTGGGAGACCTGCCGTCGCGACGTCCGCGCGCGGGGCCGGACGCACGACGGCCCCCACCACCCGGAGGTGATGGGGGCCGTCGGACGGAGCTACGCGCCGGTCACTCCCGACCGGTGTAGCGCAGGATCCACAGACCGCTGTCGCGGTCGCTCATCATCAGCAGCGGGCGGGCGTGCTTCGACTTCGGCGTCGCCTTGCCCGGGAGCAGCGGCGAGACGCCCCAGAAGTCGTTGCCACCCTTGGCGATGAAGTGGCCCCTC
>JBFGFQ010000183.1:0-5701 GCA_041579495.1 Nocardioides sp.
CTAGGACGGGTCGGCGGGGGATTCAGGCCGGGTCGGCGGGGGATTCAGGCCGGGTCGGCGGGGGATTTGGGCCGGGTCGGGGGTGTGGGGCTGGTCAGAGGAGGGCCCAGCCCTCGGAGCGCCGGACGGCCTCCTGCCAGCGGGCGTGGTCGGCGTCGGCGCGGGCGCGGTCGCCGCGGGGGGAGAAGGTGCGGTCGAGCTGCCAGGTCTCGCGCAGGTCGTCGGTGGAGCCCCAGACACCGGTGCCCAGGCCGGCGAGGAAGGCGGCGCCGAGGGCGGTGGTCTCGGCCAGGCGCGGGCGCTGCACGTCGATGCCGAGCTGGTCGGCCTGGAGCTGGCAGAGCAGGTCGTTGGCGCAGGCGCCGCCGTCGACGCGCAGCGAGGTGCGCGCCGGTCCCATCGCGTCCATGGTCTCGAGCACGTCGCGGACCTCGAAGGCGATCGCCTCGAGGGTGGCGCGCACGAGGTGGGCGCGGGTGGTGCCGCGGGTCAGGCCGTGGATGGTGCCGCGCGCGTGCGGGTCCCAGTGCGGGGCGCCGAGACCGGTCAGCGCGGGCACGAACACGACCCCGTCGGAGCTCTCCACGGTCGAGGCGAGCGCCTCGGTCTCGGCCGCGGAGCCGATGACCTGCAGCCCGTCGCGCAGCCACTGCACGGCGGCGCCGGTCACGAAGATCGCGCCCTCGAGGGCGAAGGTGTCGGTGCCGTCGGGGGAGCGCCAGGCGGCGGTGGTGAGCAGTCCGGCGTCGGAGCGCACCAGCTCGGTGCCGGTGTTGACCAGGATGAACGAGCCGGTGCCGTAGGTGCACTTGGCGTCGCCCTCGTCGAAGCAGGTCTGCCCGAAGAGCGCCGCCTGCTGGTCGCCGGCGATCCCGGCGATCGGCAACGACAGGTCGAGGAACGAGCGCGGGTCGGTGGTGGCGACCTCGCCCCAGCTCGGCACGATCTCGGGCAGCGCGTCGAGCGGCACCCCGAGGAGCGCGCACAGCTCGGGCGACCAGTCGCCGGTGGTCAGGTCGTAGAGCAGGGTGCGGGAGGCGTTGGAGACGTCGGTGACGTGCTCGAGACCGCGGGTCATCCTCGCGACCAGGTAGGAGTCGACGGTGCCGACGGCGTACCGGCCCTCCTCGACCAGACCCCAGGTGCGCGGCTCGTGCTCGGCCAGCCAGGCCAGCTTGGTGCCCGAGAAGTACGGGTCGAGGCGCAGCCCGGTGAGCTCGGTGACCCGGGGCTCGTGGCCCTCGTCGCGCAGCCGCACGCAGATGTCGGCCGTACGCCGGTCCTGCCAGACGATGGCGCGCCGCGGGGAGCCCAGGGTCTCGCGGTCCCACAGCAGCACGGTCTCGCGCTGGTTGGTGATGCCGATCGAGGTCAGCGCGGACGCGTCGACCTGGCCCAGGACCTCGCGCACCGCCTGGAGGGTCGCCTGCCAGATCTCCTCGGGCGCGTGCTCGACCCACCCGGGGTGGGGGAAGTGCTGGGCGAACTCCTGGTAGCCCCGGGCGGTGATCCCACCGGCGGCGTCGACGACGACCGCGGTGACGCCGGTGGTGCCGGCGTCGATGGCCAGCACACCGCTCACGCAGCGCCCCCGTCAGCGCCCCCGCGCACGACGGCCAGGATCCGACGGTCGATCCACGCCAGCTCGGGGTCGACGCGCATCTCGTAGTTCTCGGTGCCGACCCAGGCCCGGAAGTCGCGGTGCCCCGCCTCGGTGGCGAAGCGCTCGAGCTCGGCCTCCAGGTCGGGGGTGACCGGCACCTTCTCCTCGTCGGTGGAGGCGGTCAGGTACAGCTCGTTGAGGTCGAGCAGCCGGCCCAGCTCGACCACCGGGTCGGCGTGGTCGTCGACGCGCAGGTCGACCTCGATGTCGTCGAGCCCGCCGTAGCCGGCGCCATCGCGCACCACCAGCAGCGCCGCCGACTGGCGCCCCCGGCGGTCGCCGCCGGCGCGGTCCCCGGCGTGCAGGGCGGCCAGCAGCCGGGCGCCCAGGGGTGCGCCGGGGTCGGAGCCGAGGAACGCGGACTCCATCGCCTCGAGCACCTCCTCGCCGGTGAGCACGTTGCCCTGCAGCGCGTACCCGTCGCCGCTGCGCCCGCCGGCCCAGTCGAGGCAGGCGGGCCCGGTGAAGGTGACGGCGCCGCCGTCGACGTCGACGATGCCGACCTGGCGGTGGTCGCGGCCCTCGTCCTCCTCGAGCAGGCGCTCGAGGGCGATCTCGGCGGTCGCCCCCTCGTCGAGGTGCGAGAGAGCCAGGCCCTTGAAGGCCACGTTGGCGTCGGCCTGGGTGGCGATGGCGCCCACCTGCGCCACCGCGGCCGGGACGGCGCTGCCGACGGCCAGGAACTTGGAGGCGACCGCCACGCCCCAGGACTCACCGTCGGCGGAACGGGCCACGATCGAGAAGGTCATGCCGGGACTGTAGCGATCCGGGGACAGATGGAGACCGGGCCCGCCGGGGTGTGAGGATGCGGCGCGTGCCACACGCGACCGTCTGGGCCGAGCGACTCGGCTGGCCCTCCCTGGGGGACCACCGGCGCTTCGTGACCGCGATCGCGATCGACGCCGTCGGCAGCGGCGTCTTCATGCCGGTCTCGATGCTGTACTTCCTGGCCACGACCCCGCTCGACCTGGTCGCGGTCGGGGCGGCCCTGTCGCTGGCGGCCCTGGTGGCGCTGCCCGCCGGGCCGCTGCTGGGCGGGGTGGTCGACCGCCTGGGCGCCAAGTCGGTGCTGCTGCTCGGCAACGCCCTGCAGGGCGTCGGCTTCCTGGCCTACCTGCTCACCGGGTCCTTCGCCTCGGTCGTGCTGTGGACCGTCGTGGTGACGATCGGTCGCACCGCCTTCTGGGGCTCCTACGGCACCATCGTCGCGGCCATCTCGCGCCCGGGGGAGCGCGAGCGGTGGTTCGGCTTCCTGGGGGCGCTGCGCAACGTCGGCTTCGCGCTCGGCGGCCTCGCCGCGGGCCTCGCGATCACGGTCGGCACCCCGACGGCGTACGCCGTCGTCGTGGTCGCCAACGCCGCGTCGTACGCCGTCGCCTTCGCGCTGCTGCTGTCGGTGCCGGCCACCGCCGCCACCGCGCACCGCCCCGAGCCGGGCTCGTGGGCCACCGTGCTGCGCGACCGGCCCTACCGGCTGCTGGTGCTGGGCCAGCTGGCCTACGCGCTGGCGATGATGGTCCTCAACGTCGTGCTGCCGGTCTACGCGACCACGGTGCTGGGGCTGCCCGGCTGGGTCACCGGCACGATCTTCACGATCAACACGGTGCTGGTCGGCGTCGGCCAGGGGCTGGTCGTGCGGGCCATGACCGGCGCGCGGCGCTGGCGGGTGCTGCTGCTGGCGCACGCCACCTTCGCCGCGTCGTACGCCGTCATGCTGCTCGCCGGCGCGCTGCCGGTCGCCCTGGCGGTGGCCGCGCTGCTGCTCGGCTCGGTCGTCTACACCGCCGGCGAGCTGCTCGGCGGTCCGGTGCACGGCGCGCTGTCGGCCGAGGCGGCGCCCGAGCACCTGCGCGGGCGCTACCTCTCGCTGGTGCAGCTGGCCTGGAACGTGGCGGGCGTGGTCGCGCCGGTCTCGTTCGCCTGGCTGCTCGACCGGGGGGAGTGGCCGGTCTGGGCGGCCCTGGCCGGCATCGCGCTGGTGGGTGCCCTGGTGGCGCTGCGGCTGCCGCGGGTGCTGCCGCTGGCGGCCGAGCGGGTGACCAACCGCTCCGAGGTGCTGGTGGCCTGATCGGACCCCGGGAGAGGTGATGGCCGTGCGGCGCGCACCGCACTAGGGTCGTGGCATGCGAGTGGGAGTCCTGACCGGAGGCGGGGACTGCCCCGGCCTCAACGCCGTCATCCGTGCCGTCGTGCGCCGTGGGGTCCGCGACCACGGCTTCGAGCTGATCGGCTACCGCGACGGGTGGAAGGGCCCGCTCGAGGGCCTGACCATGCCGCTGGGCATCCAGGAGTGCCGCGGCATCCTGCCGCGCGGCGGCACCATCCTGGGCTCCTCGCGCACCAACCCCTTCGCCATCGACGACGGGGTCGAGCGCATCCGGGCCAACCTGGCAGCCGACGGGGTCGACGCCCTCGTCGCGATCGGCGGCGAGGACACCCTCGGGGTGGCCACCAAGCTCGCCGACGCCGGGGTGCAGGTCGTCGGGGTCCCGAAGACCATCGACAACGACCTCTCCGGCACCGACTTCACCTTCGGCTTCGACACGGCCGTCAACATCGCCACCGAGGCCATCGACCGGCTGCACACCACCGCCGAGTCGCACCACCGGGTCCTGGTGGTCGAGGTGATGGGCCGCCACGCCGGCTGGATCGCCCTGCACGCCGGCATGGCCGGCGGCGCCAGCGCCATCCTGATCCCCGAGCAGCCCTTCGACATCGACGCGGTCTGCGACCACGTGCAGACCCGCTTCGGCAGCGAGTACGCCCCGATCATCGTGGTCTCCGAGGGCGCGGTGCCCCTCGAGGGCGGCGACATGACGCTCTCCTCCGGCGAGACCGACGAGTTCGGGCACGTCCGCCTGGGCGGCATCGGCGACCGTCTGGCCAGGGAGATCGAGCAGCGCACGGGCAAGGAGGCCCGCGCGGTGGTGCTGGGCCACATCCAGCGCGGCGGCACGCCCACGGCCTTCGACCGCTGGCTCGCGACCCGCTTCGGGCTGCAGGCCGCCGACGCGGTCGCCGACGGCGACTTCGGCACCATGATGGCGCTGCGCGGCACCCGCATCGAGCGGGTCCCGCTCGCCGAGGGCACCGGCGAGCTCAAGACCGTCAGTCCCGCCGAGTACGCCGAGGCGGAGGTCTTCTTCGGGTAGCCGCGGCGCGGCCCCGACCGGAGGGCCGGCGACGTGGCCCTGCCCACACCCCGTCCCACCGCCGGGCCACGAATCGGAGG
This sequence comes from Nocardioides sp., assembly GCA_041579495.1. Taxonomy (GTDB): domain Bacteria; phylum Actinomycetota; class Actinomycetes; order Propionibacteriales; family Nocardioidaceae; genus Nocardioides. The sequence goes on from JBFGFQ010000183.1 coordinate 4,896, forward strand.
CGCGTCCGACCCGGACGTAGGCTGGTCGGGTGAGCGCCATCCCCGACCTCGAGAGCCTGCACGCCCGCGGAGCGGCCCAGCAGCCGTCGTACCCCGACCGCGCGGCCGTCGACGCCGCCGTCGCCAAGCTGCGCACGATGCCGCCGCTGGTCTTCGCCGGTGAGTGCGACGACCTGACCGACAAGATCGCCGCGGTGACCCGCGGCGAGGCGTTCCTGCTGCAGGGCGGCGACTGCGCCGAGACCTTCGCCGGCGTCACCGCCGACAACGTGCGCAACAAGCTGCGCGTGCTGCTGCAGATGGCGGTCGTGCTGACGTACGCCGGCTCCGTGCCGGTGGTCAAGGTGGGCCGGCTGGCCGGGCAGTACGCCAAGCCCCGCTCCTCCGACAACGAGACCCGCACCGTCGACGGCCAGAGCGTCACGCTGCCGGCCTACCGCGGCGACGCCGTCAACGGCTTCGAGTTCACCGAGGCCTCGCGGGTGCCCGACCCGCAGCGGCTGGTCGACGTCTACAACGCCTCGGCCGCCACCCTCAACCTGGTGCGCGCCTTCGTGACCGGCGGCTACGCCGACCTGCGCCAGGTGCACACCTGGAACACCGACTTCGTGCGCTCCAGCCCGATCGGGCAGCGCTACGAGTCGATGGCCGCCGACATCGAGCGCGCGCTGACCTTCATGAAGGCGATCGGCGCCGACCCCGACGAGTTCCACCGCGTCGACTTCCACTCCAGCCACGAGGCGCTGGTGCTGGAGTACGAGCACGCGATGACCCGCATCGACTCGCGCACCGAGGCGCCGTACGAC
>JBFGFQ010000184.1:0-5662 GCA_041579495.1 Nocardioides sp.
CGTCCACCCAGGTGTTTCGCCGGCCGGCCGACAAAACTCCACGGCCCGCCGTACGCCGGTCAGTCGAGGTCGTGAGGCAGGTCGCGGTGGATGCGGCCCTCGGTGGCGGCCAGCGGCTCGCCGGTGCCGCCCCAGCGGCCGGCGATGATCTCGGCGGCGATCGAGATCGCGGTCTCCTCGGGGGTGCGGGCGCCGAGGTCGAGGCCGATCGGGCTGGAGAGCCGGTCGAGCTCGGCGTCGGTGAGCCCGGCCGCGCGCAGCCGCTCGAGCCGGTCGTCGTGGGTGCGGCGCGAGCCCATCGCGCCGACGTAGGCGACCGCGGGCAGGCGCAGCGCGACCTCGAGCAGCGGCACGTCGAACTTGGGGTCGTGGGTCAGCACCGCGAGCACGGTGCGCTGGTCGACGCGGCCGGCCTCCTGCTCGGCGGCGAGGTAGCGGTGCGGCCAGTCGACGACCACCTCGTCGGCATCGGGGAAGCGGCTGGTGGTGGCGAAGACGGGACGGGCGTCGCAGACGGTCACGTGGTAGCCCAGGAAGCTGCCGACGCGGGCGACGGCCGCGGCGAAGTCGATGGCGCCGAAGACCAGCATCCGCGGCTTGGGCGCGAAGGCCCACACGAAGACCCGCATCCCCTCGCCGCGCCGCTCGCCGTCGGGGCCGTAGGAGAGCGTCGCGCTGGTGCCGCTGGCCAGCAGCCCGAGCGCGTCGTCGTGCACGGCGGCGTCGGCGCGCGGGGAGCCGATCGAGCCGGCGACCGGCTCCTCGTCGGGGCGTACGACGATGCGTCGCCCGCGCCAGGCCGGGTCGGGGTGGTCGATCACGGTCGCGAGCGCCACCGGCAGCCCGGCCTCGACGTCGGCCGCGAGCGCCCCCAGCTCGGGGAAGCTCTCGCGCGAGACCTCCTCGACCCACACGTCGAGGATGCCGCCGCAGGTCAGCCCGACGGCGAACGCGTCGTCGTCGGAGACGCCGTACCGCTCCAGCACGGGCGCGCCTCCGGCCACGACCTCCTGGGCCAGCTCGTAGACCGCGCCCTCGACGCAGCCGCCCGAGACCGAGCCGACCGCGGTGTCGTCGGGGCCCACCAGCATCGAGGCGCCCGGGGGGCGCGGCGCGGAGCGGAAGGTCGCCACGACCGTGGCGACGCCGACGCTCTCACCGGCCTCCCACCACCTCATCAGCTCGGGCAGCACGTCACGCACGGGCGATCACCTCGCAGAGCTCGGCGTAGGTCGCCAGGGAGTGCCCGGCCACGAAGTCGTCGACGTGCGGCAGGACCGCCAGCACGCCCTGCTGCACGGGCTCGTAGCCGGCCTTGCCGCGGTGCGGGTTGACCCACACGACCCGGTGCGCGACCCGGTGCAGCCGCGCGACCTGCTCGGCGAGCAGCGCGGGGTCGCCGCGCTCCCAGCCGTCGCTGAGGACGACGACGACCGCACCGCGGGCCGCGCCACGGCGGCCCCACCGGTCGAGGAACGCGCCCAGCGACTCCCCCAGCCGGGTGCCGCCCGACCAGTCGGGCACCGCCTCCCCGGCCGCGACGAGCGCCCGGTCGGGGTCGCGCAGCCGCAGCGCGCGGGTCAGGTGGGTCAGCCGGGTGCCGAGCGTGAACGTCTCGACCCGCGCGGCGGGCAGCGCGTGGGTGAGCCGGTGGGCCAGGCGCAGCAGCGCGTCGGCGTACCCGCTCATCGAGCCCGACACGTCGACGAGCAGCACCACCCGGCGCGGGCGCACGCTGCGACGGCGCCAGGCGATCTCGGCCGGCTCGCCCATCCGGCGCAGGCTGGCGCGCACGGTGCGGGCCGCGTCGACGTCGCCGCGACGCCACCGCTCGTGGCGCGAGGTGCGCCGCACCGGCGCGCGCACGTGCAGCGAGGCGAACATGTCGGCCAGCCGCGCCTTCTCGCCGGGGCTCAGCGCGGCCACGTCGCGGTGGCGCAGCACCTCGACGTCGGAGGCCATGGCGCGCACCACCTCGTCGTCGTCGCTGCCCTCGCCGCCCGCACCGGCGTCGTTCTCGGGCAGCAGCGCGGGCGCCGGGGCGCCGGCGGGTGCGGGCCGGGAGCGCGGCAGCTCGCCGCGGGGGTCGAACCACGCGGCGAAGACCTGGTCGAAGCGCGCGAGGTCGTCGGGGCCGGCGCACAGCGTGGCGCGGCCGGCGGCGCGCACGGCGGCCACGTCGGCGAGACCCACCAGCGCCGTCGCGGCCAGGAACGAGGCACCCCGGTCGTGGGTGACGCCGACCCCGGCGGCGCGCAGCGCGTGGGTGAAGCCCAGCAGCACCTCGTCGGGTCCGCGGGTGGCGGCAGCGGCGCCCGGGGTCACGGCGCCAGCATCCGGTCGAGGGCCTGGCGCACCCGGTCGGCGTCCTCGCGGTACTTCACCAGCGCGCCCACGGTGCGCGCCGCCGACCCGAGGTCGATCTCGGTGGCGCCGAGGTGGTGCAGCGCGCGGGCCCAGTCGAGGGTCTCGGCGACCCCCGGCGGCTTCTGCAGGGCGCCGGCGGCGGTGCCGGTGCGCAGCTGCTGCACCACGGTCACCACCTGGCGGGCCAGGGTCTCGGAGACCTCGGGGGCCCGGGTGCGCACCACCTCGACCTCGCGCTCGAGGCCGGGGTGGTCGATCCAGTGGTAGAGGCAGCGGCGCTTGAGCGCGTCGTGCAGCTCGCGGGTGCGGTTGGAGGTCAGCACCACCACCGGCGGGGTCGTGGCCCGCACGGTGCCCAGCTCGGGGATGGAGACCTGGTAGGTCGAGAGCACCTCGAGCAGGAACGCCTCGAACTCGTCGTCGGCACGGTCGACCTCGTCGACCAGCAGCACCACCGGGGCCTGCTGCAGCGCGGCCAGGACCGGGCGGGCCAGCAGGAAGCGCTCGTCGTACAGGCTCTTCTCGGCGCCCTCGGCGTCGACGTCGCCGCCGGCGGCCTCGAGCGCGCGCAGGTGGAGGACCTGGCGGGGGAAGTCCCAGTCGTAGAGCGCCTGGGTGGCGTCGATCCCCTCGTAGCACTGCAGCCGCACCAGCGGCAGGTCGAGGGTGGCGGCCAGCGCCTCGGCCAGGGCGGTCTTGCCGGTGCCGGGCTCGCCCTCGAGGAGCAGCGGGCGCTGCATCCGCAGCGCCAGGAACACCACCGTGGCCAGGTCGTCGTCGCACAGGTAGCCGGTCTCGCGCAGGCGGGCCGCGACGGCGGCTGCGTCGGGCACCTCGGGGAGCTCCATGCAGCCAGGCTAGTCAGCGGGTGTTGGCGCCCGGTTGGGCGTCCGGCGCAGACTGGTGCGGTGAGCCGCGCCAGCACCCCCGAGCCCAAGTCGTGCGCGTCGTGCGGGCGCACGATCGAGTGGCGCAAGAAGTGGGAGCGCGACTGGGAGCAGGTGCGCTACTGCTCCACCGCCTGCCGCCGCCACGGGGTCACCGACACCGACCGGGCGCTGGAGGCCAGCATCCTGGACCTCCTGGCCGCCCGGCCCCGCACCAGCACCATCTGCCCCTCCGAGGCCGCCCGCGCGGTCGGCGGGGCCCGCAGCGACGACGGTGACGACGACGGTGACGACGGGGAGGGCTGGCGCGAGCTGATGGAGCCGGCCCGCCGCGCCGCCCGCCGGCTGGTGGCCGCCGGCGAGGTCGAGGTCACCCAGGGCGGCCGGGTCGTGGACCCCTCGACCGCCAAGGGGCCGATCCGGATCCGCCGCGCCTGAGCCCTGCTCGGGTCGTGGTCCGGGTCGTGGTCCGGGTCGTGGTCCGGGTCGTGTGCCTCCGGACGCGCCATAGCGCGGGCAGAGCCCACGACCCGAGCCACGACCCAGGCCACGACCCGGGTGGGGCGCCGGGTCAGTGCGGGGTGCCGGGCGTGTCGACGTCGTGGCCGGAGGCCAGGTCGCCGCACTCGACCAGGAGCACCGGCCGCGCCGCCAGGTAGTCGCGGGCGCCCTGGTCGCCGACGGCGCTGGCACGCACCCCCGTCCAGTGCTCGCGCCCGATCAGCACCGGGTGCCCCGGCACGCCGTCGTACGCCGCCCGCGCCAGCACCCCGGGCCCGTCGCCGGCCGCGCGCACCCGGCGCACGACCGCGGGCACCAGGTCGGGCAGGTCGACCAGCGTCACCAGGGCGGCCTGCGCGTCGGCCCCCTCCAGCGCGGCGAGACCGGCACCCAGGGAGGCCCCCATCCCCTGCGCCCAGTCGTCCGCGACGACCACGGAGACGGGGTCCGCGCCGCGGTCGAGCAGCCGCCGGGCCTGGTCGGCGGACGCGCCGAGCACCACGGTGACGGTGTCGCAGCCGCCGTCGCGCAGCAGCGCCACCGCCCGGGTCAGCCACGGACCCCGCTCGTCGGTGACCAGCGCCTTGGGCGTGCCCATCCGGCGCCCGGCACCGGCGGCGAGGAGGAGTCCGGCGGTGCGCACCCCTGCACTGTGGCTCACCCCTGCACTGTGCCCCACCGGCTCAGCGGTTGAACGCCTCGGCGTACATCTCAGCCAGCTCGGGCTCGGCAGGGCCGCTGAGCCCGCAGCCCAGCACCCGGCCGTCGGCCGCGGCGAGGAGGTAGCGCCCGCCCTCCTCGAGCGCCACGCTGCCGAGCAGCGCCTGCTGGCTCTGGGTCGGTGCGGCGACCTCGACCCGGTCGGTGGCGCGGCCCGCGAAGAAGCGGACCGGCTCGAGGACCGCGAGGCCGTCGTCGATGCCGACCACGGTGGCCTCGAGGGCCAGCGGCTGCCGGGCGATCGCCTCGGCGGTGGGGCGCATGCAGCGCCCGGGCTCCGCGCCCACCTCGAGCCGTGTGACGGTGGGCTCCGGGTCGTCCCCGGCCCCGTCGGAACCGTTGGTGCTGGTGCCGTCGGCGAGCGGCACCTCGGCGTCGTCGCCGCCGACCAGGGCCACCGCGGCGACCACGACGATGACGACGACCGCGAGCCCGGCGACCACCCAGGTCAGCGGGCCGCGGCCGGTGGTGGTGACCGTGTCGGCGGGCTCGGGGGTGACGGGGGCGTCGGGGGTCTCGGGCACGGGCCCAGCCTGCCGCATCACCCTCCGCCCCAAACCTCCGGCGCCGCCGCGGGACGCAGCAGGGCCCCCGCCGTGTCGGCGGGGGCCCTGCTGGTGGTGCTGGTGCTACGGGTGGGGGTGGATCAGAAGTCCATGCCGCCCATGCCACCCATGCCGCCGTCGCCGCCCGGCATCGCGGGCGCCTTCTCCGGCTTGTCGGCCACGACGGCCTCGGTGGTGAGGAAGAGCGCCGCGATGGAGGCGGCGTTCTGCAGCGCGCTGCGGGTCACCTTGGCGGGGTCGATGATGCCGGAGGCGATCATGTCGACGTACTCGCCGGTGGCCGCGTTGAGCCCGTGGCCCGGGGTCAGGTTGCGCACCTTCTCCGCCACGACGCCGCCCTCGAGGCCGGCGTTGATCGCGATCTGCTTGAGCGGGGCCTCGGTCGCGACGCGCACGATGTTGGCACCGGTCGCCTCGTCGCCCTCGAGCTCGAGCTTGTCGAACGCGGTGGCCGAGGCCTGCACGAGCGCCACGCCGCCACCGGCGACGATGCCCTCCTCGACGGCCGCCTTCGCGTTGCGCACGGCGTCCTCGATGCGGTGCTTGCGCTCCTTGAGCTCGACCTCGGTGGCCGCGCCGACCTTGATGACGGCCACGCCGCCGGCCAGCTTGGCGAGGCGC
>JBFGFQ010000185.1:0-5588 GCA_041579495.1 Nocardioides sp.
AGCACCGCACGGATGCGCGCGACCAGCTCGCGCGGTGAGTAGGGCTTGGTGACGTAGTCGTCGGCGCCGAGCTCGAGGCCCACCACCTTGTCGACCTCGTCGTCCTTGGCGCTGACCATGATCACCGGCACGTTGGAGGTCTGGCGGATGGTGCGGCACACCTCGGTGCCGGGGATGCCGGGCAGCATCAGGTCCAGCAGCACGATGTCGGCGCCGTTGCGGTCGAACTCCGCCAGCGCGGCGTTGCCGTCGGCGGCGATCGCGACCTCGAAGCCCTCCTTGCGCAGCATGTAGGCCAGCGCGTCGCTGTAGCTCTCTTCGTCCTCGACGACCAGTACCCGTGTCACGGGCTGTCCTCCTGCTCTCTCCTCGCGGACCCGAAGTGCTGGGGAAGGGTCAGGGTGAAGGTAGACCCCTGCCCCTCCGCCGACCAGACCCGGACCTCGCCGCCATGGGTGGCGGCGACGTGCTTGACGATGGACAGGCCGAGCCCGGTGCCGCCGGTGGAGCGGTGGCGGGCGGGGTCGACCCGGTAGAAGCGCTCGAAGATGCGGTCCAGCTCGTCGGCGGGGATGCCGATGCCCTGGTCGACCACCGAGATGTCGACCGACCCGTCGTCGACGCGGGTGGTGACCAGCACCTTCGAGTCGGGGTCGGAGTAGGAGACGGCGTTCGAGACCAGGTTGGAGATCGCGGCCGTCACCTGCTTCTCGTTGCCGAAGACCTGCAGGTCCTGGACCCCGCCGATCGCCACCGAGATCCCCTTGGCGGCCGCGTCGATGGCCGAGGCGTCGACGGCGGAGCGGATCACGTCGTCGAGGTGCACCGCGTGGGGGGCGTCGAGCGGGTCGTCGGCCTGCAGCCGCGACAGCTCGATGATCTGCTGCACCAGCTTGCCGAGGCGGTCGCTCTCGGTGCCCATCCGGGCCGCGAACCGCCGTACCGCCTCGGGGTCCTCGGCGGCGTCGACGAGCGCCTCCGACAGCAGCCGGATCGCGCCCACCGGCGTCTTCAGCTCGTGCGAGACGTTGGCGACGAAGTCGCGGCGCACCTCCTCGACCCGGCGCTCGCGGGTGCGGTCCTCGACCAGCGCCAGCACCAGGCGCGAGCCCAGCGGCGCGACCCGGGCCGTGACGTGGCGCGCCGGGCCGCCGGGGCGGGTCATCAGGATCTCGGTCTCACGGATCTGGCCGTCGCGGCGCACGAGGTGGACCTGCTCGGCCAGCGCCTCCGAGGCCAGGCGCGAGCCGCGCACCAGCCCGAGCGCGTACGCCGGCGCGCTGGCCTTGAGCACCACGTCGGCGGCGTCGACGACGACCGCCGAGCTGCGCAGCACCGAGAGCACCGAGGCGATCCCGTACGGCAGCACCGGCTCGTCGGTGGTCGGGACCGTGTGCTGCTGCCGGTCGCTGACGTGCCAGGCGAGCACGGCCCCGCCCGCGACGAACGCCCCGACGACGGCCGCGATGAATGCCTGCAGGGTCGGGTCCACGTGCTGCAGCGTACGCAGCGGCCCGCCGCCGACCGCCCGATCCGGGCCCGGCTTCGCAACGTTCACCACTCGTTCACCGCCCGGGTCCCGCCGGTCATCCTGCTCGGCGGGGTCATTGCCTAGGCTCTACCCATGCGTGACGTCTTCCACGACCAGCTCGACGCCGTCTTCGACGACCTGTGTGCCATCTGCGGCCAGGTCGAGATCGCCGTACGCCGTGCCACCGAGGCCCTGCTCAGCGGCGACGCGGCGGTGGCCGAGCAGGTGATCTCCGACGACGTCGAGATCGACCGGGCGCGGGAGAAGGTCGAGGAGTCCGCCTTCCAGCTGCTCAGCCTGCAGCAGCCGGTCGCGGGCGACCTGCGGGTCATCATCGCCGCGCTGCGGATGGTGACCGAGCTGGAGCGGATGGGCGACCTGTCGGTGCACGTCGCCAAGATCGCCCGGCTGCGGGTGCCCAACGTGGCCGTGCCCGAGGGCATCATCGACACGATGACCAAGATGGCCGAGACGGCCGAGGACATGGTGCGCCGCGTCGGTCAGATCATCCGCCACCGCGACGTCTCGGCGGCCATCGAGCTGGGCCGCGACGACGAGGTCATGGACCAGCTGCGCCGCCACAGCTTCACCCAGCTGCTCGGCGACGACTGGGAGCACGGCGTCGAGGCCGCCGTCGACGTGGCCCTGCTGGGTCGCTACTACGAGCGGATCGCCGACCACGCCGTCTCGATCGCCAACCGCGTCGTCTTCGTCGTCACCGGCGAGAAGCCGCACCGCGGCGACGCCTGACCCGGCCCATATCTCACGCCGACCCGGCCGAGATCTCCCGCCGAGCCGGCCTGGATCTCGCGCTGGCAGATAACCGCCGGCTCGAGCGCAGATCCTGGCCGGGTCGACGCGAGATCCGCGCCGGCTCAGTGAGGGATTTGCGCCGGGTCAGCGGGGGATCTGCGCCGGCTCAGTGAGGGATGTGGGCCTGGTCAGCGGCCCTGGGAGGCCACGGCCGCGGCGGCCGCCTCGGCGGCGTCGGGGTCGAGGTAGCGCCCACCGGGGACCGTGGGGGACAGGTCGTCGTCGAGCTCGTAGACCAGCGGCATGCCGGTGGGGATGTTGAGCCCGGCGATCTCGTCGTCGCCGATGCCGTCGAGGTGCTTGACCAGCGCGCGCAGGCTGTTGCCGTGCGCGGCGACCAGGGTCACCTTGCCGGCGCGCAGGTCGGGCACGACCGCCGACTCCCAGTAGGGCAGGAAGCGCTCGATGACGTCCTTGAGGCACTCGGTGCGCGGCATGTCGTCGCCGAGGTCGGCGTAGCGCGGGTCGCCGGCCTGCGAGAACTCGTCGCTGTCGTCGATCGGCGGCGGCGGCACGTCGAAGGAGCGCCGCCACGCCATGAACTGGTCCTCGCCGTACTGCTCGAGGGTCTGCTTCTTGTCCTTGCCCTGCAGCGCGCCGTAGTGGCGCTCGTTGAGGCGCCACGAGCGGTGCACGGGGATCCAGTGCCGGTCGCAGGCGTCGAGGGCCAGGCCGGTGGTCGAGATCGCGCGGCGCAGCAGCGAGGTGTGCACGACGTCGGGCAGGACGCCGGCCTCGCGCATCAGCTCACCACCGCGACGGGCCTCGCCCTCGCCCTTCTCGGTCAGCGGCACGTCGACCCAGCCGGTGAAGAGGTTCTTGGCGTTCCAGTCGCTCTCGCCGTGGCGGAGCAGGACCAGGGTGCTCACTGGGTGTTCTCCGGCTCCGACTCGTCGCCGCCCTCGGGGATGAGCTCGTCGCCCTCGAGGCCCTCCTCGCCCGGGCCGTAGTCACGCACCGCCTCGAGGGGCTCGCAGTCGTAGGTCTCGGCGCCGTCGCCGTCGTCGCTGGCGAAGTCGAAGCCCTCGAAGATGCCGCAGTTGGTGACGACGGGGACGTCGATCTGCACCGACTCGCCGTTGTCGAAGCCCAGGCGCAGCGCCACGTAGTCGCCGGCGGCGAAGTCGCCGGTCACCGCGAAGCCCTTGTCCTCCTGGGAGAGGTTCTCGAAGCCCAGCGGCGGGATCTCGCGGGGCTTGAAGTCGGCGCTGATCTGCTCGCCGTCCTCGCCGTCGAGCGAGACGAAGGTGACCGCCTCGGAGGAGGAGTTGTTGGCGAGCCCACCGATGAAGGTGCCGGCGCCGTCGGCGCTGGCCACGATCGCCGCGCCCAGCACGTCGACGTCGGCCTCGCGCTCGTTGGCGCCCGCGGCCGGCGTGTAGGGCCGGTCGGTGGCGTAGTCGAAACCGCAGGAGGAGAGCGGGAGAGCGAGCGCGAGAGCGCTGGTGGTCAGCGCGAGCTTGCGGCGGATCAGCATCGTGGGTCTCATGCCTTCGGTTCGTCGTGGGTCCGGCTGCGGCCCAGCCTAGCGTCAGCCGGTGCTCAGCCCGCTGGTGGTGCCCACGAACGCCATCGCCACCGCGACGGCCCCCAGGTAGACGGCCGTGACCGCCAGCAGCCGGGCCGCGCCGAGGCGCAGGCCCAGGCGCAGCGGCAGGTAGGTCCAGCCGTCCTCGTGGTCGGCGACCAGGCCCCACAGCGCGGTCAGCAGGTGCACCCCGACGCCCAGCAGCGCCGCGAGCAGCACCATCGCCGGCTGCGGCCCCTCGCCGGTGCCGACGCCGCCCCAGCCGCCGTACGACAGGAAGGCGGGGTAGGTCGCGAACGCCGCGGCCCACGGCACGAAGGACAGCACCCCGGTGCGCAGGGTCAGGTTGCCGAGCAGCCCGATCAGCACCGAGCCCAGGTAGAGCAGGCCGGCCGTGGCCCCGTGGGCGACCGCGAGCGGCACCAGCGCCAGCACCCCGACGGCCATCGAGAACCACACGGTCCCGGGGTCGAGGCGCCCGTCGGCCACCGGCTTGCCGCCGGTCCCGTGCGCGGCGTCGCGTCGCCGATCGACCAGGTCGTTGTGCCAGCCCAGCAGCGCCTGGCCCACCAGGACCGTCACCAGCACCAGCCCGAGCTCGCGCGTGGGGCGGTCCGAGAGCGCCGCGGCGACGCTCATCAGCACCGCCGTCAGCACCGCCTGGCGCGGGTGGGCGGCCTGCACCAGCAGCACCGGCGTGGAGTCGAGCACGCGCGCCGGTCCGGTACGCCGCTCCCGCGGGGCCACCGGCGGCGGCTCGACCACGGTCTCGGTGGCGGCCGCGGTGCCGGCCGGGGGAGTCGACGACGCGGTCGGCCCGGAGGACGCGGGAGCCGCGGCGGGCGTCCCGGCGGCCGTCTCCGGGGGCGCCGGAGCGGCCTTGCGACGACGGGGCAGGTGAGGTCGGGCCATGCCCGGAAGTATCCCTGCCGACGGGGTGCGACGCGGGAGGTCCGCGCAGGTAGGAGGCACTTTTCGGGCGACGCGCCCGGCCTCGGGGGTGGGGTGCGTCACGCCCCGGGCAAAGGCCGCCACCACACCCCCGAGTCATCTGTCAAGACCGCATTGCGCCTCTGACCTGCGCAAACGATGCGGGACCACTCCGGAACCCGTGTTAAGATGGCAACCTAGGAAGGGGAACCTGACATATGACTTTCACCGTCGGCGAAACGGTTGTGTATCCCAATCACGGGGCCGCTGTCATCGAGGACATCGAGATGCGGACCATCAAGGGCGAGGACCGTCAGTACCTGGTCCTGCGGATCGTTGCCCAGCAGGACCTGGTCGTTCGCGTCCCGGCCTGCAACCTCGACCTGGTCGGCGTGCGTGACGTCGTCGACAAGGAGGGCCTGGACCGCGTCTTCGACGTCCTGCGGGCCGCTCACGTGGAGGAGCCGACCAACTGGTCGCGCCGCTACAAGGCGAACCTGGAGAAGCTGCACAGCGGCGACGTCATGAAGGTGGCCGAGGTCGTGCGCGACCTGTGGCGCCGCGAGCGCGACCGTGGCCTGTCGGCCGGCGAGAAGCGGATGCTGGCCAAGGCGCGCCAGATCCTGGTCTCCGAGCTGGCCCTGGCCGAGAAGACCAACGAGGACAAGGCCGAGGTCATCCTCGACGAGGTGCTCGCCTCCTGACGGCGAGCTCTCCACCAGCCACACCAGCCACACCAGCAGCGACGCGACGGCCCCCGGGTGGCCCACCCGGGGGCCGGCGCGC
>JBFGFQ010000186.1:0-5574 GCA_041579495.1 Nocardioides sp.
CCCGTCGAACCCGATCAACCCGAGCTTCTCGGAGGTGTTCCCCTACGTGTTCACCACCTACCGGCTCACCGAGCACCACACGACGGGGGCGATGAGCCGGACCCTGCCCTACCTGACCGAGCTGCAGCCCGAGCCGTTCTGTGAGGTCTCGCCGCGCCTGGCCGCCGAGCGCGGCCTCGAGCACGGCGAGTGGGTCACGATCGTGACCGCGCGGACCGCGATCGAGGCCCGGGTGCTGGTCACCGAGCGGCTGCGCTCGCTGCGGCTCGGCGAGCAGTGGGTCGAGCAGGTCGGGCTGCCCTACCACTGGGGCGTCAACGGCATCTCGACCGGCGACTCGCCCAACGACCTGGTCAACGTGACGATGGACCCCAACGTCTCGATCCAGGACAAGGTCGGCACCTGCGACATCCGGCCCGGACGCCGCCCACGTGGGCGCGAGCTGACGGCGTACGTCGAGGACTACCGCCGGCGCGCCGGCGGCGACCTGGACCACCCCACCGACGGAGGCACCGACACGTGAGCAGGCTCAGCGAGTTCCTCTCCCCGGAGTCCCTCTGGGGACGCCTCGACGACCCCAGCCAGAACGCGGGCTACGAGGACCACCCGGCCCGCAAGGGCTTCTTCACCGACACCTCGGTGTGCATCGGCTGCAAGGCCTGCGAGGTGGCGTGCAAGGAGTGGAACCAGGTGCCCGACGACGGCTACCTGCTGACCGGGATGTCCTACGACAACACCCAGCAGCTGGGCGCGAGCACCTGGCGCCACGTCGCGTTCATCGAGCAGCCGCTCGAGGTCGCGCCGCAGCTGACCGACCTCGGCATGCCCGGCAGCAGGCCGCCGGGCTGGGAGCGCGAGGTCACGCTGGGAGAGGACCTCGCCGCCGACCAGGGCGCCGCCTCCGGCGACAGCGGCGTGCGCTGGCTGATGTCGTCCGACGTGTGCAAGCACTGCACCCACGCCGCCTGCCTCGACGTGTGCCCCACCGGCTCGCTGTTCCGCACCGAGTTCGGCACCGTGGTGGTGCAGGAGGACATCTGCAACGGCTGCGGCTACTGCGTGCCGGCCTGCCCCTACGGCGTCATCGACCAGCGCAAGGACGACGGCCGCGCCTTCAAGTGCACGCTGTGCTACGACCGGCTCAAGGAGGGCCAGACGCCGGCCTGCGCGCAGGCCTGCCCGACCGAGTCGATCCAGTTCGGCGACCTCGACGAGCTGCGCGAGCGGGCGGCCGCCCGGGTCGAGCAGCTGCACGAGCAGGGCGTCGACGTGGCCCGGCTCTACGGCGCCGACCCCGACGACGGCGTCGGCGGCGACGGCGCGTTCTTCCTGCTGCTCGACGAGCCGGAGGTCTACGGGCTGCCGCCCGACCCGGTCGTGACGACCCGCGACCTCGGCTCGATGTGGCGCCACGTCGGGGCCGGGGCGCTGGCGTTGGCCGGCCTCGGGGCCGCCTCGTTCCTGGGGAGGCGGGGCCGGTGAGCCGCCGCGAGCAGTCGATGGTCCCGGAGCCGGAGTTCCGCTCCTACTACGGTCGCCCGATCCTCAAGGAGCCGACCTGGAAGACCCCCGACGTCCCGATCTACCTGTGGATCGGCGGCATCGCGGGCGGGTCGGCCCTGCTCGCCGAGGGCGCGGCGCTCAGCGACCGCCCCGGGCTGGAGCGGGTCACCCGGCTGACCGCGGCGACCGGCGCCGCGATCGGCACCGTCGCGCTGGTGCACGACCTGGGCCGTCCCGAGCGGTTCCTCAACATGCTGCGGGTCTTCAAGCCGACCTCGCCGCTGTCGGTCGGCTCCTACATCCTCGCCCCGTTCAGCAGCTTCGCCGGCGCCGCCGCGGCCTCGCACGTGACCGGGGTGGCGCCGCGCCTGGGCCGTCTGGCCGGGGCCGGGGCCGCCCTCTTCGGCCCGCCGCTGGCCACCTACACCGCCGCGCTGTTCTCCAACACCGCGATCCCGGTCTGGCACGAGGCGCACCGCGAGCTCCCGTTCGTCTTCGGCAGCTCCGCGGCCGCCGCCGCCGGCGGCACCGCGATGATGCTCGCCCCCACCGCCGAGAGCGGCCCCGCGGTGCGGATGGCCGGCATCGGCGCGGTCGCCGAGCTCGGCATCGGCCACGTGATGGAGCAGCGTCTGGGCATGCTGGCCGAGCCCTACGAGAAGGGGCTGGCCGGCCGGCTCACCAAGCTGTCGCGGGGGCTGACCGTGGCCGGGCTCGGGCTGAGCGCGCTATCGCGACGCCGCCCCTGGGTGCGCCGGGTGGCCGGCGCGTCGTACTCGGCCGGCTCGCTGGCGCTGCGCTTCGCGGTCTTCGAGGCCGGCCGGGAGTCGGCGCGCGACCCGAAGTACGTCGTCGTGCCGCAGCGCGCGCGGATGCGCGCCCGGGAGGAGGAGGCGCAGCGCCAGGGATCCGGCACGCTGTCCTCGTGACCCATGCGACCACCGACGCCCCGCTCCGCCTGACCCAGCACGCCTCCGGGGGCGGCTGCGCCTGCAAGGTGCCGCCCAGTGAGCTCGAACGGGTGCTGGCCGGCCTGCCCCAGCCCACCGGCGCCGACCTGCTGGTCGGCCTCGAGCACGGCGACGACGCGGCCGTGGTGCGCCTCGACGGCGACCGGGCGGTGGTGCTGACCACCGACTTCTTCACCCCCGTCGTCGACGACCCCTACGACTGGGGCCGGATCGCGGCCGCCAACGCGCTCTCCGACGTCTACGCGATGGGCGGGGAGCCGCTGGTCGCGGTCAACCTGCTGGCCTGGCCGCGCGACCGGATCCCCTTCGAGGTGGCCGCCGAGGTGCTGGCCGGGGGAGCCGCGACCTGCGCCGAGGCCCGCTGCCTGCTCGCGGGCGGGCACAGCATCGACGACCCGGAGCCCAAGTACGGGCTCGCGGTCACCGGCACCGCCGATCCCGCGCGACTGCTGCGCAACGACGCCGCCGTGCCGGGCACCCCGCTGACCCTGACCAAGCCGCTGGGCCTCGGCGTGCTCAACAACCGGCACAAGTCGACCGGCGAGGTCTTCGAGGAGGCGGTGGCGGTGATGACCATGCTCAACCGCGACGCCTCGCGCGCCGCGCTGGCCGCCGGGCACACCGCCGCCACCGACGTGACCGGGTTCGGGCTGCTGGGCCACCTGTTCAAGATGTGCCGGGCCAGCGGGGTCGACGCGGTCGTCGACGCCGCGGCCGTGCCCTACCTCGAGCCGACGCGTGCGTCGTACGCCGCCGGGTTCGTGCCGGGTGGCAGCCGCCGCAACCTCGACTGGGTGCGCCCGCACCTCGAGGCGGGGGTGGGCGAGGACGAGCTGGTGCTGCTGGCCGACGCCCAGACCTCGGGCGGGCTCCTGGTCGTCGGCGAGCTCCCGGGCCACCCCGTGGTCGGCGAGGTCGTGGCGCGGGCCGGCGCCCACCCCCGGATCACGGTGCGCTGAGCCCGGCCGAGCAGTCACTTGTGCACCATCGATCAGTCACTGCCGCCCGAAGGGGGTTCGGGCGTGACCGGTGGGTGGTGCAGAAGTGACTGCTCGGCACGCCGGTGAGTTGACCTGACCGTGGCCACGTTCTTCAATAACCTCAATGAACTTTGAGGCAAGCGACGACCGCGCGCTGGAGCAGCGGGTGGCGCGGCACGCGGCGCTCGCCGACGCGGCCCGGCTGCGCGTCGTCGACCTGTTGGTCCTGGGAGACGCCTCGCCCGGCGAGCTGCGCGCGGCCCTCGGGTTGTCCTCCAACCTCCTGGCCCACCACCTCGGGGTCCTCGAACGGGCCGGCCTGGTGACCAGGCACGCCTCGCAGGCCGACCGGCGGCGCAGCTACGTCAGCCTCGAGGCCCAGGCGCTCCACGACCTGGCTGCGACCGGCGGCCGGAGCGACGTCGAGGCGCGACGGGTGGTCTTCGTGTGCACCGCCAACTCGGCGCGCTCCCAGCTCGCCGCCGCACTGTGGAACACGACCGGGACCGTGCCGGGGCTCTCGGCCGGCACCCACCCCGCCGACCGGGTCGCGCCCGGTGCGCGCGCGGCCGCCCGGCGGCGCGGGCTGCGCCTGGCCGACGACCCCGTGCGGCTCGCCGACGTCGCCGCCCCCGGCGACCTGCTCGTCACCGTCTGCGACCGGGCCCACGAGGAGCTCGCGCCCGGCACCCCGACGGGACCGCACTGGTCGGTGCCCGACCCGGTGCCGGTCGGCACCGACGCCGCCTTCGACGACGCCGCCACCGAGCTCGAGCGGCGCGTCGCGCTGCTGGCGACCCACCTCAGACCGCAGCACCCGAGAGTCCAGCACCCGCAGCTCCAGGAGAGCCCATGAGCAGCACCACCCCCGACGTACCGCAGGTCGTCTTCGCCTGCGTCCGCAACGGCGGGCGCTCGGTGATCAGCCGCGTCCTCACCGAGCACTACGCCCAGGGCCGGGTGCGCGCGCTGTCGGCCGGCACCCAGCCCGGCGAGCACATCCACCCCGAGGTCGCCGACGCCCTCGAGCGACTGGGCCTCGACACCTCGCAGGAGCAGCCGACGCGGCTGACGCGCGACACCGTGGCCGCCAGCACGATGGCGATCACGCTGGGCTGTGGCGAGGAGTGCCCCTACGTGCCCGGCGTGCGGTACGTCGACTGGCCGGTCGCCGACCCCGGCGGCCAGGACCCCGAGACCGTGCGCGCCATCGTGGCCGACCTCGACGAGCGGGTCCGCGGCCTGCTGGTCGAGCTGGTGCCCGACCTCGAGCTGGCGCCCTCAGTCCTGTCCTGAGCCGCCGGTCGCGGCGCCGCCGTCCGTCTCCCCGTCGAGGAGGGCCTCGGCGGCGGCCACGGCCTCACGGGCCGGGCGACCCACGCCGACCAGGGTCGCCGACGCCGGCCCGCACCAGTCGCCGTACCCCAGCAGGAGCAGGCGGGGCTCGCCAACGGCCTGGACCGGCATCAAGCCGCCCGCGGGCGGCTCGGTGAGCGGGTGGCCGTCGGTGGAGGGCAGCCCGAGCGGGCGCAGGTGGCCCAGCACCGGGCGGAAGCCGGTGGCCCACACGACCGCGTCGAGCGGCTCCTCGCGCCCGTCGGGCCAGCGGGCGCCGGTGCGGGTGAGCCGCTCGACCATCGGCACCGCCCGCAGGCCGCCGTGGTCGCGCGCCTCGCGCACCGCGGGCACCGCGACCACGTCGCCCAGCGAGGCCACGCCCCGCGCCGGCCGGCCCGCGGCCCGGTCCCGCACCGCCTGCGTGGCGGTCTCGAAGAGCACCCGCCCGTCGACGTGGTCGGGCAGGTAGCGCGGCGGGCGCAGCGTCGCCCAGTGCAGCCGCTCGACCACCGGCAGCAGGTCGGCGGCGACCTGGGCGCCGGAGTTCGCGCCGCCCACCACCAGGACGCGGCGCCCGGCGAACGGTCCCGGGCCCCGGTAGTCGCTGGTGTGCAGCTGCTCGCCCCCGAAGTCGCCCGCGCCCGGCACCGCCGGCACGAACGGCCGCGACGCGGTGCCGGTCGCGCTGATCACGACCCGCGCCGACCAGTCGCCCGCGTCGGTGCGCACCACGAGCCCCACGTGCGGCCCGCGGCACACCTCGCGCACCCGCACCGGTCGGC
>JBFGFQ010000187.1:0-5572 GCA_041579495.1 Nocardioides sp.
CGGGGTGCGTGAGGGGGCGGTGGCCGGGGCGGGGTGGGTGGTCGACACGCACCCAGGATGTGTCCGCAGGAACGCCGGGAGTAGAGCCCAGGACCTGGCGGGTCATCAGCAGAGGTGATGGCTGGGCATAGGCTGTGGTCATGACCCCGGACCTCGACCTGGAGACGCTGCGGCTGCTCGTCGCGGTCTCCGAGACCGGCAGCCTCAGCGCCGCTGCGGCCCGGCGCGGCATCTCGCAGCCCGCGGCGAGCGCCCGGGTGCGTGAGTTCGAGAGCCGCTGGCGGCTCGCGGTGGTGCACCGCTCGGCCCGGGGGTCGCGGATGACCACCGACGGCGAGGCGGTCGTCTCGTGGGCGCGCGGCGTCCTGCACGCGGCCGACACCATGCGCTCCTCGATGAGCGCCCTCACCGGTCGGCGACGCGCCGGCGTCACGGTGGCAGCCAGCCTGACGGTGGCGGAGTACCTGCTGCCGCGCTGGCTCGGCGAGCTGCACCAGCGCCGACCCGAGGTGCAGCCGGTGCTCAGGGTCGTCAACAGCGACACGGTCGCCGACGCCGTGCGCTCGGGGGAGGCCGACATCGGCTTCATCGAGTCGGCCCGGCTGCCGGCGGGGCTGGCCCGGGCCGGTGTGGGGCACGACAGCCTGGTGGTCGTGGTGGCGCCGGGGCACGCGTGGGCCCGGCGACGCACGCCGCTGACCCTCGCAGAGCTGCGCGGTGCCCGCTGGGTGCTGCGCGAGAGCGGCAGCGGCACCCGCAGCACCTTCGACGCCGCGCTGGGCTCGGACCCCGAGGTGGCCCTCGAGGCGACGTCGACGGCGGCCCTCGTGGGGGCCGCGGCCGCCGGCGTCGGGCCAGGTGTCGTCTCGGGCATGTCCGTGCGCGCCGAGCTCGAGCTCGGACGGCTCGTGGCAGTGCCCACCGACCTCGACCTGGGGCGACCCCTGAGCTGTGTCTGGCGGGGGGAGGAGCGGCTGGCGGAGTCGGCAGCCGAGCTGCTGTCCATCGCGATCGAGGCGTCGCGCGGCTGACCGGCCGCGACGCTCGGGGCCCGGGCCCCTAGCCTGGGCGCGTGAGCGAGACGAAGGCCGCCATCCACAGCACCGAGGTCGGCGACGCGGGCCAGCGGGTGGTGTTCCTGCACGGCCTCTTCGGCCAGGGCCGCAACTTCACCCAGATCGCGAAGGCGCTGGTGCCCGACTTCCGCAGCCTGCTGGTCGACCTGCCCAACCACGGCCGCTCGCAGTGGAGCGACACCTTCTCGTACGCCGACACCGCCGACCGGGTCGCCGAGCACCTGGCCGGGGGATTCGCGGCCGACGGGCCGGTGCACCTCGTGGGGCACTCGATGGGCGGGAAGGTCGCGATGCTGCTGGCGCTGCGCCACCCCGGGCTGGTCGAGCGGCTGGTCGTGGTCGACATCTCGCCGGTGCCGAGCACCGGCGCGGGGGAGTTCGAGCACCTGCTGGGCAGCCTGGCCAGCCTGGAGCTGGAGGGACTGACCCGGCGCAGCGACGCCGACGAGGCGCTGGCCGAGCGGATCCCCGACGAGCGGGTGCGCGGATTCCTGCTGCAGAACCTGCGCTCGAGCAGCGAGGGCTTCTCGTGGCAGGCCAACCTGGCGCTGCTGCGCGAGGAGCTCGCCGCGATCGGCGACTTCCCCCGGGTCGAGGAGAGCTTCGACCACCCCGTGCTGTGGATGGCCGGTGAGCGGTCGGGCTACGTGACCGACGACGCGGAGCCCGAGATGGAGCGCCTCTTCCCGCGCACCGTGCAGGTCACCATCAAGGGCGCCGGCCACTGGGTGCACTCGGAGAAGCCCGAGGCGTTCGTCTCGGCGCTGCGCACCTTCCTCGGCGCGGGCTGAGCCGCCCGGCTCCGGACGCACGACGGCCCCCGACGCGGTGGGCGTCGGGGGCCGTGCGGTTCACATCCTGGATCAGCGACCGGTGCGGTCCCAGGTGCGCTGGTGCCACGGGACGAACGCCTCGAGGATCTCGGAGTCGAAGCGACGGAACAGGGTCATGATGGTGGTCATGCGCACCTCCTTGGGTGTGATCGGGTTCAAGGTCCGAAGGCTCCACCAGGTGCCTTCATGTACCAGTGTGGTGGCCATAGCACACGAACCCCAGCCGGCGACCACATGACGTCGCTCACGTCCGCTGGCGCTCGGTCGCCTACTCTCCGACGATGCCCTCGCGCATCGACATCGTGACCTTCCACGACCCTCCCGTGCCGCCCGGTCGCACGATGTACGTGCCCGGTGCCGGACCCGCACCGGAGGTGCACGTCGTCGAGGCCGACGAGCGCTGGGCGCAGTGGTACGACGCCCTGGCGGGGTGGGTGCGCGAGGCCCTGGGGTGGCGGGTCCTCGACCTGCAGCACATCGGCTCGACGGCGGTACCCGGCCTGCCGGCCAAGCCGGTCATCGACATCGACCTGGTCGTCGCCGACGCCGCCGACGAGGCGGCGTACCTGCCGGCGCTCGAGGCGCGCGGCTTCGAGCTGCGGGTGCGCGAGCCGTGGTGGTTCGAGCACCGGGTGCTGCGCCACACCGACCCGCGCTGCCACCTGCACGTCTTCGGGCCCGACGCACCCGAGCCGGTCAAGCACCGCATCTTCCGCGACTGGCTGCGCGGCAACCCCGACGAGCGCGAGCTCTACGCCCGGGCCAAGCGCGAAACGGCCGAGGCGGCACGAGCGGCGGGGGAGCACTCGATGCAGTACAACGCCCGCAAGGAGCAGGTAGTACGAGAGATCTACGCGCGCGCCTTCGCGGCCGCCGGGCTGCTGGACGGTGCGTCATGACCACCGCGTCCAGCGGCCCCCTCTGGGAGGGGGCGCGCAACCTGGCCGACCTCGGCGGCCTGTCGCTGACGGGCGGCGGACACACGGTGCACGGCGTGGTGTGGGCCTCCGGCGCACCCGACGAGATCACCGACCAGGGCTGGGCCGACGCCCGGGCTGCGGGCCTGCGCCGGGTCGTCGACCTGCGCAACGCGGTCGAGCGGGAGCAGGCCGTAGCACCCAAGGACATCGTGGTGGTGCACGCGCCGACAGAGGACCCCTACGACGAGGAGTTCCTGACCGAGTGCGGGCCGTGGCTCGACCACCCCCGGTCGTGGACCCCCAACCTGGAGCGCTACCCCGACAAGATCGCCCGGGCCGTGCTCGCGGTCGCCGAGGCCGACGGGGGAGTGCTGCTGCACTGCGCGGGAGGCCGCGACCGCACCGGCATGATCGGCTCGCTGCTGCTGGTCCTGGCCGGGGTGGACGTCGAGGGTGTCGTCGCCAACTACGAACGCGGGTTCCGCGGCGCAGCCGAGCACCGCGGCCACACCCTGGCCTACGACACGAGCAGTGGCCAGTGGGCACCCGAGCGTGCCGACCAGGCCTGGGACGTCGACGAGCTCGAGCAGGCCATCGCGGAACGGCGCCCGGCGGTGCGTGAGTGGCACGCGTCCTTCGACATAATCGGCTACCTGGACACGGCGGGCGTCGGGGCCGACGCACGACGGCGGCTGGCCCAGCGGCTGCGGGGGAGCGACGGGTGATCGACCGTCCGGTCCTGCTGGGCAACCTCGTGTCGGGCGCCCTCCTCCTCGGCTGTCTCGCCGTCGTCAGCTGGCCGCTCGCGGCGCTGGGCCTGGTCTACGTGGTGCCGACGAGCGTGCTGCTGGCGGCGGCGTACGGACGGGAGACGCTCAGCGCGCGTCGCGAGGCAGCGGTGTGGTTGCTCCCGTGGCTGGCGGCGGTGGCGCTGTGGACCTGGCTCATCCACGGCATCGACGGCGGCCAGTTGCCGTTGCTACCGGCGCTCGGGGCAGCCGTGGCTGTCGCGACGCCCGGCTTCCTGGCGTGGCAGGCCGGAGCACTGGCCGTGCGCCAGCTGCTGGGGTGGCGTCGCGGGCGACGGTCACCCGTGACTGCCGGTAGAAGACGAACACCGGGGTCGGTCTAGGTCCGACGGTGGAACTCGACCTGGTTGCGCTCGACGACCCTGGTCTCGTAGGCGGGGTCGTGGGCGCGTCTGTGGTGGTGGCCGCAGAGCAATCGACCCCGCCCGAGATCTGTCGTGCCGTCGTGGGACCACATGTCCTCGTGGTGGGCGTCGCACATGCCGGCCGGTGCGTCGCACCCGAGCGCCGTGCAGCCACCGTCACGGACAGTCATGGCGATGCGCTGGGGACCGGAGAAGAACCGCCTCGTGCGGCCCAGGTCGAGGACCTCGCTGTCGCCGCCCAGGACGGCGGGCATCACGCCGGCGGCGCAGGCCAGCCGACGGGCCGTGCCGGCGGAGATGCGGGAGCCGGTGTCGAGCGTGGCGGCGGCGAGCGCGCCGCTAAGGGTCGCGGTGGTCATGGTGACGACCACCGCGGCGTTGACTCCGCCGCTACGGGGCAGGTCACGCGGGTCGAGGCGCTCGACGAGCTCGACGAACGCCCGACCCCACCTGGACCGGGAGGGCTTGCGCACCTGCTCTGTGTCGCCTGCGTCGGCCGGGTCGGTCCCGGACCGGTCGTCGCGACGCGGGGAGGCGTAGGCGATCAGCACCTTCTGCAGCATCTCCGCCGCGAGGGTCGGGATCGAGAAGCTGCCGCGGGTGCGGCCGTCGCCCTGGTCGCGCATCCGGAAGGACGCGGTGCGGTCGGCCTCGCGCTCCTCCTCGGCCAGCTTCTTCGCCTCCCATGCCTCGCCGACCTCGGGCGCGACGACGTCGAGGATCCGACGACCCAGCACGCGCAGCGCCTTTGCGTCGTGGACGCGGGCGAGGCCGACCAGGGCTGCTTCGGCCTGGCCGAGGACCGCGTCGTCGAGGTCGTCGGGCAGCTCGTCGAGCGCTCGCGTCACGACCTGGGCCTGCTCGAGGTTGAGGTCACCGCCAGCCAGCGCTGCACGCAGCACGTCGTACCGGCTCAGTGCTGCGGCGAAGCGGGTCTGACGGACGGCGTCACGCTTGGTCGTGGTCGTGGCGTTGGCCAACCAGACGGCGACCGACGGGGCCGCCGAGCGCTCGTGGACAGCCACAGTGTCGGCGTGCACGAGCACGCGCGCCTGCAGCTCGGCAAGACGCGACTGCGCCTTGACGCACTCGCCCAGCAGTTCGGCCGTCTCCGCTTGGGTCATCGACCAGGTGGGGGTCTCGGCCACCTGGTTCAGAGCCGACTGCACACGCGCGACGGCCTCGGCGAGGGGGTGCCGGGTCGTCGTGCTCATGGCTTCATCCAAGCAGGCACCACCGACAGTCCGGCCTGTTCAGAGCACCACTTTCGAAACCTTTTTCGAGAACTTCCGGAGTTCCCCAAGAGGCCGGGGGAGTCCTCGGATCGACGATCGCAGCGGCGTTCCACGTAGCAGCGGCCACGACGTGTCCGAGTGCGGGTCGGTGTTCGACGACCGGTCCTTCGGGACCAACCGCCCACCCCGACCGCGCCCTCTGGATGCGGCGACGCGATTCACACGGCGTCAGGTCACTGCCGTACGAGACATCGTCGCGGTCCAGTCGTCACGTGCGCCTGCGTCGCGCCGATGACTCCTCTGCATGTCTTCTACGACGGGACGGACGAGATGA
>JBFGFQ010000188.1:0-5504 GCA_041579495.1 Nocardioides sp.
CCGGGACGGTTGCCGGCTCACCGCTGTCGACAGCCCACCGGAGGGAGCGGTGGGGCTGCCACCGTTCGGATGCGCGGAACGGTTGCCTGCTCACCGCCCGCCACGGGCGGGCGGGCGCGGGGAGCGCTCAGCAGTAGCGGACGGCGCGCTGCCCGCGCACGAACCCCCACAGCGCCAGGCCGTGCTCGGCGGCGAGCCGCGCCGACAGCGACGTGGGCGCGCCCACCGCCACCAGGGAGCCGACCCCGGCCGAGACCGCCTTCTGCACCAGCTCGAAGCCGGCGCGGCCCGAGACCACCAGGCACGCCTCGGCGGGGGAGGCGCCGGTCAGCAGCCGGGCGCCGGTCACCTTGTCGACCGCGTTGTGGCGCCCGACGTCCTCGCGCACCACCAGCAGCTCGCCGTCGGCGGTGGCCAGCCCGGCGGCGTGCACCCCGCCGGTGCGGTCGAAGACCCGCTGCGACCCGCGCAGCCGGTCGGGCAGGCGTCGTACGACGTCGGGCGAGGGCAGCGGGCCGGTCCAGGGCGCGTCGGCGGTCACCGAGAGGGCGTCGGCCACGCTGTCGGCGCCGCAGACCCCGCAGGCCGACGAGCCGGCCGAGAGCCCGTCGTGACGCTGGCCCGGCTCGCGGGCCGGCGGCGCGTCGAGCACCACCGTCACGACGTTGAGCTCCTGCTCGCGGGTCAGGTCGGCGTCGGTGCAGTAGGCGACGCCGGCCAGCCCGGTGCCGGGCGAGACGAGCCCCTCGTGGCGCACCCAGCCGGCCGCGAGCTCGAAGTCGTGGCCGGGGGTGCGCATGGTCACCCACACCCGCCGGGCGGGGGCGCCGGGCCAGGCCAGCCGCACCTCCAGCGGCTCCTCGGTCGCCAGCCGGTCCTCGTGGCGGCGCACCTCCTCGCCGACGTGCTCCTCGACGCGGGTGCGCACCGTCGGACCGGGGCGCCGGGCCAGCCCGCCTGCCTCAGTGCCCATCGTCAGCTCCTCGCGAAGGCCCGTCGCACCGCGAGGCGGTGCGCGAGCTCGTCGGTGGTGTCGACGACGCGGCGGCGCAGCGACGGGTCGAGGCCGGGGTGCTCGACCAGCGCGCGGGCCCGGTCGAGCGTCGCGTCCTCCAGCGCGGTGAGCGGGAAGAACGCCTCGGCGACGTCGGCCAGCACCCAGCCGCTGTGCACCTCGGCGGTGCCGGGGAGCTCCTCGAAGTACCGCTCGACGTAGGGGGCCAGCAGCTCCTCCTGCCCGGCGCGCCACATGCCCTCGCCGGCCGCCTCGAGCTCGTAGTTGGGGGCCGGCGTGGCGCCGGTGAACCGCTCCCAGGCCCAGGCCTTGGCCTCCGCGGTGGGCATCGAGGCGACCGCGCGGGTGTGCTCGACGCGGGAGACCGCGGTCGGCTCCGCCTCCAGGTGCGCGTCGAGGTCGGCGCGGTCCACGGCGCCCAGCACGGCCAGGCGCACCAGCACCCGCCAGCGCAGCGCCAGGTCGAGCTCGACCCCGGCCGGGAGGTCGCGCCCCATCAGCCAGCCCTCCAGCAGGTCCGTCGAGGCGCAGGACGAGACCGCCGCCTGGTAGGCGGCCAGCTGCAGCGTCGAGCCGGCCTCGGCCGCCCGGGCGGCGGCCAGGGACGCGGTGTGCACCCGGGCGGCGGCAGCCTCGGGGTCGCCGGCGAGCGGCACCACCTTCGCCAGCACCCAGCCCAGCGTGTACTGCAGACCGGCGTCCTGGTCCTCGGTCGCCAGCCACGGCTCGAGCAGGTCGAGCACGGCGTCGGGGGAGACCCGGGCGTGGTGGTAGGCGCTGCGCACCGAGTTCCACATCCCGGCCCGCAGCATCGGGTCGCCGGTCGTCGCGACCAGCTGCGGCAGCAGCGCGGTCGTCACCTCGTCGGGCTCGGTGACCGCCCAGGTGTCCTCGAAGGGGTCCAGGAGCACCGCGGCCCCCGCCGGCGCGTCGTACGCCGTCTGGGCGGCGTCGACGACCAGCTCGCCCACCTGCCACCCAGCGTCACCGGGGGAGCGGGTCGCGGCGCGCAGCGTGTGCGCGCGGTCGGCGGGGTGGTCGGCCGGCGGGGTGCGCAGCACCCGGGCGGCCCCACGGTCCAGGACGATGCGGTCGGGGCCGGCGGTGACCAGCCAGTTGTCGGCGAAGGCCGCGAGGTCGACGGCGCCGGCGCGCGTCCAGCTGTCCAGCAGGTCGTGCATCGTGGCGTTGCCGTAGAAGTGGCTCTCCAGGTGCTCGCGCACCCCGGCCAGGAAGACGTCGTCGCCCATGGTCGCGTTGAGCTGCTTGAGGATGCTGGAGCCCTTGGCGTAGGAGATGCCGTCGAAGTTCTGCAGCGCGGCGGTCGCGTCGTCCTCGCCGTTGCCGGCCACCGGGTGGGTGCTCGGGCGCTGGTCGGCCAGCAGGCCCCACTGCCGGCGCGCGTAGGCGTTCTGCACCCACGCGTCGGCGTACTCGGTGACGTCGGCGGTGACCCGGTTGCCCATGTACTCGGCGAAGGACTCGTTGAGCCACAGGTCGTCCCACCACAGCGGGGTGGTGATGTTGCCGAACCACTGGTGGGCCATCTCGTGGGCCACGGTGGTGGCGCGGGAGATGCGCTGGCCGCGGGTCACCTTGCTGGTGAAGACCAGCGGGTCGCGGAAGGTCACGCAGCCGGGGTTCTCCATGGCGCCGGCGTTGAACTCGGGCACGAAGGCCTGGTGGTAGTCGCCGAAGGGGTAGCGGATGCCGAAGAGGCGGTGCATCTCGTCGAAGCTCTGCCTGGTCAGCGTGAGCAGCTCGTCGGCGTCGGCCTCGAGCTCGGCCGCGATCGACCGACGGCACGAGAGCCCCAGCGGGATGCCGTCGTGCTCGTCGCGCAGCAGGTGGTAGGGCCCCGCGACCAGGGTCACGAAGTACGTCGAGAGCGGCTTGCTGGTCTCGAGCTCCCACACCCCTGGCTCGGGGTTGCTGCCGGGCGCGTTGCCGACGACCACCCAGTCCTCGGGGGCGCGCACGTGGAAGGTGTAGGGCGCCTTGAGGTCGGGCTGGTCGAAGCAGGCGAAGATGCTGGGGGCCGCGTCCATGAAGGACATGCCGTAGACGTAGTGTCGGCCGTCGGCCGGGTCGACCGAGCGGTGCAGGCCCTCGCCGTCGTTGCGGAAGGCCATCACCGCGTCGACGACCAGCTGGTTGGGGCCCTCGACGGTCTCGATCGGCACCCGGCCGCGCTGCAGCAGGTCGACGTCGACCGGCCGGCCGTTGAGGTGGATGCTGCGCACGCTGCGGGGCTTGAGGTCGAGGAAGGTCGACCCGCCACGGGAGACCAGGTCGATGCGCGTGGTCGAGGCGAAGGTCTCCTCCGAGGAGGCCAGGTCGAGCGTCACGTCGTACGACGTCACCTCGAGCAGCTCGGCGCGGGCCAGGGCCTCGCTGCGCTGGAGTCCGCGGGGGGCGTTGGCGGGGTGCTGGTGGGTCACCAGCACACCCTAGGCGGGTCCGGCCCCGCCTCGAGTAACGGTTCGGCACCGGCACGGAGCGGGGGCAACCGATCCGGGGTGCGCGACGTCAACATGGCAGCGGGGCGTCCTGTTCGCCCCCACCTCACGGGAGGAACCACACGCGATGAAGCGTTCATCCACCACTCGCCGGGGAAAGGCCCTGGCGTCCACCACCGCCGCGCTCGGACTGACGATCTCGGGGCTCGCCCTCTCCTCCGGGCCCGCCCAGTCCGCGCCGGCGGCCGACTGCGCCACCCCGGTCGACGTCTCGACGTTGTCCGAGGGTGACACCCTGACCGCGCTCAGCGTGGTCCGCGGCACCACGCCGCAGGAGTTCACCGGCTCCGTCATCGGCGTCATCGACGACGGCATCGCCGTCGGTCTCGACATGCTGGTCGTCGACTTCGAGGACCCCGACGCCGGGTCGGCCATGACGAAGGCCGGCGGCATCTGGCAGGGCATGTCGGGCTCGCCCGTCTACGTCGGCGACCCGGCCGACGGCAACCTCGTGGGCGCCATCGCCTACGGGCTGTCGTGGGGCCCCTCGCCGGTCGCGGGCATCACGCCGTTCTCGGAGATGGACGACTACCTCGAGACCAAGGCGCCCAGGCGGGTGGCCGTCGACGGCACCGAGGCCCGCGACATCGCGCGCGGCTCGAGCGCCACGCGCGCCCAGGTCGAGGAGGGCTTCGCCCAGCTCCGGCTGCCCGTCGGGGTCTCCGGCATCGCCGGGAGCCGCCTCCAGCAGGCCCGCGAGGCCGCGGCCGAGCGCAAGGCCCGCTACTTCCGCGGCGGCGACATGTCCGCGGTGCGCGGCGGTCGCGACAGCTCCGCGAGGGCGACCGTCGACGACCTGGTGGCCGGCGGCAACATGGGCGCCTCGTTCTCCTACGGCGACATCACCTTCGCCGGGGTCGGGACCGTGACCTCGGTCTGCGGCGGGGAGGTCGTCGGCTTCGGCCACCCGATGGGGTTCCTCGGCGACACCACGCTGGGCCTGCACCCCGCCGACGCGCTGTACGTGCAGCCCGAGTCGCTCGGGGCACCGTTCAAGGTCGCCAACATCAGCCCGGCCGTGGGCACCGTCACCGACGACCGGCTCGCCGGCATCACCGGCGTCCTGGGCCCGCTGCCGGAGGCGATGGGTGTGACCTCGGCCGTGCAGTACCGCGACCGTGCCCGCACCGGCAGCAGCGACGTGCACGTGCCGGAGTGGGCCGCCGAGGTCACCTTCGCCCAGCACGTGGCCAACCACGACCGGGTCATCGACGGCATCACCGGGGGCACCGACACCCTCGGCATGGTCGTGCGGGGCACCGACGAGGACGGCGTGCCGTTCACCCTCGACCTGGCCGACGTCTTCGTCAGCGACTACGACGTCAGCTTCGCGCCGGTCTGGGAGATCGGCGACATCGTCTGGGCGCTGTCGCGGATCCCGGAGGCCGACGTCGACTCCGTCGACCTCGACTCGGTGGTCACCGACGAGACCGGCACGCTGCGGGTCACCGGCCTGGAGCAGAAGCGCGGCGGGGAGTGGGTCAAGGTCAGCAACCGTCGCCGCGGCGTGGTCGCGCAGGCCGGTCGCACCCTGCGGGTGCGCGCGGTCCTCAAGGCCGAGGACGACACGCTGAGCTACGCCTGGTTCAGCACCCCGATCGCCAGGACCGCCCGCTCGGGCTTCCTCGGCGTGACGGGCGGGGCCTGGGCGTGGACCAACCTCTACAAGGCCAAGACCGTGGCCGACGTCGTCGAGGCCGTCGAGTCGTCACCGCGCAACGACGACGTGCTCTTCGAGCTGCGGCTCAAGCGCAACGGGGGGCGCCTCGAGCACCTCGCCGGCCCGCAGAGCACCGTCGTGGAGGGCCGCAAGGGCTTCTTCGTCCAGGTCGTGGGCGGCGGCCGTGGCCGGGGCGTGGCCGTGGAGTGCCGCCGCGGCTGCTGAGGCCGACCCGCCGGACGGCGGGGCGGGACCACGGGTCCCGCCCCGCCGTTCCTATGCTGGCGCCATGTCAGCCGGGGAGTGCGCG
>JBFGFQ010000189.1:0-5460 GCA_041579495.1 Nocardioides sp.
CCGGCACCACGACCCGCACCCTCGACGAGGTCCTCGCCGCCGTCGAGGTGGTGCGCGAGGGCGGACCGCGCGACGTGCTGGTGACCAGCGTCCTGCACGACGAGGTGCCCGCCGACCACCTCGAGGTGGTCGCGGTCTCCGACGAGGGCGCCTGGGCCGTCACCACCCCGCTGCTGCCGATCAGCCCCAACGGCTGCGGCGACGTCACCGCCGCGCTCTACCTGGCCCACCTGCGCAGCACCGGCTCGCCGCAGACCGCGCTGGAGCGGACCACCGCCTCGGTCTTCGGCATCCTCGAGGCCACCCTGGCCGCCGGCACCCGCGAGATCCAGCTCGTCGCCGCGCAGGAGGCCATCGCCTCCCCTCCCGCCACCTTCACCGCCCGCCGCCTGCGCTGACCCGGAGATCTGGGCCGGGTCGGCGCGAGATCTGCGCCGGGTGGGTGGGAGATCCGGGCCGGGTCGGCGGGGGCCGGGGCGCGCGCCCGTAGAGTTCGGCGGCGTGAGCACCGACGCCCCCGCGCAGGCAGCCGAGACGGCGGGTGGGCGGGTGCCGCTCTCGCGCACCGCGGACGGACGGTTGGTGCCGTCGGCCCAGACCCGGGCCGGGTCGCGGGGGCTCGTCGAGGACCCCTTCGTCGGCTGGAGCGCCGCGATCGGGCTCGGCCTCGTCGCGCTGTTCCTGCGGCTGTGGAGGCTCGGCACGCCCGCGGAGTTCCAGTTCGACGAGACCTACTACGCCAAGGACGCGTGGTCGCTGGTCAACAACGGCTACGTGCGCGGCTACGTCGAGGACGCCGACGAGCAGATCCTCGACGGCACCGTGCGCGGGCTGTGGCAGGACGACCCGTCGATGATCGTGCACCCCGAGGTCGGCAAGTGGCTGATCGGGCTGGGCGAGAAGCTGGTCGGGATGGACCCCACCGGATGGCGGGTCTCCTCGGCGGTCGTCGGCGCCCTGATGGTGGTCGTGATGGCCCGGCTGGGCCGCCGCCTCACCGGCTCGACCGGCCTCGGGCTGGTCGCCGGGCTGCTGCTGATGCTCGACGGGCTGCACTTCGTGCTCTCCCGCCTGGCGCTGCTCGACATCTTCCTGGCCTTCTTCGTGCTCTGCGCGGTCGCCTGCCTGGTCGCCGACCGCGACTGGTACCGCGCCCGGATGGCGCGCCTGCAGGCCACGCCCGTCACCGACCCGGCCGCGTGGGGTCCCGTGCGCGCCCTGCTGCTCCGCCCGTGGCTGCTGGCCAGCGGTGTGTGCTGGGGCCTGGCGATCGGCACCAAGTGGACCGCGCTCTACCCGCTGGCCGCCTTCGGCGTGCTGGTCTGGCTGTGGAGCGCGGGCGCGCGCCGCTCCTTCGGCGTACGACGCCCGGTGCTGCGCTCGGTGCTGGCCGACGGGCTGCCCGCCTTCGGCCACCTGGTGGTCGTCGCGCTCGCGGTCTACGTCGCCACCTGGACCGGGTGGATGGTCCACGCCGCGGAGTACGAGCGCTCGCTGTCCGCGACCCAGTACACCCAGTTCACCGGGGCCGGGGAGTGCCAGGACGAGTCGTTCGTGGCCGAGGACCCCGACACCGGCGCCCGCTGGGCCACCGCCGAGCAGGCGGACGCGTCGGGACCCGGCGAGGTGGTGCAGTCGCTGCGCTCGCTGTGGTCCTACCACCGCGACGTCTACGTCTTCCACACCCACTTCCTCGACTGCTCCACGCACACCTACCAGTCCGACCCGCTCGGCTGGCCGCTGCTCAACCGCCCGGTCGGCGTGGCCGCCGACACCGGCATCGAGCCCGGCACCCGCGGCTGCGAGGCGCCCGAGGGCAGCGACTGCCTGCGCCAGGTCCTGCTGCTCGGCACCCCCGTGCTGTGGTGGGGCGCCTGCCTGGCGCTGCTGGCGTCGGTGGCGCTGTGGGTCGGCGCGCGCGACTGGCGCTACGGCGTCCCGGTCGTCGGCGCGCTCTCGACGTGGCTGCCGTGGCTGCTCTACGACGACCGGCCGATCTTCCTGTTCTACGCCGCCGCGATGCTGCCCTTCCTGGTGCTGGCCACGACCCTGGTCATCGGCCGGCTGGTCGGGCCCTCGCGCGAGCCGAGCACCCGGCGCACGGTCGGCGTGGTCGCGGCGGGCTCGTTCGTGGTGCTGGTGCTGCTGAACTTCGCGTGGTTCTGGCCGGTCTACACCAACGAGCTGCTCACGCACGCCCAGTGGCTGGACCGGATCTGGTTCAGCCGCTGGATCTAGCCGGCGACCGGCCGCCCGCTCAGCCCTTCTTCTCCTGCGCCGCCGCGCACTCGTTGGCGAAGCGGACGACGTCGTAGGCGCTGTAGTGCGAGGGGTCGTCGTGGGGGCCCTGCACGGTGCGCACCGACACGTCGGCGCCGAAGCCCTGCAGCGCCGCCGAGAGCCGGCCGGTGTTGGCGTCGTACGGCACGTAGGGGTCGTAGGGGCTGGCCACGAAGCGGAACGTGGTGCCGGTCTGCGCGAGCTTGTACGCCGTGTTCACCGGGTTGCGGTCGCGCGGGTAGGGCTCGCCGCCGTAGGCCTTGCGGATGAAGCCGTTGGCGCCGGGCACGTTGCCCATCGTGGACATGTCGACGGCGGCCTTGACGCCGTACCAGCACGGCGGCGCCTCCTTGCCGTGCAGCAGCGCGTTGAGCGAGGTGGTGCCGCCCATCGAGGTGCCGAGGTACATCATCACCTCGGCGCCGCCCTGGCGCTCGGCCCACTCCCAGACCCGGTCGGCGTCGGCGGTCGAGGCGGGGTTGCCCCACGCCTCGCGGTGGAACATCGAGGAGGCCACCACCCAGCCGTCGCGGCGCAGCGCGTCGAGCCAGGGGCCCTCCATCTTGTCGTTGACGTTGCCGCCCTGGCCGTGGAAGAACACCACGACGCCCTTGGGGTCGTTGGTGGGCGGCAGGTTGACGCGCACCTTCTGGCCCTCGAGGTTGTCCTCGACCTTCTCGGCCGGGTGCTCGCCGCTCGCCCCGGTGGTGCCCAGCACCAGCAGCACCGCCAGCACCGTCGCGAACACCATCTGGGTCAGCCTCTTGACCACGTCTCCCCCTCCTCGGGCCCCTCCGGGCCCTCCCACCAGACAACGAGCACCACCGCGCGGGGTGACGCCCCCCGGATCGTGTCGCAATCGTGACCGCTGGTCGACCGGGTCGCCACCCCGGCCCCGTAGACAGGGTGCCGTGCCCCGTCCGTCCCGCCGCGCGCTCGCCGGGGCCGCCCTCGCCGCGGTCCTGGGCCTGGGCGCGCTCGTGGCCTGCCACGAGCAGGCGTCCGACCCGGCCGTGGAGGCGCAGGCACCGTTCGCGCTGCCGGTGGGCGCGCCGACGTACGACCCACGCGCGCCGGCCTGGGCCGTCGGCACGACCCTGCACGTGGGCGAGCAGAGCATCGACCTCGACCCGGCGCCGACCGCGTTCGTGGTGACCCGCTGGGGGGTGCCCTACCTGGCCCAGGGGTCGTTGTGGTGGAGCGACGGCGGGCCGGCCCGCCGGGTGGCACGGGTCGGCGCGACGTCGCTGTCCCTCTCGCCCGACGGCCGCCACGTCGGGCTGATGGACTCCGCGCACGGGGCCGAGGACGGGTCCGGCACTCCCCTGGCCGTCCCGGTGGTGCTCGACGCGCAGACCGGCGAGCAGGTGCTGCGGGCACCGGCCACGGCGGGCGCGGACGCCGGGGACCTGGGCGACCTGGCCGACCTGGACCTCGCCGACCTCTACGAGGAGACCGAGGTCGGCTTCCTCGGCTTCGACGCCGACGCGGCGTACGCCGCCGACCCGGTGGCCGGCGGCACCCGCCGGCTGCCGCTCGACGGCTCCGAGCCGACCGTGCTGCGACCCGGGCGCGGGCCGGCACTGACCGAGGAGCGCGGCACCCCGGTGCGGCTGCGGCGGCTGCCGGGCGGTGGCATGCGCGTCGCCGGGCCCGGCGAGCAGTCCTCCGCCGACGGCTGGCTCTCCCCCGGCGGCGACGTGCTCGTGGAGGCCGAGCGCAACCGCGGCGTCTGGTACGACGCCGAGGACGGCACCGCGCACCGGGTCGAGACCGGGGACCGCCACTTCTACCTCGGTGGCTGGGTCGACGAGAAGACGTTCTACGGCGCGGCCAGCGCCCGCGGCGGCCGGCTCGCCCCGTCGGGGCGCACCGTGGTCGTCCGCTGCACCGTGGGCGAGCGCCGCTGCGGGGCCGTGGGCACCGAGTTCGCGCTGCCCGACCGGCCCGCGCTGGTCTTCGCCACGGGGCGCCCGGCCCTGCAGTGAGCAGGACCGGCACCGGCGACGGGGCCGCTCAGGCGCTGTCGGGCACGGCCCGCAGCCGGTGCCGCGGCGGCTGCGGCAGCTGGTGGCCGAGCTCGCCGCCGATGCGACCACCGTGCGGGCGGCCGTGGTCGGCGAACTCCTCGCGCGAGTAGGCGAGGTGGTGCTCGCCGAGGTCGAGGCGGGTGCCGGTGCGCAGCAGCGCCGGCTCAGTGACCGGGGCGCCGTGCACGCGGCTGAGGCCGGCGACCGGGTGGACGCAGTACTCGTCGCGCTCGTCGTGCACGATCCGCGCGTGTACCGGCTCGAGGCCGGGCAGGACGATGTCGCAGGACTCGTCGGAGCCGATCGTCTGCGTCTCGTCGAGCCAGAACACGGGCTGCCGCTCGCCCGCCCAGACGTCCTCGCGCACCAGCACGAGCCGGGGGCTGCCGCCACCGGCGGGGTCGTGGGTGGTGCTGACCGGGCGCCGGGCCTGCGGGTGCAGGGTGGGGAACGGCGGCCACAGGGTCGGGGGCGGGCTGAGCTCGAGACCGGGCAGCAGCGGGCCGCGACCGGCGGCCCGTGAGCGGGCCGAGGTCCAGGCGCCCTTGAGGCTGCCGAGCCGGATTCGGCGTGACCGGGTCACCCGGCGCTGCCACCAGGGCGCACGGACCGCGCCCAGGGTCACCAGGTGGGTCTCGCCCTGCACCACGCGCAGCACGATCCCCCGCGCGGCCAGCTCGTCGGCGACCCGGCGGATGAAGGGTGCGTCGCCGGCCCCGGCGAACGCGCCGGGGTCGTCGACGTCGAGGGTCAGCCTGTTGGCCTCGCCGGTGAGGTGGCCGTGCAGGTCGTCCTGGCCCTCCCTGCTCAGGCTGAAGCACAGGTCCGCGGAGACCTGGGTCGGCATCGTCCTACCGCCCCTCGACCGGGGCCACGGGCTCGCCCTTGTCGGTGGTGGTGATGGTGAGCCGCCCGTCGACCTTCCAGGTCGCGCGCGGCGCGCGGGGCCCGGTGTCGCGAGGGACCTCCACGGTGATGTTCTCGAACGCGTAGTGGATCGCGGCCTCGCGGCCGGTCAGGAACGTCCACATCCGGCGACCGAGGTCGGTCCAGTCGACCACCTCGTCGGTCCGGGAGCCGTCCACGGACTGGGTGCTGGTGTCCTGCATCGTCGCCATGACTCCTCCTCCATAGTAAAACATCTTGTTGA
>JBFGFQ010000190.1:0-5443 GCA_041579495.1 Nocardioides sp.
CCTGCTCGAGCAGCACCGCGGCCGCCTTCGGGTACTCCAGCTGGGCCAGGTAGTGCGGGATGTGGGCGACGAAGCCCTGGGCGTCGTGGCCCCACTCCCCCAGCCGCACCTCGAGCAGCGCCTGCGCGCTGGCCGGCACCCTCAGCTCGCCGCGCCACGGGCTGGCGCCCAGCAGCAGCGAGGAGCGGTTGGCGTGGTGGGTCACCGCGATCGGGCGGGTGTGCGGCACCGCCATCGGGACCGAGCCCATGCTGACCACCCGGGTCACACCGAAGCGCTCCACGACCTCGCGCACGGCGGCGCAGAAGCCCTCCCACCGGTTGTCGGGCTCGGCGCCGTTGAGCAGCAGGTACGGCGTGCCGCCGCTGTCGCGCAGCAGCCGCACCACCAGGCGCGGGGCGTCGTAGGAGTCGTAGTGGTCGACCACGAAGGAGATGGCCGGGCGCCGGGCGCGGTAGTCGTGGAGCCGGTCGACGTCGAAGGTGGCCACCACCCGCCCGGCCCCGTGGTCGGTGCCGGCGACGTCGGCCAGGTGCTGGGCGGCCCGGGCGGCGGCGTTGCCGGCGTCGAGGAAGCCGTCGAGCACCACGACCATCGTCAGCCCGGACTCCTCCGAGGCGTCGATCTCGGGCACCTCGTCGACGATGTGCACCAGTCGGGTGTCGCTCACGGGTCTCCTCGGGTCGGGTGGGTGCGGCGCGGGACGAACCGGCCACGTCATCACGATATTCCCTGCGCGTCCGCCGGGGACGGGGCCTCCCACCCGGGGTGGTTACCGAGGGGTAACCTAAGCGCGACAGTCATCCACCACACCAGCCCCACCCAGGAGAACCGGTGCCCCGACAGCTACGAGAGGTCGTCTTCGTCGACGGCGTGCGCACCCCCTTCGGCAAGGCCAAGGGACAGTACGCCGAGACGCGGGCCGACGACCTCGTCATCAAGTGCATCCGCGAGCTGATGCGCCGCAACCCGTCGCTGCCGCCCGAGCGCGTCGACGAGGTCGCGGTCGCGGCCACCACCCAGATCGGTGACCAGGGCCTGACCATCGGCCGCACCGCCGCGCTGCTCTCGGGCCTGCCGCAGAGCGTGCCCGGCTTCGCGATCGACCGCATGTGCGCCGGCGCCATGACCGCGGTCACCACCACCGCCTCCGGCATCGCCTTCGGCTCCTACGACGTGGCCATCGCCGGCGGAGTCGAGCACATGGGCCGCCACCCGATGGGCGAGGGCGTCGACCCGAACCCGCGCATCATGTCCGAGCGCGTGGTCGACCCCGACGCGCTGGTGATGGGCAAGACCGCCGAGAACCTGCACGACCGCTACCCCACGATCACCAAGGAGCGCGTCGACGCCTACGCCGTGCGCTCGCAGCAGAAGACCGCGGCGGCGTACGACGCCGGCACCATCCAGCAGGACCTCGTGCCGGTCGCGACCCGCTCGGCCGACGAGGGCTGGGGCCTGGCGCTGAGCGACGAGCCGATGCGCCCGGGCACCACCCTGGAGTCGCTGGCCGCGCTGAAGACGCCGTTCCGCTCGCACGGCAAGGTGACCGCCGGCAACGCCGCGGGCATCAACGACGGCGCCACCGCCGCGCTGCTCGCCGACGAGGAGACCGCTCGCGAGCTGGGGCTGCCGGTGCGCATGCGCCTGGTCGCCTACTCCTTCATGGGCGTGGAGCCCGAGGTGATGGGCGCCGGCCCGATCCCGGCCACCGAGAAGGCGCTCAAGCAGGCCGGGCTGACCATCGACGACATCCAGGCCTTCGAGGTCAACGAGGCCTTCGCCGTGCAGGTGCTGGCCTTCCTCGAGCACTTCGGCATCGCCGACGACGACACCCGGGTCAACCCCTACGGCGGCGCGATCGCGATGGGCCACCCGCTGGCCTCGTCGGGCGTGCGCCTGATGACCCAGCTGGCGCGCCAGTTCGAGGAGCGCCCCGAGGTCCGCTACGGCCTGACGACCATGTGCATCGGCATCGGCATGGGCGGCACCGTGATCTGGGAGAACCCCCACTACACCGGAGAGGCAGCCTGATGAGCGACCTGACCACCCTGCTGGCCCGCGCCGAGGAGATCAGCTCCGACGCCGAGCGCGTCACCCAGGCGCACCTGCGCAAGGTCACCCTGCCCCGCGGGGCCGGCGTGATGGGCCTGATCACCCTCGACAACGGCGAGGACCACACCAAGCCCAACACGTTCGGGCCGCGCGGCCTGATCGCGCTCAACACCGCCATCGACGCCGCGCTCGCCGACGACGAGGTCACCGCCATCGGCGTGACCGGCAAGCCGTTCATCCTGGCCGCGGGCGCCGACCTGACCAGCATCGCCTCGAGCGGCGCCCCCGGCGTACGGGTCGTGGCCGAGCTCGGCCACGCGGTGTTCCGCAAGCTCCAGGACGGCGGCAAGACCTCCTTCGGCCTGGTCAACGGCCTGGCGCTGGGCGGCGGCCTCGAGGTCGCGCTGCACTGCGACTACCGCACCGTCATGGACTCGGCGCCGGCCCTCGGCCTGCCCGAGGTCATGCTCGGCCTCGTGCCCGGCTGGGGCGGCGCCTACCTGGTGCCCAACCTGGTCGGTGCCGACACCGCGGTGACGCTGGTGCTCGAGAACCCCCTCAACAACGGCAAGACCGTCACCGGGCAGCAGGGCTTCGAGCTCGGCCTGGCCGACGCGGTCTTCTCGGGTGCCGACTTCCTCGAGCAGTCGCTGCTGTGGGCGGCCGACGTGCTCAACGGCGACGTGCTCGTCGAGCGGCCCGAGGTCGACCGCGGCGAGGCGTGGGACGCCGCCGTCTCGCGCGCCGCGAGCGTGGTGCGCGCCCGCACCGGTGGCGCCAGCCCGGCCGCCGAGCGGGCCGTCGAGCTGATCGCGGCCGCGCGCAGCGCGAGCCGCGACGAGGGCTTCGCCGCCGAGGACCAGGCGCTCGAGGACCTGTCGCAGACCCCCGAGCTTCTCGCCAGCCTCTACGCCTTCGACCTGGTGCAGAAGCGCGCCAAGCGCCCCGCCGGCGCCCCCGACCGGTCGCTGGCGCGCCCGGTCACCAAGGTCGGCATCGTCGGCGCCGGCCTGATGGCCAGCCAGATGGCGATGCTCTTCGTGCGCCGCCTCGAGGTCCCGGTCGTGCTGACCGACCTCGACCAGGAGCGCGTCGACAAGGGCGTGGCCTACGTGCACGCCGAGATCGACAAGCTGCTCGCCAAGGGCCGGATCGGCCAGGACAAGGCGAACCGGCACAAGGCCCTGGTCACCGGCGCCGTCGACAAGGGCGAGGTCTTCGGCGACGCCGACTTCGTCATCGAGGCCGTCTTCGAGGAGATGTCGGTCAAGAAGTCGGTCTTCGCCGACGTCGAGAAGGTCGTCTCGCCGACCTGCGTGCTGGCCACGAACACCTCGTCGCTGTCGATCTCCGAGATGGCCGCCGACCTCGAGCACCCCGAGCGGGTCGTCGGCTTCCACTTCTTCAACCCGGTCGCGGTGATGCCGCTGCTCGAGATCGTGCAGGGCTCGGCCACCGACGACGCCACGCTGGCGACCGCGTTCGCCACCGGCAAGGCGCTGAAGAAGACCACGATCCTGGTGCAGGACAGCCCCTCGTTCATCGTCAACCGCCTGCTGGGCCGCTTCATGAGCGAGGTCAGCAAGGTCGTCGACGAGGGCACCCCGATCCAGACCGTGGACGGCTCGTTCGCCGGCGTCGCCCCGATGCCGCCGTTCACGCTGATCGCCCTGGTCGGCCCGGCCATCGCGCTCCACAACACCGAGACGCTGGCGGCGGCCTTCCCCGACCGCTTCTACGTCTCGCCGGCCCTCGAGCGGGTCGTCGCGGCCCGCAAGGGCGCCTACTTCGGCCCCGACGGCACCCTCGACCCCGTGGTCGAGGCGATGCGCGAGTCCCCGGCCGACCCGGTGGTGCTCTCCCCCGAGGAGGTGCGCACCCGGGTGCTCACCGGGCTCGCCGAGGAGGCCCGCCTGATGCTCGACGAGGGCGTCGTGGCCGCCCCCGAGGACCTCGACCTGGCCATGATCACCGGCGCCGGGTTCTCGTTCTGGAACGGCGGGCTCACGATGCTCCTCGAGCGCGAGGGCCTCGGCAAGTTCCACTGATCCACCCGCAGCACCCGCACCACCCGGGCCGCCCGGCTCAGTCGTCGTACGTCGCGACCACGAGCCGGGCGGCCCGCTGCGCGAGGCGGTCCTCATCGAGGCCCACCAGCCGTTGCAGCGCGGCCTCGTCGCCGGCGCCCTCGAGCAGCACCCACAGCACCTGCGGCCCGAAGGCGTCGGCGAGGTGCTCGGCGGCCCACCACGACAGCCCGTAGTGCGCGGTGGACCCGTCGGCGTTGAAGGTCTCGTCGTCGGGCATCCGAGCCCGGCCGGCCTCGAGGTCGGCCCGGATCGCCACCAGGGCGGCCTCCGGGAGCGCGCGGTCCTCGGGGGCCAGCGGACGCACCGAGACCCACTCGGCCACGCCCTCGGCCAGCCACACCGGGGCGTCGTCGTCGCGCTCCCCCACGGCCACGTGGGTCATCTCGTGGCGCAGCAGCCGGTCGCGGGTGCGGCCCACCGAGGAGGCACGGTCGGCGCCGGCCGACGACAGCACCCGCGGGTTGAGCACGATCCGGGTCGAGGCCAGGCCGGCCTCGGGGTCGCGGGGGTCGGCGGCGACCGGCACCGCGACCGCGTCGACGGCCGCGGGGTCGCCACCCGGCAGGTCGGCGACCGAGGCCAGCGCGGCCGTGGTCGACAGCGCGTAGAGGACCACCTGGTGGCCCCACTCGAAGGGCACCACGGCGCTCACGTCGGCGACCGCGCGCTGGGCGGCGACGAGCAGCCCGGGGGCCGCGGCGACGCTGGCGTCGTCGAAGACGCCCAGCACCCCGGCGACCTCGCGCACCTGCACCGGGCCGCGGTCCCAGGGCTGCGGCACGACCCGGTTGCGCTCCTCCCAGGCCTCGTCGGTGACCGAGGCCAGGCGCAGTCGCTCCTTGCGACCGCCGCCGGGCTCGATGAGGTAGCGGTCGCGCGCCACCACCGGCGCCTCGTCGTAGCCGCGCAGCTGCAGGTGCACCTCGACCACGACCCAGTAGGAGTCCTCGACGCGCAGCAGGTCGGCGGGGTCGAAGCGGTACTCGACCAGCTCCAGCGGCAGCTGCGCGAGGTTGTCGAAGTACTGCGCCTGCTGGGCCCGGAACTCCGGCCGGCCGGGTGCGAGGGCACGATCGAAGCGGCCGCGGTCCTGGCGGCGTACGCCGGAGGCGCGCAGGTCGAGCGTGCGCTGGACCTGCGAGACCACCTCGCGCGGCGCGGGCCGCGCCGAGGTCGTCGGGCCGGCGGTGGCCTCGCGGTCACCGGCCAGCAACGAGCAGGACGACAGGCCCAGCGTCAGACCCAGCGTCAGCGCGACCGCCGTCAGCGGGACCCCGGTGCGCTCAGCTCGGGCGTTC
>JBFGFQ010000191.1:0-5391 GCA_041579495.1 Nocardioides sp.
CACGGTCGACGGCGGCACGGGCACCCGGGCGGGCATCGGCCCCGTGAGCGTCGCGATCGACCTGGTCACCGAGGAGCGACCCACCGTGGCACGGCCCGCGCCCGACTGGCCCTGGTCGGAGGAGCGCTGGGTGCTCACCGGCCTGCTGGGCGGCCTGGGCCTGCTCCTGGCCCTCGCGCTCGCCCGGGTCGTCGTACGCCGGCGCGCTCAGCGCCGCTCGGCGAGGTAGGCCAGCTGGGCCCGCACCGACAGCTCGGCGGCGCCCCACAGCACCGGGTCGACGTCGGCGTACACGATCTCGACGACGCGGCGCGGCAGCTCGTCGACGGCGATGCCCTCGGGGTGCGGCGAGCGCCGCAGCGTCTCGACGGCCGCGCGCACCTGCTCGAGCCGCTCCCGGCGGTGGTCCCGGTAGTAGCCGAGCGCGCCGACGGCGTCGTCGATGACCGGGCCGTGGCCGGGCCAGATCGTCGCCGCCTCCTGCGCCTCGGCGAGCGCGTGCAGCCGCTCCAGCGAGCCCAGGTAGGCGCCCAGCTCGCCGTCGGGGTGGGCCACCACGGTGGTGCCGCGGCCCAGCACGGTGTCGCCGGTCAGGACGGCGCGCTCGGCGGGCAGCAGGAACGACAGCGAGTCGGCCGTGTGGCCGGGCGTCGCCACGACGCGCACCTCGAGGCCGTCGACCTCGACGACGTCGCCGTCGGCGATGCCCTCCGAGCCCAGCCGGTGGCGCGGGTCGAGGGCGCGCACGCCGCAGCCGACCCGCTCGGCGAACTCCCTGGCCGCCTCGGAGTGGTCGTGGTGGTGGTGGGTCAGCAGCACCACCCCGACCTCGCCGGCGGCCTCGGCGACCGCGTCGAGGTGGGAGAGGATCGAGGGACCGGGGTCGACCACGACCGAGCG
Source organism: Nocardioides sp. (assembly GCA_041579495.1). Lineage (GTDB taxonomy): Bacteria > Actinomycetota > Actinomycetes > Propionibacteriales > Nocardioidaceae > Nocardioides. Next base: position 901 of record JBFGFQ010000191.1, read on the forward strand.
TCGCGCCCCCGGCTCGCGCAGCACCCAGGTGTTCGTGCCGTCGAGGGTCATGTGGTCGGCGTTGGGCGCCAGCACGCAGCGGGCGCGCTCGCCGAAGGAGCCGCCGGCCCAGCCGGACGGCCCCACCACGGGGCCGCCCGCGCCGTTCACGCCTGCCTCCGCTCCGCGACGAGCGGTCGCAGCCGGTCGGGCATCGACAGCGTCCAGCCGTCCCCCAGCGGCTCCACGGTCGGGGTGAACATCCGCACCGAGCGCTCGCGCGCGGTCGCGAGCACCTCGGCCGGGTCGGCGTGGGTGCCGACCTCCATCGAGGTCAGGTACGTCGGCGGCATCATCGCCAGCTCCCCCGCGTCGGCCCGGTCGGCGGCCTCGCGGGCCGGCAGCCAGTGCACCGACGACGACTCGCTGGACACGTCGCGGGTGACCTGCCCGGCGGGCAGCTCGGCGACGAAGAACCAGGTGCGGTAGCGCTTGGGCTCGAAGACCGGGGTCAGCCAGGCGTCCCAGACCCCGAGCAGGTCGGTGCGCAGCACCAGGCCCCGCCGGTTGAGGAACTCGGTCATCGCGAGCTCGCGCGTCTCCAGCGCCACCCGGTCGGCCTCCCAGTCGTCACCGGTGGTGTCGGCCACGACCTCGCCGTCGGAGGCGCCGGCCAGCAGCACCCCGCACTCCTCGAAGGTCTCGCGCACCGCCGCGCACACCAGGGCGCGCGCGGTCTCCTCGTCGCAGCCCAGCCGCTCGGCCCAGGCAGCGGGGTCGGGGCCGGCCCAGCCGACCTCGGCGTCGAAGTCGCGCGGGTCGACGCCGCCCCCGGGGAAGACCGCCATCCCGGCCGCGAAGTCCATCGACACCTGGCGGCGCAGGTAGTAGGCCTCGGGGCCGGCGTCGCCGGGGCGCAGCACGATCACGGTCGCCGCGTTGCGCGGCTCGGCGGGCTCACGGGTGCCGTCGGCGTACTCGGCGGCCAGCGCCACCACCTTGTCGGGCAGCGGCACCGGCGGCAGCGGGATCCGCATCAGGCGTCGGCCACCTCGACCACGAGCTCCACCTCGACGGGCGAGTCGAGCGGGAGCACCGGCACGCCGACGGCCGAGCGGGCGTGCACCCCGGCCTCGCCGAAGACCTTGCCGAGCAGCTCGGAGACGCCGTTGGCGACCCCGGGCTGGCCGGTGAAGTCGGGGGTGGAGGCCACGAAGCACACGACCTTGACGACGCGCGCGACCCGGGAGAGCTCGCCGACCTCGGCGCGCACGGCGGCGATCGCGTTGAGGGCGCACTGGCGCGCGCACTCGACGGCCTCCTCGGCGGTGACCTCGCCACCGACCTTGCCGGTGGCCATCAGCTCACCGCTGCGCATCGGCAGCTGGCCGGAGGTGAAGACGTGCGCGCCCGAGCGGACCGCCGGCACGTACGCCGCCACCGGCGCGGCCACCTCGGGCACCGAGAGGCCGAGCTCGGCGAGGCGCTCCTCGGGGGTCGTCATCAGCCCTGCGCCGGTCGCTTGAGGAAGGCGACCAGGCCGCCCTGGGCGTTGCTCTGGATGGTCACCAGCTCCCAGCCGTCCTGGCCGAAGTTGTTGAGCATCAGGGCCTCGTTGTGGAGCGGAATCGGCGCCACCTGGTATTCCCACTTCGTCATGTCCCGCACCCTACTCGGGGCCGTGCACCCCCGGACGCGACCGGCCCCGACCGCGCGCGGGGCGCGGCCGGGGCCGGGGCCGGTGGAGCAGCTGGGTGCGGGCCAGCGGCGGGTCAGCGGCGGGTGCGACCCCTGGCGGCCGGGCCGGTGGCGTCCACCGCGGGGATGGTGCCGCTGTCCTGGAGGCCCTCGGTGACCTCGTCGGCGATCTGCGTGGCCAGCCACTTGCGCTTCTTGCGCTGGATCACGCGGTTCTCGGCGAGCAGCGCCTTCGCGGTGGCGATCATCAGCAGCACCATGATGACGCTGAAGGGGGCCGCCACGAGGATCGCGCTGGTCTGCAGCGCGGCCAGTCCGCCGGCACCGGCCATCAGCAGCACCGCGGCGATGACGCCCTCCATGGACGCCCAGAACGCACGGCTCCACACCGGCGGGTTCGGGTCGCCGCCCTCGGCGAGCATGTCGACCACGAACGAGCCCGAGTCCGAGCTGGTCACGAAGAAGACGACGATCAGGAAGATCGCGACCACGCTGAGCACGGTGCCCAGCGGCAGCGTGTCGAGCAGCTGGAAGAGCGCCAGGTCGGTGCTCACGCCCTCGTCGCCGATGAGACCGCCGCCACCGAACATCTCGGTCCAGATGGCCGCGCCACCGAGCACCGAGAACCACAGGAAGGTGACCATGGTCGGCACCAGCAGCACGCCGAGCACGAACTCGCGCACGGTGCGGCCGCGGGAGATGCGGGCGATGAAGACACCGACGAACGGTGCCCAGCTCATCCACCAGCCCCAGTAGTAGGTGGTCCAGCCGGAGAGCCAGGTCTGCCCGGCCTCGCCCTGGAAGGGGCGGACGTCGAAGGAGAGCTTGAGGAAGTTCTGCAGGTAGGAGCCGATCTGGGTCACGAAGTCGCTGAGCAGGAAGACGGTCGGGCCCAGCAGCAGCACCGCGGCGAGCAGGCCGGCGGCCACACCCATGTTGACGTTCGACAGGTAGCGGATGCCCTTGTCGACCCCGGTGACCACCGAGACCAGCGCGACACCGGTGATGACGGCGATCAGCAGCACCAGCAGCGGGGTGCTGGCCTCGTCGACCACACCGAGGAAGCTCAGGCCGGCGCCGACCTGCTTGACGCCGAAGCCGAGCGAGGTGGCGACACCGAAGAGGGTGCCGACGATGGCGACGACGTCGACGACGTCGCCCCAGAAGCCCAGGATGCGCTTGCCGAGCAGCGGCTCGAGGGCCCAGCGGATCGAGATCGGACGGCCCTTGCGGTGCACGGCGTAGGCGATCGCCAGGCCGACGACGACGTAGATGGCCCAGGCGTGCAGGCCCCAGTGCAGGAACGTGGTGTCCATGGCGGTGCGCGCGACCTGGTCGGGACCGCCGGCGACGTCGGTGCCCGGGGGCGGGGCGGCGAAGTGGTTCAGCGGCTCGGCGACGCCCCAGAAGACCAGGCCGATGCCCATGCCGGCCGCGAAGAGCATCGCGAACCACGACTTGATCCCGAACTCGGGGTCCTCGTCGTCCTTGCCGAGCACGATCGAGCCCATCGGCGAGAGCGCCATCCACAGCGAGAACGCCACGAACGACGTCACCACCAGCACGTACCACCAGCCGAGGTCGATGACGACGGTGCTGTTGGCCTTCTGCAGCAGCTCGCCCATCCGGTCGGGGATGATCGCGGCGGTGGCGGAGAAGAGGACGAGGATCACCGCGGCCGGGATGAAGACCCGGGGTGCGGCCATCGGGAACCGGCCGCGGACGCCGCCCGCGGTCGGTCGGGTGCCGTCACCGGACGGGTCGTCCGGGACGGCGCTTCGTTCGGCGGGCGGGCTGGACGTCATGACTGCCTCTCGGTCGGGATCACTCTGAGTCGGTCGTGCTGTCACCGCAGGCCCAGGAGGGCCACCGGACCCCGAGGCCGGCGCGGGAGCAACCGACCACGTTACCGAAGACCACCTCACCCCGTCACACCTGCGGGTGGTGCGCGCACCACCCGGGGGGTGGGAGTGCGGACCACTACCCTCGAGCGCGTGAGACGTACCGACTGGTCCGGCGTGCAGCTGCACGTGGTGACGGGCAAGGGCGGCACCGGCAAGACGACCGCCGCCGCGGCCCTGGCCCTGGCCCTGGCCGCGGAGGGGCGGCAGGTGCTGCTCTGCGAGGTCGAGGGACGCCAGGGCATCGCCCGGATGTTCGACGTCGACCCGCTCCCCTACGCCGAGCGCCGGATCGCCACCGGGCTCAGCGCCCCGGGCGGCCCGGGCGGCTCCGGCACCCCGGGCACCGTGCACGCGCTGCACATCGACCCCGAGGCCGCTCTGCTGGAGTACCTCGCCCTCTACTACAAGCTCGGCCGCGCCGGGCGCGCCCTCGACCGCTTCGGCGTCATCGAGTTCGCGACCACCATCGCCCCCGGCGTGCGCGACGTGCTGCTCACCGGCAAGATCTACGAGGCGGTGCAGCGCAACAGCCGCAACAAGGGCGCGACCCAGTACGACGCCGTGGTGCTCGACGCGCCGCCGACCGGGCGGATCACGCAGTTCCTCAACGTCAGCGACGAGCTGGCCGGGCTCGCGAAGGTCGGGCCGATCCGCGCCCAGGCCGACACGATGATGACCCTCTTCCGCTCACCGCGCACCGCCGTGCACCTGGTCACGGTGCTCGAGGAGATGCCGGTGCAGGAGACCGCCGACGGGATCGCCGAGCTGCGGGCCGCCGGCCTGCCCGTCGGGGCGGTCGTCGTCAACCAGGTGCGCCCGCAGGACGTGACGCCCGACGACCTCGCCGACGCGCTCGCCGGCTCCCTCGACCGCGACCAGCTGGCCGCCGACCTCGAGGCCGGCGGCGTGG
>JBFGFQ010000192.1:0-5266 GCA_041579495.1 Nocardioides sp.
GAAGCTCGGGTTGATCGGGTTCGACGGGGTCGAGAGCCGCTTGCGCCCGGGGTTGTTCTGCTGGGCGTAGACCGGGTTGTGCACCGGCGACTCGGGCGGCTCGTAGTGCGCAGGCAGCGGGCCGTCGGCGACGCCGACCGGAGCGAAGAGCCAGCCCTTGCCGTCGGTCTGCATCACGAACGGGTCCTGGCCACCGATGGCGTCGGGGCCCTTCGCGCCGTCCTCCGGCACGTGGTCGGGCGGGCGGTCGACGACGAAGTCGGGCACGTCGGAGCCGGTCCAACGACCCTGCTCGGCGTCCCACCACACGTAGCGCTTGCGCTCGCTCCACGGGGTGCCGTCGGGGGCGGCCGAGGCCCGGTTGTAGAGGATGCGCCGGTTCGCCGGCCACACCCAGCCCCACTCCGCGGCCACCTGGTCCTGCTCCCAGTGCGGCTTGCGGCGCCGGGCCTGGTTGACCCCGTCGGCGTACACGCCGCAGTAGATCCAGCAGCCGCTGGAGGTCGAGCCGTCGGCCTTGAGCTCGGTGTACGACGACAGCGGCGCGCCGTCGGCGCCGGTGCCGTTGATCTCCATCAGCACCGCCTCGGCGTCGGGCTCGCCGTGCTCGTCGACCGGGTAGTCCCAGGCCAGGTCGAGCAGCGGACGGTCCATCTCGTCGGTGGAGCCGGCCAGCTTCTCGCGGATCCGGTTGCCGAGGTCGACGTAGAACTCCAGCTCGCTCTGGCAGTCGCCGGGCGGCTGGACCGCCTGGTCGCGCCACTGCAGCATCCGCTGGGTCTGGGTGAAGGAGCCGGCCTTCTCGACGTGGTTGGCCGCGGGCAGGAAGAAGACCTCGGTGCCGATCTCCTCGGTGACCAGCTCGCCGGTCTCGATCTCGGGACCGTCCTTCCAGAACGTCGCCGACTCGATCATCTGCAGGTCGCGCACCACCAGCCAGTCGAGGTTGGCCATGCCCAGGCGCTGCATCTTGCCGTTGGCCGAGCCCACCGCGGGGTTCTCGCCCACCAGGAAGTAGCCCTTCACCTTGCCCTCGATCTGCGCCTTGACGGTGGCGTACGTCGAGTGGTCGCCGGTCAGGCGCGGCAGGTAGTCGAAGCAGAAGTCGTTCTCGGGGGTCGCGGCGTCGCCCCAGTAGGACTTCAGCAGGCTGACGGCGTAGGAGCGGATGTTGCCCCAGAAGCCGGCCTTGCCCTCGTCGGCACGCACCCACTCGTCGAGGCTCTGGTGGTGGTCGGCCAGCGGCATCGGCAGGTAGCCGGGCAGGATGTTGAACAGGGTCGGGATGTCGGTGGAGCCCTGGATGCTGGCGTGCCCGCGCAGCGCCAGGATGCCGCCGCCGGGGCGCCCGATGTTGCCCAGCAGCAGCTGCAGGATGGCCGCGGTGCGGATCATCTGCGCGCCGGTGCTGTGGTGGGTCCAGCCGACCGCGTAGGCGAAGGCCGTGGTGCGCTCGCGCCCGCTGTTGGACGTCAGCGCCTCGGCCACCTGGCGCAGCTGCTCGGGCGAGATGCCGCAGACCTCCTGGACCATCTCGGGGGTGTAGCGGGCGAAGTGGCGCTTGAGGATCTGGAAGACGCAGCGCGGGTGCTGCAGCGTCTCGTCGCGCCGGCCCTTCCAGTTGACCGGGGCCCCACCCGAGCCGTGGCTCTCCGAGCGGGCGGCCTGGTGGGAGCGCTTCGCGTCCTCACCGGTCGCGGCGGACTCCGCCTCGGCGCGCAGCTCCTCGTCGCGCAGGCGCTCCTCGGCGTTCATGTCCTCGGGCGGGTCGTAGCGCCACGAGATCGGGTCGTACTGCCCGGTCTCGGGGTCGAAGCCCGAGAACAGCCCGTCGAGGTCGTCGGGACCGCGGTAGTCCTCGTCGATGATGTTGGCCGCGTTGGTGTAGGCCACGACGTACTCGCGGAAGTCGAGGTCGTTGCTGAGCACGTGGTTGACCAGCCCGCCCAGGAACGCGATGTCGCTGCCCGCGCGGATCGGCACGTGCAGGTCGGAGACCGCCGAGGTGCGCGTGAAGCGCGGGTCGACGTGGATCACCGTCGCGCCGCGACGCTTCGCCTCCATCACCCACTGGAAGCCCACCGGGTGGGCCTCCGCCATGTTGGAGCCCTCGATGAGGATGCAGTCAGCGTTCTGCAGGTCCTGCAGGCTGGTGGTGGCCCCACCACGGCCGAACGAGGTACCCAGACCGGGCACCGTGGAGGAGTGTCAAATACGGGCCTGGTTCTCGATCTGTATCGCCCCCATGGCCGTGTACAGCTTCTTCATGAGGTAGTTCTCCTCGTTGTCGAGGGCTGCCCCTCCGAGGCTGGCGATGCCGAGCGTGCGCCGGGTGCGGCGCCCCTGCTCGTCCTCCCACTGCCAGAACTGCTTGCGGGTGGCGATGACGCGCTCGGCGATCATGTCGAGCGCCGTCTCGAGGTCGAGGTCCTCCCACTCGGTGCCGTGCGGGCGCCGGTAGCGGACGGTGGTGACCCGGCTCGACGAGGTGACCAGCTGCTTGCTGGCGCTGCCCTTGGGGCACAGCCGCCCGCGAGAGATCGGGCTCCCGGGGCTGCCCTCGATCTGGACGACCTTCTCGTCCTTGACGAAGACCTTCTGCCCGCAGCCGACGGCGCAGAAGGGGCACACCGAGTCCACGACCCGGTCGGCCTGCACGGTGCGGGGCTCCAGCGTGCGGCTGCGCTCCGACATGGCGGCCGCACCGCGGCCCAGCTTGTCGCGGCCGAGCACCTGACGCACCAGCGGCCACCCGAGGAACTGATCCATGGGGAGCACCCTGCCCCACGGCGCCGACGTTGACCAGCACCCTGGGGGTGGGACGGCCCCGACCACCCGTCCGGATAGGTTGGCCGCGGAGGCGTACCTCGTCTGGTGACGGGCGCGGCCCTCAAAGCCGTAGTGACCGGGCATCCCGGTCAGGCGGGTTCGATTCCCGTCCGCCTCCGCCAGTCGTCGTACCACCGTCACCACACCCGGGGAGGGCCCGTGCAGGACACCCGCCGCCGGGTCCCGCGCACCGACGCCGTCCTCGACGACCCGGCCCTGGCGCCCGCGGTCGAGCGGCTCGGCCGGGCGCGGGTCAAGGCCGCGGTCGTGGCGGCGCTGGGCGCCTGCCGCGAGGGCCGGCTCGACCCCGACGAGGTCGTGGCCGCCGTGCTCGAGGGGCTGCCCGCCGCGCCGGTGTCGCTGCGGCGGGTGCTCAACGCCACCGGGGTCGTGGTGCACACCAACCTGGGCCGCGCGCCGCTGTCGCCGGCCGCCGTCGACGCGCTGGCGCTGGCCGCCGGCGCCACCGACGTCGAGCTCGACCTCGACTCGGGGCAACGGGGGCGGCGCGGCGCGGCGGCGATGGCGGCCCTGGCCGCGGCGGTGCCCGACGCCGGCGGCGTGCACGTGGTCAACAACGGCGCCGCCGCGCTGGCCCTGGTCACCTGCGCCCTCGCCGCGGGACGCGAGGTGGTGGTCTCGCGCGGCGAGCTCGTCGAGATCGGCGACGGGTTCCGCATCCCCGAGCTGATGGAGTCGCTGGGCGCGCGGCTGCGCGAGGTCGGCACCACCAACCGGGTGCACCGCGACGACTACGAGCGCGCGGTCGGCGACCGCACGGCGTTCGTGCTCAAGGTGCACCCCTCCAACTTCCGCGTCGAGGGCTTCACCGCCAGCGTGCCGGTCGAGGGCCTGCAGGGCCTGGGCGTGCCGGTGGTCGCCGACATCGGCTCGGGCCTGCTCGCGCCGCACCCGCGCCTGCCCGACGAGCCCGACGCCGCCACGACCCTGCGCGCCGGCGCCGACCTGGTCACCGCCTCGGGCGACAAGCTGCTCGGAGGTCCGCAGGCGGGGCTGCTGCTCGGCGAGGCCGGGCTGGTGCAGCGGCTGCGCCGCCACCCCTTCGCCCGCGCCCTGCGCGTCGACAAGCTCACCCTGGCCGCCCTCGAGGCGACCCTGACCGGACCGCGGCCGCCGGTGGCGGCGGCGCTCGGGAGCCGGCCCGACGAGCTGCTCGCCCGCGCCCGCCGGCTGGCCGCGGCGATCGGCGCGCCGGCCGAGGCCGTGGGCTCCGAGGGCCGCGTCGGCGGTGGCGGCGCGCCCGGCGTGCCGCTGCCCAGCGCCGCCGTCGCGCTGCCGCACCACCTGGCGGCACCACTGCGCCACGGCTCCCCCGCCGTGGTCGGGCACGTGCACGACGGGCGGCTGCTGCTCGACCTGCTGGCGCTGCCGGAGGCCGACGACGACGCGCTGCTCGACGGCGTACGACGCGTGCTCGCGCACGACACGCGCACCGGGGGTCGCTGAGTGCACGTCGTGGCGACCGCCGGCCACGTCGACCACGGCAAGTCGACGCTGGTGCGGGCCCTCACCGGCGCCGACCCCGACCGGCTGGCCGAGGAGAAGCGCCGCGGGCTGACCATCGAGCTGGGCTACGCGTGGGCGGACCTGCCGGGGACCGGCGAGGTGGCCTTCGTCGACGTCCCGGGCCACGAGCGCTTCGTCTCGACGATGCTGGCCGGGGTGGGGCCGGTGCCGGTGGCCATGCTGGTGGTGGCCGCCGACGACCCGTGGATGCCGCAGGCCGCCGAGCACCTCGCCGTGCTCGACGCGCTGGGGGTGCGCCACGGGCTGCTCGTCGTCTCCCGCGCCGACCTGGCCGACCCCGCCCCCGCGCTGGCGCGGGCCCGCGAGGAGCTGTCCCGCACCGGCCTGGCCGACGTGCCGCACGTCGTGACCCGCGCCGGCGACGCCGACGGCGAGCTCGCGCTGCGCACCGAGGTGGGTGCGGCGCTGGCGCGGGTGCTCGAGCGGGTGCCCACGCCCGATCCCGGCGACGACGTGCGCCTGTGGGTCGACCGGGTCTTCCACGTGCGCGGCACCGGCACCGTCGTCACCGGCACGCTGCCGGCGGGCACCGTCCGCGAGGGCGACGTGCTGGCCGGGCCGGGCGGGGCGGTGCGGGTGCGCCGCGTCGAGTCGCTCGGACGACGCCGCGACGAGGTCAGCGGGGTGGCGCGGGTCGCGCTGGCCCTGGTCGACCGCTCCCCCGGCGCGGTGGCCGCGCTGGGCCGCGGCGACGCGCTGGTGACCCCGGGCGCCTTCCTCGACGTCGACCTCGTCGACGTCGAGGTGACCGGCCCCGACCTCGACCGGCTCCCCGAGGCCCCGCTGCTGCACGTCGGGTCGGCGCAGCTGGCGGTGCACGCACGCGCCCTCGCCCCGGGGCTGGCCCGCCTGCGCCTGGACCGGCCGCTGCCGCTGCGGGTCGGCGACC
>JBFGFQ010000193.1:0-5243 GCA_041579495.1 Nocardioides sp.
CCGGGCGCGAGCTGCGCGACTTCGCGGCGTACGCCGGCTGACGCGCGCCGCGGGCCGTCCCGGTCGTGGTCTGGGTCGTGGTCCCGGTCGTGTGTCGGGTCGTGTACCTGGGGACGCGCCCTGGCGCGTCGACAGGCCACGACCCGGACCACGACCCGGACCACGACCCGGACCACGACCCAGGCCACGACCCAAGCCACGACCCGGGTACGTCGGCGCGGCTAGGCGGGCTCGACCAGCTCGAAGGCGACCCGGCGCTCCTGCACGTCGGCGGTCACCAGGCGCACCTGCACGTCGGTGCCCAGCGGCAGCTCGGAGCCGTTGGCGACGAGCCGGCCCTCGACGGCGGGCGACTGCACGACCACCGAGCCGCGGGTCGGGTCCTTCTCGTCGACGTCGACCACGACCCCGGCGAAGACCTCGCCGACCCGGTCCTCGAGCACGCCGGCCTCGACGAGGTCGAACACCCCGCGCTCGTAGGCGCTGGCCCGGCGGGCCGACTCCTTGAGCGTCTCGGGCAGCCCGGGCAGCGCCTCCAGCACCCACCCGGGCACCTCGGTGCCGGCGCACAGCGCCAGGCAGATCTCGCCGGCGTAGCGGTCGCCGAGGCGGCGCAGCGGGGCGGTCACGTGGGCGTACTCGGCGGCCAGGGCCGCGTGCAGCGGCTGCTCGGGCAGCTCGCCGTGGAAGCCGACGTACCCGCTGCCGCGCAGCAGGCGGGTGCTGGCGTCGACCATCGCGGCGTGCGCGGGCACGAGCGGGTCGAGGGTGCGGATGAAGTCGGGGTAGAGCATCTCGGCCGGCCACTCGATGCCCAGCGCCCGGGCGGTGCGGTGCAGGCGCTGCACGTCGCGGGGGTCGGGCGGCGGCAGGGTGCGCAGCAGGCCGACGCGGGCGTAGACCATCAGGTCGGCGGCGCCGTAGCCGGTGAGCAGGGAGATCTGGGCGTTCCAGTCCTCCATGGGCAGCCGCTCGCGGAAGGTCAGGCGCCAGTGCCCGCCCTCCACGTCGACCTCCTGCTCGGGCAGCGGCAGCGACACCCCGCCGCGGGCCGCCTCGCGGGCCAGCCGCAGCGGGCCCACCTCGGCCAGCAGCCGCACCGTCTCCGGCGCGGAGCCGTCGTCGAGCGCGGCCTGCGCCTGCTCGTAGGTCAGCTGGGCGGTGGAGCGCACCAGCGCCCGCTCGACGGTGACCTCGGTGCCCTCGCCCTCGGCGTCGAGACGGATCGACCAGAGCAGCGCCGGGCGGGTCCGGTCGGCCAGCAGCGAGGCGGCGTCCTCGCTGAGCACCTTCGGGTGCAGCGGCACCTTCGAGTCGGGGGCGTAGAGCGTCTCGCCGCGCCGGTTGGCCTCGAGGTCGACCGGGTCGCCCGGGGTGACGAACGCGGCCACGTCGGCGATCGCGTAGTGCACGACGTACCCGTCGCCGTCGCGCGCGATGTGCATCGCCTGGTCGAGGTCGCGAGCGCCCTCGGGGTCGATGGTCAGCATCGGCAGGTCGGTGCGGTCGAGGTCGGGCAGCCGGGGAGCCGCGGCCGCCCGCGCCGCCGCCTCCTCGACCTCGGGCGGGAAGTCGGGGGTGACGCCCAGCTCCTGGCGCAGCTGGTCGACCCCGTCGCGCAGGCGGTGCGCGGCGACGCCGTCGTCGTGGGTGCGGACCCGGAGCACGCGGTTGCTGGGCATGCAGGCACCATAACGACCACCATGCTGATCCTGCTGCCCCCCAGCGAGGGCAAGACCGCCCCACGTCGCGGCAAGCCCCTCGACCTGGGCTCCCTGTCCTTCCCGAGCCTGACCGCCACCCGGGAGCGCGTCGTCGACGCGCTCGTCGAGCTGTGCTCGGGCGACCCGCAGGAGGCCGCCCGGGTCCTCGACGTGGGCAGCACCCAGCTCGACCTCGTCGAGCTCGACCGCGGCCTGCGCACCAACCCGACCGCGCGCGCCGACGCGGTGTACGCCGGCGTGGTCTACGACGCCCTCGACGTCACCACCCTCAGCCCGGCCGCGCGCCGCCGTGCGACCGGCCGCCTGGCCGTCACCTCGAGCGTCTTCGGCCTGGTGCGCCCCGGTGACCGGATCCCCGCCTACCGGCTCTCCGGCGGCACCAGTCTGCCCGGCCTCGGCCCGGTCGCGGGCGCGTGGCGCGACGTGCTGGGCACCGCCGTCACCGAGGCGCTGGGCTCCGGCCTGCTGGTCGACCTGCGCTCGAGCACGTACGCCGCGTTCTGGCGGCCCACGCCCGACCTCGCGGCCCGTGTGGCGACGGTGCGGGTGCTGCACGAGGTCGACGGGCGGCGCAAGGTCGTCAGCCACTTCAACAAGGCCACCAAGGGACGCCTGGTCCGCGCCCTGCTGGAGGACGGCGCGAACCCGCGCACCCCGGCGCGCCTGGCCGAGGCGCTGCGCGACCTGGGCTGGCACGTGGAGGCCGGGGAGCCGGGCGCCAAGGGCACCCAGCTCGACGTGGTCGTCAGCGACCTGTAGGCACCCTCAGGGCGCTCCGCCGACCAGGCCGAGCACCGGCTCGACCACCCCGTCGAGGAGGTCGGTGACGCCGTCGGCCACGGGTACCACGGCCCCCGTCACGGGACCGCTGGCCCCTCCGGTGACGTCGTGGGCCAGCCCGGCGGTGCCGGCGACCACCGGGTCGACCAGCGACGAGACGGGCCCCTGGTCGCGGACCGGGGGCTGGGGCGCCGGACCGGGCGGGTCGACGGGCTCCACGGGATCGACGGGGTCGACCGGCACCACGGGACCGGGACCGGGCCCGGGCTCGCCTGGACCGGGCGCCACCGGGCCCGCCGACGGGGTCAGCAGCACCCCCGGGACGACCGGGGCCGCCGACGCACGGGGCACGGCGAGCGGGTCACGGTCCGCCCCGCCCGCGGTGGGCTCGAGCGGGCCGACGTCGGGTCCGGGCACGAACATCTCGGGCAGCTGGGCCAGCACCTCCTCGCGCAGGCCCGCGCCGATGTCGGTGAGCAGCAGCCCGGCACCGGCCAGGGTGACGAAGCCGGCCGCGGCGGTCCGCATCCCCCACGTCGTGCGCCGGTCGCGGCGCGCCGCCGCTCCCGCGCCGCCCGGGGCGGGCCCGGGCACGACCGGGGAGCGCAGCCCGGCGGCCATCTCGGCGCCGACCGCGGAGGGCAGGACCCGCGCGGGGTGCTCGCCCGTGGGCCGCTCGCGGACCGAGGACCAGCCCCAGGGCGGCGGCGTGCCGCTCCCGTCGGGCTGGTCGTCGTCGGTCACGACGACCATCCTGCCGCACCGGCGGTACGGGTGGGGGGATATCGCGGTTCGCGGCCTCAGCGGACGGGGTGGCCGCCCTCGGCGAGCGCGGCCTTGACCTGGCCCACGGTGAGGGTGCCGAAGTGGAAGACCGAGGCCGCCAGCACCGCGTCGGCGCCCGCGTCGACCGCCGGCGCGAAGTGCTCGGGCGCCCCGGCCCCGCCCGAGGCGATCACCGGGATGCTCACCTCGCGGCGCACCGCCTCGATCAGCTCGAGGTCGAAGCCGACACGGGTGCCGTCGGCGTCCATGGCGTTGAGCAGGATCTCCCCCGCCCCCAGCTCGGCGGCACGGTGCGACCACTCGACGGCGTCGAGGCCGGAGGAGGTGCGGCCCCCGTGGGTGGTGACCTCGAACCCCGAGTCGGTGCCGGCGGCGCGCCGCGCGTCGACGGAGAGCACCAGCACCTGGTTGCCGAAGCGCTCGGCGATCTCGGCGACCAGCTCGGGGCGGCGGATCGCGGCGGTGTTGACCGCGATCTTGTCGGCGCCCGCGCGCAGCAGCCGGTCGACGTCGGCGACCGAGCGGACGCCGCCACCGACGGTGAGCGGGATGAAGACCTGCTCGGCGGTCGCCGAGACGATCTCCATCGTGGTGGCGCGGCCCTCGTGGGAGGCGGAGATGTCGAGGAAGGTCAGCTCGTCGGCGCCCTCGGCGTCGTAGAGCTTGGCCAGCTCGACCGGGTCGCCCGCGTCGCGCAGGCCCTCGAAGTTCACGCCCTTGACCACCCGGCCCCCGTCGACGTCGAGGCACGGGATGACCCGCACCGCGAGGCTCACGAGGCGCCCCGGGTCAGCGCGAGCGCGTCCTCGAGGGTGAAGCGGCCCTCGTAGAGCGCGGTGCCGGCGATCGCGCCCTCGACGCCGTCGGGGACCAGCGACATCAGCGCCTCGATGTCGGCGAGCGTCGTCACCCCGCCGGAGGCGATCACGGGCCGGTCGGTGACTGCGCAGACGTCGCGCAGCAGCTGCAGGTTGGGGCCCTGCAGCATCCCGTCCTTGTTGACGTCGGTGACCACGTAGCGCGCGCAGCCCTCGGCGTCGAGGCGGGCCAGCACGTCGTAGAGGTCGCCGCCGTCGCGGGTCCAGCCGCGCGCGGCCAGGGTGCGCCCACGCACGTCGAGGCCGATCGCGATCCGGTCGCCGTGCTCGGCGATCACCTTCGCGCACCACTCGGGCTGCTCCAGCGCGGCGGTGCCGATGTTGACCCGGCGGCAGCCGGTGGCCAGGGCGGCCGCCAGCGACTCGTCGTCGCGGATGCCGCCCGACATCTCGACGTCGATGTCGAGCGCGCCGACGATCTGCGCCTGCAGCTCGCGGTTGGTGCCGCGCCCGAAGGCCGCGTCGAGGTCGACCAGGTGCAGCCACTCCGCCCCCGCGTCCTGCCAGCGGCGCGCGGCGGCGACCGGGTCGCCGTACACGCGCTCGGAGCCGGCGACGCCCTGGGCGAGCTGGACGGCACGGCCCTCGGTGATGTCGACGGCGGGGAGGAGCTGCAGGTAGTCGCTCATGGGACCTTCCGGGGTGGGGCCGCGTCAGCGGCGGAACAGCAGGGTGTGCAGGACGGGGGCGGCCAGGGCGGAGACGACCAGCGACAGGGCCGGCCAGGCCCAGCCGTCGGTGAGCAGCGCGACGAGCACGTTGAGGACGACGACGAGCACGACCGTGGTGGTGCGCTGGCGGCGCTCCCGCTCGGCGATGACGCCGCCCGGGCGGCCGGACCGCGACCGCTCGGGCAGCCACGAGGTCAGCGCGCGCCGACGCGCCGCGCTGCGCTCGCGGCGCTCGGCCTCGGCCGCCCGGGCCGCGGTCAGCACCGCCTGCTCGCGCAGCCGCGCCTCGCGCCGGCGTGCCCGCTCCGTGCTCATCTCAGGACCGCAGCGTGGCGACCCAGTTGCGCAGCAGGGCCGCGCCGGCGTCGCCCGACTTCTCGGGGTGGAACTGGGTGGCCCACAGC
>JBFGFQ010000194.1:0-5224 GCA_041579495.1 Nocardioides sp.
ACGGACGTGCTCTCCGAGATCCAGCCGATGCGGCTGTTCCACTCCTCGAACCTCTACCTGTCGCTGCTCTTCGTCGCGGTCGCCCTCGACCCGCTGCTCCTGGGCTGACCCCGGGGCGCCCCGCTGGTCGACCAACGAGGTCAGGGGTGACGGACCCTGAGCAACGTCCAGGTGACGCAGGCGGAGAGGACGGCCGCGCCGAGGAGGTGCAGGCCGACGAGCAGGACCGGCAGGTCGGTGAAGTACTGCACGAAGCCGATGACGCCCTGGGCGAGCTCGACGCCGAGCAGCACGAGGGCGGCCTGCACGGCCTCGCGGGAGGCCCGCTGGACCAGCAGGGTCACGACCAGGCCGATGGTCAGGCCGAGCAGCAGGAACACCGCGTCGGCGTGCAGCTGGCTCCACTGGGCGGGGTCGAGGCCGTTGCGCTCGGTGGCCGCGTCTCCCGCGTGCGGTCCGGCGCCGGTGACGATCGTGCCGAGGTAGAAGACGACCCAGGCGGTCGCGAACGTGCCCCACGCCAGCCCCACGGCCGGCCCCCGCACCGCCGGCACCGGCCGTGCCAGCACCTGCAGGAAGCGCACCGACAGCGCGACCAGCGCCATCGACAGCAGCAGGTGCAGCGAGACGACCCACGAGTTCAGGTCGGTCAGCACCGTGATGCCGCCGATGATGGCCTGCATCGGGATGCCGAGCGCGAGCACCACCGAGAGCCGCACCAGCTCGCGGCGCCCGGTGCGCAGCGCCGCGACGAACGTCAGCACGGCCACGGCGACCAGCACGAAGGTGAGCAGCCGGTTGCCGAACTCGATCGCCGAGTGGAACTCGAGCTCGCCGTGCGGGGTGAACGACTCGTCGGTGCAGCGCGGCCAGGTCGGGCAACCGAGCCCCGAGCCGGTCAGGCGCACCGCGCCGCCGGTCACCACGATGCCGATGTTGGCCACGACGGAGGCCCAGCCGGCCCACCGGGCCTGGCGCAGGCGGATGTCCTGGACGTCCTGCGTGTCCTGCACGGTCCCTACTCCCACTTGAAGGTGCGGGCGGTCAGCACGGTGCCGAGGGCCGCCCACCCGGCGAGCACCGCCAGGGGCAGCAGCGCCGCCTGGCCGTCGATCAGGGCGCTGCGCATCCCGCCGCCGAGCGCACCCGAGGGCAGCCAGCGCACCACCTCGCCGAACCCGCCGTACGCCGTCGCGGGCAGCACGACGGCTCCACCGGCCATCAGCAGGAGGTAGACGAGGTTGGCGGCGGCCAGCGTCGCCTCGGCGCGCAGCACCCCGGCGACGAAGAGGCCCAGCGCGGCGAACGCCGCGGTGCCCAGCACCGCGGTCGCGACCGCGCCACCGAGGCCGGCGGCACCCAGGTCGGGGGACCAGCCGAGCAGCAGCGCGACCCCGCCGACCACCACGAGCTGCAGCAGCTCGACGAGCAGCAGCGCCAGCACCTTGCCGGCGAGCAGCCCGGTGCGGGGCAGGGGAGAGGCGCCGAGACGCTTGATGACGCCGTACCTGCGCTCGAACCCGGTGGCGATGGCCAGCGAGGTGAACGCCGTCGACATCACCGCCAGGGCGAGCACGCCGGGGGTGAAGACGTCGACGGGACGTCCGTCGAGGTCGAGGCCGACCCGCTCGGAGCCGGCGACCGCGCCGACCAGCACGATGACCGGGATCACCACGGCGAGCAGCAGCTGCTCACCGTTGCGCAGCATCAGACGGGACTCCATGCGCGCCTGGGCCAGCACCTGCCGGTGCAGCGGCGAGCCGCCTGGCATGGGGGTGAAGGTGCCGCTCGTCGCGGAGGTCATGACGGGTGCTCCTCGAGCTCGCGGCCGGTCAGCTGGAGGAAGACGTCCTCGAGGCTGCGGGTGCCCAGGGTCAGCGACTCGGGCAGCACGCCCTGCTCCTCGCACCAGCGCGAGACGCGCGCCAGGGTGGAGGCGTCGGCGGGGCCGGTGACCAGCAGGCTCAGCGAGTCGAGCACGGTCACGCTCGTGCCCGGCCCGAGCGCCAGGGTCAGCGACTCGGGCGCACCCGGCGGGAACGGCCGCGTCACGACCAGCCGGATCGTCGAGACGCTGCCGCCGCGGGTCAGCTCCAGCGGCGACCCGGACGCGATCAGGCGGCCGTGGTCGATGATGTGGACGGTGTCGGCGAGACGCTCGGCCTCGTCCATGTAGTGGGTGGTGAGCACGACCGTCACCCCGTCGGCGCGCAGCTCCTCGAGCAGCTCCCACGTGGTGCGCCGCGCCTGCGGATCCATCCCCGCGGTCGGCTCGTCGACGAAGACGATCTCGGGCCGCCCGACCAGGGCCATCGCCAGCCCGAGGCGCTGCTGCTGGCCGCCGGAGAGCCGGCGGTAGGGGGTGCGGCCGCACTCGGCGAGCCCGAGCCGCTCCACGAGCAGGTCGTGGTCGACGGGGTGGGCGTGCAGCGCCGCGACGTGGCGCAGCATCTCCTCGGCGCGCACCCCGCTCCAGGCGCCGCCGCCCTGCAGCATCACGCCGATGCGGGGCAGCAGGTCACGGCGGTCGTGCACCGGGTCGAGCCCGAGCACCCGCACCCGGCCCTGCTGGGGCCGACGGTAGCCCTCGCAGGTCTCGAGGGTGGTGGTCTTGCCGGCGCCGTTGGGACCCAGCACGGCGGTGATCGAGCCCCTGGCGACCTCGAGCGACAGGCCGTCGACCGCCGTCTTGTCGGCGTACCGCATCACCAGGCCCTCGACCGCCACCGCGGGGGCGTCGGCGGGACGCGACGCGGCGCGCGCGGGGGTCGGTGGCACCCCAGAAGTGTAGGGAGCCTGCGGGAGCCTGCCCGTGCGCCCCCTAGGCTGACCGGCGTGAACGTGTGGCTCATGGCACTGGTGCTGGTGCTGACCGGGGTCGCCGTGGTGGCCACGGTCGTGATGATCGTGCGCGACGTGTCGCCGCCGGGGGACCCCTACTTCCTGCTGCTCGGCGCCCTCGTCCTGGCGCTGCTGGCCCAGGTGGTGGTCGGCATCATGGCGCTGGTGGCCACCGACGCCGACGTCGACGCCCCCACGTTCGTGGCCTACCTCTTCACCGCGCTGCTGGTGGTGCCGGTCGGTGCCGCGCTGGCGCTGGTCGAGCGCAGCCGGTGGGGCTCGGTCGTGCTCCTGGTCGCCCTGCTGACCGTGGCGGCCATGCAGCTGCGCCTCGACTCGCTGTGGTCCGTCGCCGGTGCCTGAGCACTCCTCGCACCTGGCCAGCGGTCCCGGCCGGGTGCTCGTCGCCGTGTACGGCGTCCTCGGCATCGCTGCGACCGGCCGCTCCGCCGTCCAGCTGCTGGGCGAGCCCGGGCGGGCACCGCTGGCCTACTCGCTCTCGCTGCTGGCCGCCGTCATCTACCTGGTGGCGACCGCGAGCCTGCTGCGCAGCACGCCGGCGGCCCGCCGGGTCGCGCTGGGCGCCTGCACCGTGGAGGCGGTCGGCGTGCTGGTCGTCGGGGCGCTCACCTACGCCGCCCCGGACCTGTTCCCCGACAAGACGGTCTGGTCCCACTTCGGCCAGGGCTACGGGTTCCTGCCGCTGGTGCTGCCCTTCCTCGGGCTGGCCTGGCTGAGACGCACGTCACCCGCCGTCCGCGGGTAAGGCGGACCTTGCTTGAACGCGTCCGCGCATTAACGGCACACTGATGTTGTGGAATTCAACCGGACGACCGACGAGCCGACGCGCCAGCGCGTCGCGCGCTCGATCCTGGTCGACGGCCCCTCCACCGCGGCCGCCCTGGCCGAGCGCCTCGACCTGACCCCGGCGGCCGTGCGCCGCCACCTCGACCAGCTGGTCGAGGAAGGGGCCGTCGAGGCCCGTGAGCCCCGCGCCGCCGGCGCTCGTGGCCGGGGTCGCCCGGCCAAGGAGTTCGTGCTCACCGAGCACGGGCGCGAGGGCTTCGACCAGCAGTACGACGACCTCGCCGTCCAGGCGCTGCGCTTCCTGGCCGAGACCGGGGGCGCCGAGGCCGTCAGGGAATTCGCGGACCGTCGCATGGCGTTCATAGAAGAGCGCTTCGAGAGGACCGCGGCCGAGCACCCCGAGCTGAGCAAGGCCGAGGTGCTGGCCCAGCTCTTCTCCGAGGAGGGGTACGCCGCCTCCGTGCGCCGGCTGCCCGGGCACGGTCCCGGGGCGCTGAGCGCGGGGGAGCAGCTGTGCCAGCAGCACTGCCCGGTCTCCCACGTGGCCCACGAGTTCCCCCAGCTGTGCGAGGCCGAGACCGCGGCGATCAGCCGGGTCCTCGACCACCACGTCCAGCGCTTGGCGACCATCGCCCACGGCGACGGCGTCTGCACCACCTGCATCCCCGACCTGCCGGGCGCCACGTCCCGGACCACGACCCGCAACGAGAAGGAGTCGGTCACCTCATGACCTCGATCGAAGAACTCAACCCCGAGCTCCAGGGCATCGGTCGCTACGAGTTCGGCTGGGCCGACTCCGACGACGCGGGCGCCAACGCCACCCGTGGTCTCAACGAGGCCGTCGTGCGGGACATCTCGGCGAAGAAGTCCGAGCCGCAGTGGATGCTCGACCTGCGCCTGAAGGGCCTCAAGCTCTTCGACCGCAAGCCCATGCCCACCTGGGGCTCGGACCTGTCGGGCATCGACTTCGACAACATCAAGTACTTCGTGCGCTCCTCGGAGAAGCAGGCCGCCACCTGGGACGACCTGCCCGAGGACATCAAGAACACCTACGACAAGCTCGGCATCCCCGAGGCCGAGAAGCAGCGCCTGGTCTCCGGCGTCGCGGCCCAGTACGAGTCGGAGGTCGTCTACCACTCGATCCGCGAGGACCTCGAGGAGCAGGGCGTCCTCTTCCTCGACACCGACACCGCGCTCAGGGAGCAGCCCGAGCTGTTCAAGGAGTACTTCGGCACCGTCATCCCCGTCGGTGACAACAAGTTCTCCGCGCTCAACACCTCGGTGTGGTCGGGTGGCTCGTTCATCTACGTGCCGCCGGGCGTGCACGTCGACATCCCGCTGCAGGCCTACTTCCGGATCAACACCGAGAACATGGGCCAGTTCGAGCGGACGCTGATCATCGTCGACGAGGGCGCCTACGTGCACTACGTCGAGGGCTGCACCGCGCCGATCTACTCCTCCGACTCGCTGCACTCCGCGGTCGTGGAGATCATCGTCAAGAAGGGCGGCCGCTGCCGCTACACGACCATCCAGAACTGGTCGAACAACGTCTACAACCTCGTCACCAAGCGCGCGA
>JBFGFQ010000195.1:0-5222 GCA_041579495.1 Nocardioides sp.
GTCGGTCGCGACGACGCGGTGCTGCGCGAGGACCAGTGGTCGGCGATCGAGGCGCTGGCCGTCGACCGGCGCCGGGCCCTGGTCGTGCAGCGCACCGGCTGGGGCAAGTCGGCGGTCTACTTCGTGGCCACCCTGCTGCTGCGCGAGCGCGGGGCGGGCCCGACGGTGATCGTCAGCCCGCTGCTGGCGCTGATGCGCAACCAGATCCAGGCCGCCGAGCGCGCCGGCATCCGGGCGGTGACCATCAACTCCACCAACATCGGCGACTGGGAGCCGATCCACGAGTCCATCCAGGCCGGCGAGGTCGACGTGCTGCTGGTCAGCCCCGAGCGGCTCAACAACCCCGGTTTCCGCGACGAGGTGCTGCCCCGGCTGGCGGCGACCTGCGGGCTGCTGGTGGTCGACGAGGCGCACTGCATCTCCGACTGGGGCCACGACTTCCGCCCCGACTACCGCCGCATCCGCACCCTGCTCGACGACCTCACCGAGGGCATCCCGGTGCTGGCCACGACCGCGACCGCCAACGCCCGGGTCACCGAGGACGTCCAGCAGCAGCTGGGCCGCGACGTGCTGGTGCTGCGCGGCTCGCTGGACCGCGAGTCGCTGCGGCTGGGCGTGGTGCACCTCAAGACCGCCGACCAGCGGCTGGCGTGGCTGGCCGACCACCTGGCCGAGCAGCCCGGGTCGGGCATCGTCTACTGCCTCACGGTCGCCGCCACCCAGGAGGTCGCCGACTACCTGCGCAGCCGCGGCCACGACGTGGCGGCGTACTCGGGGCAGACCGAGACGACCGAGCGTCAGTCGCTCGAGGCCGACCTGGCCGCGGGCCGGGTCAAGGCGCTGGTCGCGACGTCGGCGCTCGGGATGGGCTTCGACGCCAGCCTCGGGTTCGTGGTCAACCTGGGGGCGCCGAGCTCGCCGGTGGCCTACTACCAGCAGGTGGGGCGCGCCGGGCGTGGCCTCGACGCGCGCAGCGAGTCGGCCACCGTGGTGCTGCTGCCGGCGGTCGAGGACCGCGACATCTGGGCCTACTTCGCCTCCCTGGCCTTCCCGCGCGAGGAGCAGGTGCGCGAGACGCTGGCCGCGCTCGCCGAGGAGGGCCGCCCGGTGAGCACCGCCGCGCTCGAGACCCGCGTCGAGCTCAACCGCACCCGCCTCGAGACGATGCTCAAGGTGCTCGACGTCGACGGCGCCGTACGCCGGGTGCGCGGCGGCTGGGAGTCGACCGGGCAGGAGTGGACCTACGACGAGCCGCGCTACCGCCGGGTGAGCGATGCCCGCCAGCGCGAGCAGGACGCGATGCTGGAGTACCTGCGCACCGACCAGTGCCGGATGCTCTTCCTGCGCGACCAGCTCGACGACCCCGAGGCCCGGGCCTGCGGGCGCTGCGACAACTGCGGCGGGCTGCAGCTCTCGACCGAGGTCTCGGCCGCGGCGATCGAGGAGGCGCAGGCCCGCCTGGCCCGCCCGGGCGTCCCGGTGGCGCCGCGCAAGTTGTGGCCGACCGGGATGGACCGGCTCGGCATCGAGCTGAAGGGCAAGATCTCCGACGGCGCCGCCGAGGAGGGCCGGGCGGTGGCCCGGCTGACCGACCTGGGCTACGGCCAGGCGCTGCGCGAGCTGTTCCGCGAGGGGCCCGAGGGCGTGACCGACGCGCCGGTGCCGGTGCCGCTGGTGCAGGCCGTCATCGAGGTGCTGGGCGACTGGCGCCCGCCGGTCGACGCGATCGTCTCGGTCGAGTCCGTGCGCCGCGGTGAGCTGGTCGACAGCCTCGCCGACGGCCTCTCGCGCTACCTCGGGGTGCCGACGCTGGGCCGCTGGTCCGTCGTCGACCCCGACGTGCTGCCCGGGCAGGGGTCGATGAACTCCGCCCAGCGCGTGGCCGCCGTCGGGCGCCGCTTCGACCTGCACGCCGACCCCGGCTCCCTCGAGGGCCGCTCGGTGCTGCTCGTCGACGACCTCACCGACACCGGCTGGACCCTGACCATGGCCGCCCGGGCGATCCGCCGCGCCGGCGCCGTCGCCGTACGCCCGCTGGTGCTCGGCGTCTCCGGCTGACCCAGCAGTCGGCCGCGCCGCCGCGGGACGTCATGCGTCTCGCGGAGGGGGACGTCCCGCCCGTGTGACGTCCCGGAGGGCGGGGCCTAGGGTCGGGGCATGCGCTTCGGGCTGACGATCCTGACCGACCTGCCGTGGGCCGAGGCCGGGCCGCGGTGGCGGGCGGCGGAGGAGATGGGCTTCGACCACGCCTGGACCTACGACCACCTGGTGTGGGGCGGGCTGCCGGAGAGCCCGTGGACCGGGGCGCTGCCCACGCTGGCCGCGGCCGCGGCCACGACCGGGCGGATCGGCCTCGGCACCCTGGTCACGGCGCCCAACTTCCGCCACCCCTACCCGTTGCTGCGCGACGTGCAGGCGCTCGAGGGCATCGCCGACGGGCGGATGCTGCTGGGCCTCGGCGTCGGGGGCGACCGCGACTCCCAGGTGCTCGGCGGGGAGGAGCTGAGCACCCGCGAGCGGGTCGACCGGTTCCAGGAGTTCGTCACCCTGCTCGCACGGCTGCGCGACGAGGACCACGTCGACGCCGACGGGCGCTGGTTCGCGACCCGCGACGCGCGCACCCTGCCCCCACTGCGACGTACGCCGCTGCTGGTCGCCGCCAACGGTCCCCGCTCGCTGCGCTTCTCGGCGCGCGCCGGCGACGGCTGGGTGACCACCGGGCCGCACGCCGAGACCACGCTGGCCGGCTGGTACGACGGCCTGGCGCGGGCCCGCGACACCTACGAGGAGGCGCTGGTCGAGGCGGGCCGCGACCCGGCGCAGGTGCCGCGCTACCTGCTGGCCGACACCGGCCGCGTGGGCCCGGACGGGTTCGCGCTGGCCAGCGTCGGGGCGTTCGAGGAGATGGCCGGTCGGGTCGCCGAGCTCGGCTTCACCGACCTGGTCACCCACTGGCCACGCCACGACCAGCCCTACGCCGGCGACGAGCGGGTGCTCGAGCAGGTCGCCGACGCCCTGCCCCGGCTGCGCGGCTGACCGGGTCGCCGTCCGGCGAGGAACTGGCGCCGGCTCGGCGGGGAACTGGCGCCGCCTCGCGGTGCTCAGCCCTGGCCGGCCACCAGCAGGTCGAGGGCGGTCGAGCGGCCCAGCCGCTCGCGCACGCTGACCGGCACGTCCTCGAGCATCCGGTAGGCGGTGAAGAAGGAGTCGAGCTCGTCGAGGAAGGCCGGCGCGAGGTCGTCGAGGTCGCGCAGGTGGTCGGCGTGGTGATCGGTCTCGGGGACCACGATCAGCTTGGTCTCGGCGATGTCGCCGACCTGCAGCGCGAAGGCGCCGATCACCCGGCAGCGCATGTGCACCCCGGGGAAGGTGGCCTCCTCCAGCAGCACCAGCGCGTCGAGCGCGTCACCGTCCTCGCCGTCGGAGCCGATGACGTAGCCGTAGTCGCCGGGGAAGCCCGCCGGTCCACCGAGCCGGCGGTCGAACCAGATGTTGCCGTCCTCGGAGGCCTCGTACTTGTTGCGGCTGCCGCGGGGGATCTCCACCACCACGTCGCAGCGGCCGTCGCGGTGCAGCCGGTCCCTGTCCTGGTCAGTGCTCATCTGCTCGACCGTAGCCGCGACCGCAGCAGGGCGACTCACCCGTCGCGGGGCGCCGCCGCGGGACCGGGTGCCGTCGTCAACTAACCTTCGGCGCTGTGAGAGCCGCGCCCCGCCCCCGCCACCGCACGCTCCTGGCCCTCGGCGGGACCCTGCTGGCGGCGTCGCTGCTGCCGCTCGCGGGCGGCCCGGTCGCCGGCGCGGCCCCGACCGCGACCAGCACCGCCCCGGGCGCGGCACCGGTGGCCGCCGACGGCATCCGCCCGCTGCCCGAGGTACGCCGGGCCGCGGCGCCCGACGCCCCCAACATCGTGCTGATCACCACCGACGACCAGCGCCTCGACGACCTGCGCCACATGCCGCAGACCCGCCGGCTGCTGGGCCAGCAGGGCGCCGTCTTCAAGGACATGGTCTCCCCGCACCCGCTGTGCTGCCCGGCGCGCGCGGAGATCCTCAGCGGCCAGTACGCCCATAACAACGGCGTGCACTCCAACAACGGCGAGTGGGGCGGCTACATGGCGCTGCGCGAGCCCGACAACACGCTGCAGCGCTGGGTCTACGAGGCCGGATACCACACGGCGATGATCGGCAAGTTCATCAACTACTGGTTCCCCGAGACCCAGCCGGTGCCACTGGGCTGGGAGTGGTTCGACGCCTCGGCCAGGAACTCGTTCGGCTACTACGACTTCGACATGTTCACCAACGGCGAGCGCACCCGCTACGCCGACGGCGAGTCGTACTCGACGACGTACACCACCGAGCGCACCGTGCAGCTCGTCGAGGACTGGAGCGCCGGGCGCGACCCGCTGCGCGACGGGGCGCCGGGCGAGGACAAGCCGTTCTTCATCTGGACCTCGTACTACGCCCCGCACGGCGAGTGCGGCGAGGGCTCCTGCAAGGTCGGCCCGGCCCCGGAGCACCGCTACCGCGACCTCTACCCCGACGCGGTGCCGCCCAGCCTCGCCAAGACGTCGTACGACGCGCGCCTCGACGACCCCAACCCGCACGTCAAGGGCAAGGCGGTGCTCGACCGCGAGTGGCTCACGCAGTTCCACCGGCAGCGGATCCAGTCGCTGCGCAGCGTCGACGACGGGGTGGCGGCGATCGTGGCGGCGCTCGAGGAGGCCGGCGAGCTCGACGACACCGTGCTGGTCTTCACCTCCGACAACGGCTACCTGCTGGGCGAGCACCGCTACCTGGGCAAGACGCTGGCCTACGAGGAGGCGCTGCGCGTGCCGCTGCTGGTGCGCGGACCGGGGATCGCGCCCCGCACCAAGGTCGAGGAGCCGGTCACCACCGTCGACCTCGCCTCGACCGTGGTCGACCTCGCCGACGCCGTCCCCGGCCGCACCCTCGACGGGCGCAGCCTGGCCGACGCGGCCCGTCGGCAGGGCCCGCGGCTGCGCGCCGACACGGTGCTGGTGCAGGCCGGGGCCCGCTCGGCCGCGGACGGCACCGGGCGGTGGATGTTCCGGGGCGTGCGCACCGACCGCTACACGCTGACCAAGTGGCGCAAGCGCTCCGGGCGCCTGCACATCGACCTCTTCGACCGGCGCCGCGACCGCGACCAGGTCGACAACCTGGCCGGCAGCCGCGCCTACCGCCCGGTGCGCCGCGAGCTGA
>JBFGFQ010000196.1:0-5175 GCA_041579495.1 Nocardioides sp.
ACCTGCGCGAAGACGTCGTGGCACCACGCGTCACCGGGGCTGCCGCCGTCGCCGACGCTCACCGAGGCCTGCCCGCCCATGACGCCGACGACCTGGGCCGAGATCCCGGCCCAGGCGTGCCCCGACCGCACCAGCTCCTCGGCGAGGTAGGTCCAGTCCGGCGCCGCCTCGGCACCGGAGGAGACGTTGAGCCACTCCGCGCACAGCGTGCCGGAGGCCCGCTCGGTCGGGGGTCGCCCCCCCAGCACCCGCACGGCGTACGCCGCCTCCTCACGGAGGCGTGGGGTCGGGAGCCGCGACCCGTGGCAAGGGTAGCGGCAGCCCTCGCAGGGGTGCTCATGCCCCGTGCGCCGGCGGGGTAGCGTGGGGACCCCTGTCGGGAGGAGAAGCCCATGGTCGAGTCGTACGAGGTCCTGTCCCTGGTCCCGCCGCTGCTGGCGATCGGCCTGGTGGTGGCGACCCGCAAGGTGCTGCTCTCACTGGGGCTGGGCGTGCTCAGCGCCGCGTTCCTGGTCGCCGACGGCTCGCCGTGGGAGACCGTCGAGCTGGTCGCGACCGCGTTCGCCGAGATCTTCTGGGTCGACGGCGCGCTCAACACCACCTACGTCTACATCCTGGTCTTCACCCTCACCCTCGGTGTCATCACCGCCTTCATCCTGATGTCGGGCGGCACGAAGGCGTTCGCCGACTGGGCCCACGAGCGCATCAGGACGCGGCGCGGCGCGGTGGTGCTGCCGGCGGTCCTGGGCATGGCGATCTTCATCGACGACTACTTCAACGCCCTCACCGTCGGGCAGGTGACCCGCCCGGTCACCGACCGGCACCGGGTCTCCCGGGCCAAGCTGACCTACCTCGTCGACTCCACCTCCGCGCCGGTGGCGGTGCTCGTCCCGTTCTCCAGCTGGGGCGCCTACATCCTGGGCATCTTCGCCCCGATCGTGGACGAGTCCTCGCTCACCATGAGCGACGTCAGCGCCTTCCTGCGCGCCGCCGGCGCCAACTACTACGCCTACGCCGCCCTGCTGATGGTGGCGCTGGTCGTGCTGCTGAACGTCGACATCGGCCCGATGCGCAGCGAGGAGCGCCGAGCGCTGGTCGAGGGCGAGACCTACGACCGCGACGACGTCATCCCGGGCCAGCTCTCCGAGGACCTGCCGACCCACCGCCCCGGGGCCAAGCGCGCCCTGGTGGTCCCCTTCGGCCTGCTGGTCCTCGGCGTGCTCGGCGGCATCGCCGTGACCGGCCGCCTGGGGGCCGGGTCCTGGTCGCCCATCGACATCCTCGCCGAGACCGACGTGACGCTCTCGCTGCTCGTCGGTGGCGGGCTCGGCCTCCTCGGCTCGATCTACTACTACGCGCGCGACACCGCCTCGAACCCCAAGTTCGGCCGCAGCACCTTCGGTCGCGGCTGGGTCGAGGGCGTGAAGTCGATGTGGCCCGCCGTCAGCATCCTGCTGCTCGCCTGGATGCTCGGGTCGCTCATCGGTGCGCTCGGCACCGGCGAGTACCTCGGCGGCCTGGTCGAGCAGTCCTCCATCTCCCCGTCCTGGCTGGTGCCCACCGTGTTCCTGATCGCGGCGGCGATGGCCTTCGCGACCGGCACGTCGTGGGGCTCCTTCGGGCTGCTGCTGCCGATCGCCGGTGGCATCGTCAACGCCGTCGACGCCCCCGAGCTGCTGCTCCCGGCGCTGGGCGCCGTGCTGGCCGGGGCGGTCGCCGGCGACCACGCCTCCCCGATCTCCGACACCACGATCCTCAGCTCCACCGGTGCCGGCTGCAACGTCATCACGCACGTCACCACCCAGCTGCCGTACGTCGTCATCTCGGTGGTGGCGGCCACGGCCGGCTACGTCACCGTGGCCCTCACCGGCTCGGTGCTGCTCGGCTTCGGGATCACCCTCGGCGTCGGCGCGCTCGTCCTGCTCACCGCCCACCGGGTCGCCGGCCGCCTCGAGGACGACATCGAGGCGGAGGCCGGGGGAGTGACGCAGTCGTCCCCGTGACCGGCTCCCGCGCGCGTAAAGATCGCTAGGCTCCTCACGTGGACGTGTCTCGGGCCTGGCGCTTCCTGGTCGTCGACGACCAGGAGGACATCCGCGACATCATGGTGCGCATGCTCACGCGCCTCGGTCACCACGCCGACGAGGCGGCGGACGGCCAGTACGCCGTCGAGGCCCTGGCCGCGCAGCCCTACGACGTGATGCTGCTCGACCTGTCCATGCCCCGCATGGGTGGTGAGGAGGTGGTGCGCTGGTTGCGGGCCCACCCCCAGACGGCCCCCGACCTGCGGGTGGTGGTGGTCAGCGCCTGGGCCGGTGACAAGCGCCCCGCGCTGCAGGAGCTCGGCGTCGACGCCGTGCTGCCCAAGCCCTTCCGCAAGCAGCAGCTGGTCGACCTGATCGAGGACCTCGGCCGGCAGGACTGAGCCGGACCGGCGACGCGGTCCCGAGGTGACCCCTCGGGGTGGTCCTGCGCGTCGGCCGCGTCTTTTCGTGGTCGTGACGTGTCGGGCCTCACTAGGATGACCGCAGCCGTGCGGACGGGAGGGTCCGGCGGTGGTCCTCGGGACCGTCATGTCCAACACCTTGGGAGGGAACACCTATGTTGAAGCTCATCCAGAAGCGTCGCGCCGCTCGTCAGGTCTCGGCCATCTACGGCTGGCGACCGGGCCGCTGACCGCGCACGCACCACCGGTGGCGGACGGATGACGTCTGCCCTCGAGCACGGCGCCGAGGAGACCTCCGGTCGCCGCGGCGCCGTGCTGCGGGCGGTGGGTGACCCGCACCCCCGGTCCCTGGGCAGGCACGGGCCGTGGGTGGCCACGACCCTGGCCCAGGCGCGATCGGTCCTGACCGACCCCGTCGGCTTCGACTTCCCCGTCGACGTCAGTCGCCGCGGCGTACGACGTCGCGACGCGGGCCCCGGCCGCTCACCGCACGAGCTCTTCACCCCCCTCGGGCGCGACCGCGCCGAGATCGCGGCGCAGGTCCTGGGCGAGGAGCTCGACCGTGAGGTGGGGGACGGGGGGCACCTCGACCTCGACGCGATGCGGCTGCTGCGACGACCGGTCGCGCGTGCGACGGCGGCGGCGACGCTCGCCGACGAGCACGCCGGGGAGCGCGACGAGGTCGCCGACGCCGTGCTCGCCTGGGTGGACGCGCTGGGCCCGGTCATCTCCGCGGCCCGACCGCCCCGGTCCTGGTCGCGCGCGCGGCGCACCGAGCGCCGCGCACGCCAGCGGCTGGAGTCGCGGCTCTCGGACCTCGGTGACCCGTCGCCGGCGCGCACCGCGACCGTGCTGGCCGCCGGCACCCAGGTCCCCATCGCCGCGGGCGCCTGGCTGCTGGTCGCCCTCGCCGAACGCCCCGACCTGCAGGCGCGGCTGCGGGACGGCTCGCTCGACGCCTCCGCGGTGGTGTGGGAGGTGCTGCGGCTGACCCCGCCCACCTGGGTCACCGCGCGGGTCACCCGGCGCGAGGTCGACCTGGCCGGGGCGCGCCTCCCCGAGGGGGCCGTGGTCCTGGTCAGCCCCCTGCTGATGGGCCGGCTAGGCGACCTCGTGCCACCGGTCGGGGCCGAGGTGGAGGACCGGAGGGGCTTCGCGCCCGAGCGCTGGCAGGGCACGCCCACCCGTCCCGGTGCCTGGCTGCCCTTCGGGGCGGGTCCGCACGCCTGCCCCGGACGCAGCGTGGGCATGTCCCAGCTCCTCGCCGTCACCGCCTGGGCCGCGCCGCGGTCCCTGCGGCTGGCCGCGCCGGTGCAGCTCGACCAGACCCGCGGTATCTTTCCGCGACCGGCGCGGTTCGACGTCCTGGTCGAAGACGGGGAGGGGGGATGAGCGGCGCGATGGAACCCGCCCTCCAGCAGGTCGCCGACGACGTGCTCCCCAGCGCCGTGACCGTGCAGCTGGCCCAGCAGGTGCTGCGCGGCGAGGCCGAGCTCGACGACGCGCTCGAGCGGCTCGCGACGCGGGTCCTCTCCGACGCCAGGGTCGACGTCGTCGCCGTGGCCCTCACGACCTTCAGCCCCGCCGACGCGACGCACTGGGTGCACCTGGGCGAACGGGCCTGGTTGCGCCAGTGGCAACGTCCCGGCGCTCGCTGCACGGTCCTGCCCGCCGACGGGGCGGGCGCCCACGACGCACTGACGATGCCCTGGGTCTCGCAGCGCTCACGCCACGCGCTCGTCGCCGTGCCCGACGCCGAGCGGCTCCCACCGGAGGCGAGCCAGGACGCCCGCGAGATGGCGGCCTGCCACGTCCGCGCCGCCATCACGACCGCGTTGCTGTCGGGGGGCACCATGTACGGCTCGCTCTCGGTGGGCAGCGAGCGGGCCGGCGACTGGCCCGAGACCCTCGTCGCCGACCTGCGGCTGCTGGGCGTGGCGCTCAGCTCCCGGATGGCCGCCCAGGCCGCCGAGCGCTCCCTGGCCGACGCGATCGTGCGCGGGGACCAGGCCAGCGAGGTGCAGCAGCAGTTCTTCGCGGCCACCGGTCACGAGCTGCGGACCCCGATCAGCGCCGTCCTCGGCCTCGCCGAGGTGCTGCAGAACGACGCGGAGGACCTCGCGGGCGAGACCGACCCCCAGCGCCTTGCGGAGTTCGTCACCCAGGCGCGCAAGGACACCGGGATCATCGTCGGCGCCGGCGAGCAGCTGCTCGCGATCGTCGAGGACCTGCTGGGCACCGCGCGGCTGCTCAGGGACGCCGCCCGCGAGGCGGTGCCCGTCGCCGAGGCGGTCCAGGACGTGGCGCACTGGGTCGCGGCCCCCGCGGCCGCGGCCCGGGTCGCGGTGGTGTCGGAGGTGGCACCCGACCTCGTCGTGGTGGCGACGCCTTCAGGGGTGCGCCAGGTCCTCACCAACCTCGTCGGCAACGCCGTGGCGCACAACCGGCCGGGCGGCTCGGTCACCGTGACGGCCGCCCGCACCCGCGGCGAGGCGGGCGAGCCGAGGGTCCGTGTCAGCGTCCGGGACACCGGCCCCGGCCTGACCCCGCGCCAGCTCAGCCAGGTGTTCGAGCCGTTCGTCCGCTTCGCCGAGCCCCAGGTGCGCGGCACCGGGCTGGGGCTCTCGCTGGCCAGGTCGGTCGCCGAGCGCGACGGCGGTCTGCTCGGTGTCGAGTCGCGTCCCGGGGAGGGCTCCACCTTCTGGGTCGACCTGCCGTCCCCCCCCCCC
>JBFGFQ010000197.1:0-5149 GCA_041579495.1 Nocardioides sp.
CATGGACGAGATCCGGGCCGGGTCAGCGCGAGATCTGGGCCGGGTCAGCGTGAGATATGGACTGGGTCAGCGCGAGATCCGGGCCGGGTCAGCGTGGGATATGGGCCGGGTCAGCGTGGGATATGGGCCGGGTCAGCGCGAGACATGGGCCTGGTCGGCGGGTCAGGGCAGGCGGTGCAGGAGGTCGGGGAGGGGGGTGAGGGCGCCGGTGTAGAACGGCACCTCCTCGCGCACGTGGCGCCGGGCGGTGGAGGCGCGCAGGTGCCGCATCAGGTCGACGATGCGGTAGAGCTCGTCGGCCTCGAAGGCCAGCATCCACTCGTAGTCGCCGAGGGCGAAGCTGGCCACGGTGTTGGCGCGCACGTCCTTGTAGTCGCGGGCCATCTTGCCGTGCTCGGCGAGCATCGCGCGGCGCTCGCCGTCCTCGAGCAGGTACCACTCGTAGGAGCGTACGAACGGGTAGACGCACACGTGCTGCTTGGGGTCCTCGTCGGCCAGGAACGCCGGCACGTGGCTCTTGTTGAACTCGGCGGGGCGGTGCAGCGCCATCTGCGACCACACCGGCTCGAGCCGCGAGCCGAACGCGGTGCGGCGGAAGCGGTGGTAGGCGTCCTGCAGCTGCACCGAGTCGACGGCGTGGGTCCACACCATCACGTCGGCGTCGGCGCGCAGGCCGCTGACGTCGTAGACGCCGCGCACCACCACGTCGTCGCCGGCGAGCGAGCCGAACAGCTCCTCGACCTCGGTGGCCTCCCCCGCACGGTCGGCGTCGCCGCCGAGCACGTCGCGCAGGCGGAAGACCGACCACATCGTGTAGCGGATCGAGTCGTTGATCTCCCGCACCCGGGAGGCGTTGCTCTGCGTCTCGCTCATGGCGTCATTGTGCCAACCGCCCCGAGCGGTCCGTCAGCCGCTCACCTCGGCGACCGCCCGTCGTGCGGAGCCGATCACAGCCGGCACGCCCACGCCGTCGTACGCCGCCCCGCACACCGCCAGCCCCGGCGCCTCGGCCACGGCCCGGCGCACCCGCGCCACCAGGTCGAGATGGCCCACGGCGTACTGCGGCAGCCCGCCGCCCCAGCGCTGGACGTGGGTGTCGACGGGGCGCGCCCGCAGCCCGACCGCCTCGCGCAGGTCGGCCAGCGAGACCTCGACGAGCCGCTCGTCGGTGGCCTGCAGCGCGGCCTCGTCGCCGTGGCGGCCGATGGAGGTGCGCAGGTGCACCACACCGGCGTCCGCGCCCGCGGCGCGCACCCAGGCCCACTTGGCGGAGGAGAAGGTGGAGGCCTTGATCGACCGCCCCTCCACGGGCGGCACCAGGAAGCCGGAGGACCCACCGGCGACCAGGTCGGGCACGTCGTCGACGGCGAACGCCAGGGTCACGACGCCGACCGAGGCCGCCTCCACCCCGCGCAGCGCCTCGGCCGCCCGCGGCGCCACCGGGCCCAGCAGCCGCGCGGTGGCGGCGGCGGGAGTGGCCACCACGACGGCGTCGGCGGTGATCGTCTCCGGGGCCGTGGTCGGCCCGACCGTGAGCCGGAACCCGTGCCCGGCGCGCTCCAGCGCGCGCACGGTCGCCCCGGTGCGCGCCTCCCCGCCGCCCGCGCGCATCGCGGCGGCCAGCGCCGCGGGCAGGCGGCCCATCCC
The DNA here is from genome assembly GCA_041579495.1 of Nocardioides sp. GTDB lineage: Bacteria > Actinomycetota > Actinomycetes > Propionibacteriales > Nocardioidaceae > Nocardioides. The sequence continues at coordinate 1,648 of JBFGFQ010000197.1, forward strand.
GCCGGGGACGCCCGCGAAGACCGGGGCGGCGTACGTCGCCCCCGCGGGCGCCATCGCCGCGCCCTGCTCGACCAGCGAGCCCCGCTCGGCCATCGCCACCAGCTGCGGCACGGCCGCACGCGCCGAGATCCGCCGGGCGCGGCCGGCGTACACGCCGCCGAGCAGCGGCTCGACGAGCAGGTCGGTGACCGCGGGGCCGAGCCGGGCGTCGACGAGGTCGCCGACGCTGACGTCGTCGCCGATCTCGCTGGGCGGCAGCGACGGCTCGGCGCGCACCCGGGCCAGGGCCGCCTCGTCGAGGACCCCCGAGGCGGCCAGCTGGTCGAGGTCCAGGGGCACGCCCATCAGCGAGCGGGGCAGCGGCCGCAGCGCTCCCCCGGTCCAGATCCGCGACGACACGACCGCCGGGTGCTCCACCGGCAGGCCGACCGCGCGGGCCAGGTCGACACCCTCGGGCCGACGGTTGAGCATCGCCTCGGCCCCCACGTCGACGCGCACCCCGGCGACCTCGTGGGAGCGCAGCTTGCCGCCGAGCTCGGGCGAGCCCTCGAGCAGCAGCACGTGACGCCCGGCCGTTGCCAGCGCGTGGGCGGCCGCCAGCCCGGCGATCCCGCCCCCCACCACCACGACGTCCCTGTGCACGCACCCATGCTGGCACGCGCCCCGGCGCGGGAACCGCGCGGTCGCGGACGGCGTCCCACCCCCATGGACGCCACCTCGCCCCGCCTGCTGCTCGCCGGCGGCTGCCTCGCCCTCCTCACCACGCTGGGCGCCTGCTCCGGCGTGGGCGGCGGGTCCGACTCCTCCGGCGACGCGGCCCAGCCCGCCGCCGACGTCGACACCGGCTTCGCGCAGGACCGCGCGGAGCGCGGCAACCTCTCCACCGTCCAAGGGTCCGCCGAGGGGGCGGCCGAGCGTGCGGAGGCGATCGACGCCCCGGGCGCGCAGCAGCCGGCGCTGATCTCCACCGGCACCGTGTCGCTGCTCGCCACCGACGTCGCCGACGCCCGCTTCGACGTGCAGAAGGTCGCCGACCGCTACCGCGGCCAGGTCACCGACAGCGAGACCCGCACCGACGAGGACGGCGAGGTGCGGCAGGCGCGGCTGGTGCTGCGGGTGCCGAGCGACGAGTTCACCGAGGCGATGGACGAGCTGGAGAAGGTCGCCGACCTCGAGAGCTCGACCTCGACCAGCGAGGACGTCACCGCCCACGTGGTCGACACCCGGGTGCGCATCCGGGTGCAGCGCGCCAGCATCGCGCGCATCGAGGAGCTGCTGCAGCGGGCCGGCTCGATCCGCGACATCGTGGCGGTCGAGCAGCAGCTGACGCAGCGCCAGGAGCGGCTCAACTCGCTGCTGCGCCAGCAGGCCTACCTGGCCGACCAGACGTCGATGTCGACGATCACCGTGCACGTCGAGCGCGCCGACGCGGCGAGCACCGGGCCCGCACCCGACGAGGCCGGCTTCCTCGCCGGGCTGCGCGCCGGGTGGGACGGACTGATGACGGTGCTGGTCGGGCTGGCCACCGTCACCGGGGCGCTGCTGCCCTTCGCCGCGCTGGCCCTGCTGCTCGGCGTACCGGGGTGGCTGCTGCTGCGACGCCTCAGCGCGGGTCGAGCGGGTAGCCCTGCACGAACTCGGTGAGCCGGGCCAGCTGGTCGGGGTCGGTGGAGGGGATGACACCGTGGCCCAGGTTGAAGACGTGGCCGCGCGCCGCGCGCCCGGCCTCGATCACCTCGGCGGCCCGCGCGGTCATCACCTCGGTGGGCGCGAAGACCAGCGTCGGGTCGAGGTTGCCCTGCACCGCGCGCTCGCCCACCAGCGGGATCGCGCGCTCGAGCGGGGTGCGCCAGTCGACGCCCACGACGTCGGCGCCGGCCTCGCCCATCAGGTCGAGCAGGTTGGCGGTGCCGACCCCGAAGTGGATGCGCGGCACGCCGAGCGCGCCCGCGCGCTGCAGCACCGCGGTCGAGTGCGGCATCACGTGCTCGGCGTAGTCGGCCGGGGTGAGCGCCCCGGCCCAGGAGTCGAAGAGCTGCACGGCCGAGGCGCCGGCCGCGACCTGCACCTCGAGGTAGGTGGCGGCCATCCCCGCGATCTTGCGCATCAGCGCGTCCCAGACCTCGGGGGCGCCGAACATCATCGCCTTGGTCCGGGCGTGCTCCTTCGACGGCCCGCCCTCGACGAGGTACGACGCCACGGTGAACGGCGCGCCGGCGAAGCCGATCAGCGGGGTCGAGCCCAGCTCGCCGACCAGCCCGCGCACGGCCTCGGTGATGAAGCCGACGTGCTCGGGGGTCAGGTCGGGGATCCGCTCGACGTCGGCGAGGGTGCGCACCGGCTCGGCGACCACGGGGCCGACGCCCGGCACGATGTCGAGGTCGACGCCGACGGCCTTGAGCGGCAGCACGATGTCGGAGAAGAAGATGGCGGCGTCGACGCCGTAGCGGCGCACCGGCTGCATGGTGATCTCGACGACCATCGCGGGGTCCATGCACGCGTCGAGCATGGCCACGCCCTCACGGACCTTCAGGTACTCCGGCAGCGACCGACCGGCCTGGCGCATGAACCACACGGGCGTGTGCGGCACCTCCTCGCCGCGGGCCGCGCGCAGGAACGCGCTGTCGTGGGCGGGGCTGGCGGGGGTGCTGGCGACGGAGGTCACGGGTCAAGGGTCGCAGGTGCCACGGCGCGTCCGCACATCGGTTCGACACCGCCCCGCCTACGCTGGGGGGCATGGTCGTCCGCCAGGAGACGCACCCCGGCGCCGGGGTGCCCGCTGCCCCCGCCGAGTTCACCGCGGCCGTCGCCGGGCTGCGCGCGGCGCGGCTGCGACCCGAGGTGCTGTGCGAGGAGATGCCCGCCCCGCAGCGCATCGCCCCCTGGTCGTCGGCGCTCAGCGCCGACGTCACCGTCGACGACACCGACGTGGCGACCGGGCGGATCATCCTGCTGCACGACCCCGAGGGCAACGACGCCTGGGGCGGCACCTTCCGCTGCGTGGCCTACGTGCGCGCCGAGATCGAGGTCGACCTGGTCAGCGACCCGCTGCTGGCCGGGGTCGGCTGGAGCTGGCTGACCGACGCGCTCGACGCGCACGGTGCGGCGTACTCGCACCAGTCGGGCACCGTGACCCGGGTCGCCACCGAGTCGTTCGGGTCGATGGCCGACGAGGGCGGCACCGCCCAGATCGAGGTCCGCGCGTCGTGGACGCCGGTGGTCGACGAGGACGGCGTGCCCGACACCGTCCCCCACGTCGAGGCCTGGGGCGAGCTGCTGTGCACCGCCGCCGGTCTCGAGCCGGTGCCCGAGGGCGTCGCCGTCCTGCCCAGCCGGCGCGGCCAGCGCGGCGCCCGCTGATGGCCGTGAGCAGCTCCTCCGAGGTCCCCCAGCAGCCCGAGCCGGCAGAGCAGTCCGGGCAGTCCGGACAGCCCGGGCAGCCCGGGGACGCCGACGCGACGCCCGAGCCCGCACCCGAGCCCGCCCCGCTGCTGACCCTGCG
>JBFGFQ010000198.1:0-5143 GCA_041579495.1 Nocardioides sp.
CCGGGACGTCGCCCACGCGGTGGCGCTGGTGACCGTCTTCGGCACGGCCATGATCGGGCTGGTCCCCTGGTCGAGCGCCCGGCTGGGGCTGACGCCGGAGCAGAGCGCCGTCTGGGCGGGAGCCAGCATCCACGAGGTGGCCCAGGTGGTGGCCGCGGCCTCGGTGGTCGGCGGCGGTGCGGTCGCGGTGGCCATGACCATCAAGCTCGGCCGGGTGGCGCTCCTCGCGCCGACGTACCTGGTCGCGGCCCGCGGTGCCGGTGTCGCGACCGGGCCCGGACCGGGCGTCCCGCTGCTGCCCTGGTTCCTGGTCGGCTTCGTCGCGATGGTGGCACTGCGATCGACCGGTGTGCTGCCCGCGCCCGTGCTCACCGGTTCCGAGCAGGCCACGACGCTGCTCCTGGCGGCGGGCATGTTCGGGCTGGGCCTGGGCATGCGGCTGCGCGAGCTGTGGCCGATCCCCCGGCGCCGCCTCCTGCTCGCCGCGCTCGCCACGTCCGTGGCCGCCGGCACCTCGCTGGGGCTGGTCGTCGCGCTGTGGTGACGAGCGGGGCGGGCAGGTAGTCCGAACGGGCCACGGGCCCGTCCCCCGTCCTGGGGATATCGCGCCCCGCAGCGGCGACACGCGGGCGGTTCGGCCACGACGAGCCGGTTCCGCGACCTACCGTCGTGACAGGGACCGGGAGCCACGGGGGCTCCGCGCAGGTCCGGCACCAGGAGCAGCACCATGTGGGACACCGTCCAGGACGACCAGCCCGGCCAGCACGGCCGGACACACCTCTCGCACGACCGGCCCTGCCAGCGCTGCGGCCATGCCATGCACGTCTTCCTCGCCTGCGACGACGGCTGCGAGTGCCAGCCCAGCGCCGTGCCGCAGCGCCTCGCGCACGCCTGAGCCGCCCGAGCCGTGCGTGAGCCGCCGGCTCACACCTCGAACGAGGCCACCTGTCGCCAGCGCGGCCGGTCGTGGTCGCCGTCGACGACCTCGCCGGTCGACCACGTCAGGCGCAGCCCGGTCGCGGTGACCTCCAGGGTGGCCAGCAGGTTCTCGAACCACGGGCCGTGCGTCATCCGCCAGTGCAGCGGCGACGGCGGCACGCGGCGCCCCAGCAGCCGCCCGACCGGCCGGGCGCGGCCGCGTGCGGCCAGGCGCACCCCGGCCCGCACGACGTGCGGCAGCGGGTTGCGGATCGGTGAGCAGACCGCCTGCAGGATCCGGCTCGAGGCGGTGGCCCCGCCCGCCGGCTCGGCCTCGATCAGGTAGCTGTGGTGCACGTCGCCGGAGAGGAACGTGATCGTGCTCGGCGCCCGGCCCCGCCGCCCGGTGGCCACGTCCCGCACGATGCCCCCGACCTGCGCGAAGCCCTCCTGGTAGGCCGCCCAGTGCTCGATGTCGAGCACCCGGCGCACCCACTCCCCGACGACCATGCCCGGCCGGCCGAGCAGTCCGCCGGCCACGGCCTCGACGGCGGCCTCGACGTGGTGCAGGCCCGGGGAGAGGAGGAAGGGCAGCGACGTGCCGATCAGCAGGTGGTCGACGTCGCCGCGCAGCTGGTCGTCGAGCCAGGCCATCTCGTCGTCGTCGATCATCGAGCGGCGCTCGTCCTCGAGCACCCGCGCGGCCCGGGAGTCGACCACGACCAGGCGCGCCTGGGTGTCGAAGTCGCGGGCGAAGCTCCACCGGAACGACGTGGGCTCCTTGTCCGCCCGCTCGACGACCGCGTCGATCTCGTCGCTGAGGTCGAGCTCGTCCGGGCCCTCGTGGGCCGCGACGCGCTGCCACAGCCGGTCCTCGGCGCGGCCGCGGGCGTCGAGGTTGCCCAGGTGCTGGTGCACCCAGTACGCCGCGAGCCCGCCGACGATGCGGTCGCGCCACCAGTCGGTGGCCCACATGTCGCGGCGCCAGCTGGCGCTGGTGTTCCAGTCGTCGCGGATGTCGTGGTCGTCGAAGATCATCGCGCTGGGCAGCGTCGAGAGCAGCCAGCGGTTGGCCGGGTCGCTCCACGCCAGCCGGTAGATCTCGGCGTACTCCTCGTAGTCCTGCAGCTCCCAGCCCGGCGGTTCCTCGGGGTCGCGGCGCGCGGCGATGAAGTCGCGCATCGCCTCGCTGGTCTCGTCGGCGTAGACCTGGTCGCCGAGCAGCAGCAGCAGGTCGGGCACCGTCTCGTCGCCCGTGCCGGTGAGCCCGGCCAGGTGCAGCGCGTAGGTGCGCAGCGCGTCGACGCCGAACTGCTCGTGGGTGGCCGCGTCGTGCGGGACGCTGACCCGGCAGGAGCCGTAGGCCAGCCGCAGCGGCCGGCCCGGCTCGAGGGTGCGGATCGTCGAGGGCGGGTACGGCGACCCGGGCTCGGGCCAGACGTGCTCGCCGTCGACCTCGACGGTGTACGCCGTCGCGCTGCCCGGCTCGAGACCCTCCAGCTCGACCAGCGCGTAGTGGTGCCCGTGCACCGCGAACGTGCGCGCGCTGCCCGAGCGGTCCCCGGCCCGGACCGCCACCACGCCGGCCGACTCCGTCTCGACCCACACGGTGGCGGAGTCGGTGTCGACGTGGCGCAGCAGCGGTCCGAGCAGCAGGCTCATGGCTCCAGGAGCACCTTGATCGCGCGTCGCTCGTCCATCGCCTTGTAGCCCTCGGCGACCTGGTCCATCGGCAGGGTCAGGTCGAAGACCTTGCCCGGCTCGATGCTGCCGTCGAGGACGAGGCCGAGCAGGTGGGGCAGGTACTCGCGCACCGGGGCCATGCCGCCGGCGAGGCCGACGTTCTTCTGGAACATCCGGCGCACCGGCAGCTCGACGCCGTGGGGCACCCCGACGAAGCCGACGGTCGCGCCGGGTCGGGCGACCGCGAACGCGGTGCCCATCGCCTGGTCGGTGCCCACGCACTCGAGCACCGCGTCGGCACCGATGCCCTCGGTGATCTCCTTGATCGCCGCGGCGCCCTCCTTGCCGCGCTCGGCGACGACGTGGGTGGCGCCGAAGGCGCGACCGATCGCCTGGCGGGGCTCGTGGCGCGACATCAGCACGACCTTCTCCGAGCCCATCTGGGCCGCGGCCAGCACGCCGCACAGGCCGACCGCGCCGTCGCCGACGACCACGGTGGTGCCGCCGGGGCGCACCTGCGCGGCGACCGCGGCGTGCCACCCGGTGGGCATCACGTCGGAGAGCGCCATCAGGTGGGGCACCAGTGCCTTGTCGGGGCCCTGCTCGCCGATGTCGGGGACCACGACGAGCGAGCCGTCCGCCTGGGCCACGCGGGCGTACTCGCCCTGGCCGCTGCTGGTCATGCCGAGGTTGACGCAGGCCGACTGCATGCCGGCGCGGCAGTGGGCGCAGGTGTTGTCGCAGTGGTCGAAGGGCACGACGACGAAGTCGCCGACCTTGACCTCGCGCACGTCGTCGCCGACGGCCTCGACGACGCCGATGCACTCGTGGCCGATGGTGTCGCCGGCGGTGATGTCGTTCTCGCCGCGGTAGGGCCACAGGTCGGAGCCGCAGATGCACGCGCTGGTCACGCGCACGATCGCGTCGGTGGGCTGCTGGATCGTGGGGTCGGGCACGTCGAGGGAGAAGCGGATGTCCCGGGTGCCGTGGATGGTGGTGGCTCGCATGTCCCAGAGCATGGCATCCGTCACGCCCCCCCGCCTCCCCCGGCGTGGCGACCTCGCGGCGGTGTGACGCTATCTCACATGTGAGTTACCGTCGTCGGCATGAGTGATGACGTACGCAGCAGCGAGGGCTACAAGGGTCGCATCGGCAACCTGATCCGCGACGCCCGCAAGCACCGGGGCCTGACCCAGCACCAGCTCGCCGAGCTGCTCGCGACCAGCCAGAGCGCCATCAACCGCATCGAGAAGGGCCACCAGAACCTCTCCCTGGAGATGCTGGCGCGCATCGGCGCGGCCCTCGACTCCGAGATCGTGGCCCTCGGCGCCGGCCCCACCCACCTGCGCATCCAGGGCCCCACCACCCTGTCGGGCTCGATCGAGGTCAAGACCTCCAAGAACGCCGGCGTCGCGCTGCTGTGCGCCTCGCTGCTCAACCGGGGTCGCACCACGCTGCGCAAGGTCGCGCGCATCGAGGAGGTCAACCGCCTGCTCGAGGTCCTCGGCAGCCTGGGCGTGCAGACCCGCTGGCTCAACGAGGACAACGACCTCGAGATCATCCCGCCCAAGGAGCTGCGCCTCGACGCCATCGACGAGGCCGCCGCGCGACGCACCCGCTCGGTGATCATGTTCCTGGGCCCGCTGCTGCACCGCGCCGAGACCTTCGACCTGCCCTACGCCGGCGGCTGCAACCTCGGCGAGCGCACCGTCGAGCCGCACATGTCGGCGCTGCGTCCCTTCGGCCTCGAGGTCAAGGCGACCGAGGGCAGCTACCACGCCGTGGTCGACCGCGCGGTCGAGCCGGTCCGCCCGATCGTGCTGACCGAGCGCGGCGACACCGTCACCGAGAACGCGCTGATGGCCGCGGCGCTGCACCCGGGCACCACCGTGATCCGCAACGCCTCGTCCAACTACATGGTCCAGGACCTGTGCTTCTACCTGCAGCGCCTGGGCGTGCAGGTCGAGGGCGTGGGCTCCACGACGCTGACCGTCACCGGGCGCACCGAGATCGACGTCGACATCGACTACGCCCCCTCCGAGGACCCGATCGAGGCGATGTCGCTGCTCGCGGCCGCGATCGTCACCGGCTCGACGATCACCATCCAGCGGGTCGCGATCGAGTTCCTCGAGATCGAGCTGGCGACCCTGGAGTAGATGGGCTTCGGCTACGACCGCTCCGAGGAGTACGTCGCCCGCAACGGCCGCACCCGCCTGGTCGACATCACCACCCGGCCCTCGTCGCTCAAGGCGCCGCTCGACAAGATCCACCCGATGCCGTTCCCGGGCCTCAACATCGACAACCTGCCGTTCTTCGCGGTGATCGCCGCTGTGGCGCAGGGCCAGACGCTGCTGCACGACTGGGTCTACGAGAACCGGGCGATCTACCTCGTCGAGCTCAACAAGCTCGGCGGCCAGGTCAAGCTGCTCGACCCGCACCGGGTGATGATCGAGGGACCGACGCACTTCACGGGCACCGAGATCGTCTGCCCTCCCGCGCTGCGTCCGGCGGTGGTGATCCTGCTGGCGATGCTCGCGGCGAA
>JBFGFQ010000199.1:0-5085 GCA_041579495.1 Nocardioides sp.
ACACCCGCACGCAGCGACGGCCCCGAGGCAGTGCCGCGGGGCCGGCGCCGTGCCGGGGGTCGGCCGAGCCGGTGGGGCGGGTGCCAGCCGGTCAGGCGCCGGCGTCGGCGGCCACCGCGCTGAGCGGCACCACCGCGGCCACCCCGCTCGCCGGGTCGGCGGGGCCGTTCTCGAGCAGGCGGCGCCAACGCGCTCGCGAGTACGTCGCCGGACGGGTGCTGCGCACGAAGTCGTGCACCACCTCCACGAAGCGCTCGGGGTGGTCCTTGTGCGGGAAGTGGCCGCTGTGCGGGATGACCTCGATGCGCGCCTTGGGCGCCAGCGCCGCGGCGTTGTTCGCGTGGCGCACCGGGATGACCAGGTCGTCGCGGCCCCACACGACGCACATCGGCATCGCCTCGGTCAGGTAGGCCCGGTCGGCCATGGTGACGATCTGGCCCTTCCAGTCGACGACCGCGCGCACCACGTGGGCGATCGCGGCGCGGGCCCGGGGGTCCTTGAAGGAGTCGTAGATGTCGGCGACCTCCCCCAGGTCGCGGGTGAACGGGGTCGGCAGCGCGGCCAGCCCGCGCAGCCCTGCCGCCCCGACGTGGCGCACCCCGGGCAGGGTGAGCAGCCCCATCGCCTGGTGGAAGCCGGGGGTGGTGATCGCCCGGATAGCCGGGGTCACCTCGGGACCCAGCCCGCCGGAGGCGACCAGGATCATCCGCTCGGTGCGCTCGGGGAACTGGTAGGCGAACTGCATGGCGACGCCACCGCCGAAGCTGTGGCCCACGACGGTGACCTTGTCGATGCCCAGCACCGTCAGCAGGTCGCGCACCCCGTTGGCGTAGCCGCCCACGCTGTAGTCGGCGCGCGGCTTGTCGGAGAGCCCGTGACCGAGCAGGTCGGGCGCGATCACGGTGTAGCGACGGGCGAGCCCGTCGATCACCGACGACCAGGTGGTGTGGTCGCAGCCCAGGCCGTGCAGCAGCAGCAGGGCGGGGCCCTCGCCGACCTTGACGAAGGCTCGGCGGTGCCCGTGCACGGTGAGGTGCTGGACGGGGTGGCGGCTGGGGGGCACCGGTCCTCCTGACGTGTGCGTCGCAGCCGAGCCCGCCTACGGGGGTCGTGCGCACTGCGGCGACAGGACACCATGTCGCACAATCGCCTTGCACGTAAGGGCATTCACCCCTTCGCACACGAAACTTGTCCAAGCGCTGACCTGCCCGGGGCCGAGGCGGCGGGCCCGGCGGCGGCGCGCGGACTAGCCTGCAGGGGTGGCCGACCCCGAGTCCGCGTCGCGCACCCGCGCCGCCCAGACGCTGCTGCGCTCCACGGGTGCGCTCAGCACCGCCGCCACCGGGCGCATGGAGACCTCCTTGCCGTGGTTCCGCGACCTCGCCGCCGAGCACCGCTCCTGGGTGGGCCTGATCGTGCAGGCCGGCGTGCGCCAGTTCGTCGGCTGGTACGCCGAGGACGACGACGACGCGCCGACCGGCGAGCGGGCCCTGGCCTCGTCGGTCTTCGGCGCCGCTCCGCGCGCCCTGGCCGGCGTGATCAGCCTGCAGCAGACCGTCGACCTGGTGCGACTGTCCATCGAGGTGATCGAGGCGAACGTCGACTCGCTGCTCGAGCCCGAGGACGCCGCCCAGGTGCACGCCGCCGTGCTGCGCTACGCCCGCGAGGTCGCCTTCGCCACCGCCGAGGTCTACGCCCGCGCCGCGGAGTCCCGCGGCGCCTGGGACGCCCGGCTGGAGGCGCTGGTCGTCGACGCGGTGCTGCGCGCCGAGGCCGACGAGACCATCGCCTCCCGGGCCAGCGCGCTGGGCTGGCGCGGCCGGGGGCAGGTCGTGGTCGTGCTCGGCGACGCCCCGGCCCGCCGTACCGAGACCGACCTCTTCGAGCAGGCCCGGCGCGCGGCCCACGCGGCCGGGATGGACGCGCTCGGAGCCGTGCAGGGCGACCGGCTGGTGCTCCTGCTCGGCGGCGTCGAGGACCCCCGGGAGGCCGCCCGCTGCGTGGTCGACGTCTTCGGCGAGGGCCCCGTCGTGGTGGGCCCGGTGGCCGACAGCCTCGCCACGGCGCACCTCTCGGCCCGGGCCGCCGTCTCGGCGCACCGGGTGGCGGTGGGCTGGCCCGGCGCCCCACGCCCGGTGCGCACCGACGAGCTGCTGCCCGAGCGGGCGCTGGGCGGTGACGGGCACGCCCGCCGCCACCTGGTCGAGGAGGTCTACGTGCCGCTGCTGCGCTCGCGCGGCACCCTGACCGCCACCCTGACCGCCTACTTCGAGGCGGGCGCCTCCATCGAGGCCACCGCCCGCACCCTGTTCGTGCACGCCAACACGGTGCGCTACCGGCTGCGCCAGGTCGCCGACCTCGTCGGCCTCGACCCCACCGAGGCGCGCGACGCGTTCACGCTGCAGATCGCACTGGTGCTGGGCCGACAGTCGGGCCGGTCGGCCGTTTTGTAGGAAACCCACAACGAATCGCGGTGAAAAATCGTCCGCGGCACACGTGAGTCGTAGGAGGTGCTGCGGCACAGTAGTGCTCGTGCTCGTCATCGTCGCTCCCGGACAGGGAGCCCAGACCCCCGGTTTCCTCACCCCCTGGCTCGAGGACCCCGGCTTCGCCCGGCGCTTCGAGTGGCTCTCCACCGTCGCCGGCCTCGACCTCGTGCACTACGGCACCGAGGCCGACGCCGACGCCATCCGCGCCACCGAGGTCGCCCAGCCCCTGCTCGTGGCCACCGGTCTCGTGGCCGCGCTCGAGCTGTTCCCGCACCCCAGCGACGCCTTCGAGCGGATCGGCGCCGTGGCCGGCCACAGCGTCGGCGAGATCGGTGCCGCCGCCGGCGCCCGGGTGATCACCGCCGAGCAGGCCATGGTGCTGGTGCGCGAGCGCGGTCTCGCCATGGCGCGCGCGGCCGCACGGACCCCCACCGGGATGACCGCGGTCCTCGGCGGTGACCGCGACGAGGTGCTCGCGGCGGTGGCCGAGCACGGGCTCACGGCCGCCAACGACAACGGCCCGGGCCAGGTCGTCGCCGCCGGCACGCTCGAGCAGCTCGCCGCCCTCAAGGACGCCCCGCCGCCCCGGGCCCGACTGATGCCGCTGTCGGTGGCCGGCGCCTTCCACACCCACCACATGGCCCCGGCCGTCGAGCACCTCGGCGAGCTGGCCCGCTCGGTGTCGACCCACGACCCGCGCACCCGGGTCATCTCCAACCGCGACGGCCAGGTCGTGCACGACGGACGCGAGGTGCTGCGCCGCCTCGTGGGCCAGATCGCCCACCCCGTGCGCTGGGACCTGTGCCTGGAGACGATGGAGGACCTCGGCGTCACCGGCATCCTCGAGATGCCCCCCGCGGGCACCCTGACCGGCATCGCGAAGCGCGCGCTCAAGGGCGTCGAGACCTTCGCGCTCAAGACCCCCGACCAGCTGGAGGACGCCCGCGCCTTCGTCGACAAGCACGGCGAGTCGGCCGGGCTCGACCTGACCCCCACCTGGCGTGTCGTGGTCTCCCCCGCCAAGGGAACCTTCCACCTCGACGAAACCGCCGGCGCCAGCGCGGTGCTGAGCGCCGGGGCCCCGATCGGCGACGTCGCCAGCACCCGCGACCGGGTCGCGATCACCGCCGCCCACGGCGGGCAGGTGGTGGAGTGGCTCGTCGAGGACGGCGACCTGGTCTCGCCCGGCCAGCCGCTGCTGCGCCTGCACCCCGAGGGAGCCGCCTGATGCCCGCCGCCACCGGCCCCGCGCTGCGCCCCTCCGTCGGCGCCCCGAACGCCCGTCTGCTCGGGCTCGGCGCCTACCGCCCCTCGCGGGTGGTGCCCAACTCCGAGGTGGTCGCCGGCATCGACTCCAGCGACGAGTGGATCCGCCAGCGCTCCGGCATCGAGGAGCGGCGCTGGGCCACCGACGACGAGACCCTGCGGATGATGTCGGTCGCCGCCGCGCGCCAGGCCCTCGAGCGCTCCGGGGTCGACCCGCGCCAGATCGACTGCGTCGTGGTCGCCACCGTCAGCCACTTCATGCAGACCCCCGCCCTGGCGACCCTGGTCGCCCACGACCTCGGCACCGACCAGGCGGCGGCCTTCGACGTCTCGGCGGCCTGCGCGGGCTTCTGCCACGGAATCGCCCTGGCCTCCGACATGGTCCGCGGCGGCAGCGCCCGCCACGTCCTGGTCGTCGGCGCCGAGCGGCTCTCCGAGCAGACCGACCCCACCGATCGCGGCACCGCGTTCATCTTCGCCGACGGGGCCGGCGCCGCGGTCGTGGGACCCAGCGACGAGCCGGGCATCGGTCCGGTCGTGTGGGGCTCCGACGGTGAGCAGTACGACCTGATCCGCTCGCGCGACGACTGGCGCGACGTGCTGACCTCCGACTCGCCCCGGATGCCCCACCTGGTGATGCAGGGCAACGCGGTCTTCCGCTGGGCCTCCTTCCAGATGGCGAAGACCGGCCTCCAGGCCCTCGACCGCGCGGGCATCGGCGTCGACGACCTCGACTGCTTCGTGCCCCACCAGGCCAACAACCGCATCACCGACGCCATGGCCCGGGCCATGAAGCTGCCCGACACCGTCGCGATCGCCCGCGACATCGTCCACCAGGGCAACACGTCGGCGGCCTCCATCCCGCTGGCCCTCGACCGGATGACCTCCGAGGGCCAGGCGCAGCCCGGCGACACCGCGCTGCTCATCGCCTTCGGCGCCGGCCTGGCGTACGCCGCCCAGGTCGTCGTCCTGCCCTGATCCACCAGCACCACCCAGCAGGACCCGCACCACCCAGCACCACGACCGCAGCACCCAACGAGAAACAGGAGACAGCCAGCACATGGCCACCACCGAAGAGATCCGCACCGACCTCGCCGAGATCGTCAACGAGGTCGCCGGTGTCGACACCGACGACGTCCAGCTCGACAAGTCCTTCGTGGACGACCTCGACGTCGACTCCCTGTCCATGGTCGAGGTCGTCGTGGCCGCCGAGGAGAAGTTCGGCGTCTCGATCCCCGACGACGAGGTGAAGAACCTCAAGACCGTGGGCGACGCCGTCGCCTACATCGAGCGCGCCCAGGCCTGAGCAGGCTGCCGGGGGCCGCCCCCC
>JBFGFQ010000200.1:0-5068 GCA_041579495.1 Nocardioides sp.
GCCGACCCCGAGGACGAGCAGCGTGAACAGCGCGACCCGCAGCCACGCGCGCCAACGATCCGCCGTCAGATCGGTCGTCGTGTCGGACACGGCACAGGCTCCTGGGGGCTCGGTCGTGGCTGGGTTCGTCCCGACAACGCGCGCGGTCGGGTCTGCAATCCCGGACCGGCCGCATACCTTCTGGCCCCACAGGCGCCCGTAGCTCAGTCCGGATAGAGCAGCGGCCTTCTAATCCGCCGGTCGCAGGTTCGAGTCCTGCCGGGGGCGCTCACGGCACCGGCACCCGGCAGGGGCCGGGTCAGCCGCTGCGCGACTCGGGCGCCGAGGGACGCAGCACCCGCACCCGCTCGGGGCGGAAGCCGTGCTGCATCGCCCAGGCCACGGCCTGCGAGCGCGAGCTCGCGCCGATCTTGCGGTAGGCGGTGCGGATGTAGGTCTTGACCGAGTTGATCGACAGGTAGGTGCGCTCGGCGATCTCCTGGTTCGACAGCCCGGCGCAGATCAGGGCGAGCACCTCGGCCTCCCGCACGGTCAGTCCCCGGTCCTGGCCGGGCCACGAGCCGACCTCCGGCAGCGAGGAGTCGCCGACGTCCTCGGGGCGCAGCACCGTGCCGGCGGCGACCTGCTGCAGCGCCCAGGCCATCTCCTGGCCCGTGACCTGCTTGGAGAGGTAGCCGCTGGCACCCGTGGCCAACGCCGCCTCCACCACCGCGGGCTCGGTGTTCCAGCTGAAGACGACGACGCGCGCGAGCCCCTGGTCGAGGAGGGTCGGGAGGTCCACACCGTCACCACGGTCCTGCCCGAAGGTGTCGTAGAGGATCACGTCGACCTCGGCGGTCACGCCACCGCCGGCCACGACCTCCACGACGCGCACCCGGTCGGCGTACGGCTCGAGGACCGCTGCGACCCCGGCCACCACGATGGGGTGGTCGTTGACGATCGCGACCCGCACGGGTCCCCCCACGGCTGCCATGACGCCGATCCTATTTCACCCGCGCGGAGGATGTGCAGCCTGAGCCGTGTCCCTACCGTCGGTCCCGGCGAACGTGAGGTGATGGGGCCTTGACGATGACGTGGCGGCAGCACCCTGGGTGGGGCCGTGTCCCACCCCTGGACCTGGGCTCCGGCGACGACGGGGTCCGTCGCCTGGTCGTCGTCTCCGCCCACCCCGACGACGAGAGCCTGGGCGTCGGCGGGCTGATGGCCACCGCGCACCGCGCCGGCGTCGACGTGTACGTCGTCCTGCTCACCGCCGGCGAGGCGTCCCACCCGCCGGCGCGCGAGCTGACGCGGCACGCCCTGGCCACCGAGCGGCTCGCCGAGATGGACCGGGCCGTCGCGCTGCTGGCTCCGGGCGCCCCGGTGGTCTTCCTGGGCGCACCCGACGGCGGGGCGGCCGACGTCGAGGACGAGATGGTGGTCGCCCTGCGCGACATCGTCGGCGACGGCGACCGCACGCTGCTGGTGGCGCCGTGGCGCCACGACGGCCACCCCGACCACGAGGCGGCCGGCCGCGCGGCGGCCGAGGTCGCGAGGCAGACCGGGGCGCGCCTGGTCGAGTACCCCCTGCTCATGTGGCGGCTGCGCGACCCCGAGGAGGCTCCTTGGGAGCAGATGGTGCGTCTCGAGCTGTGTCCCGAGGTGCTGGAGACCAAGCTGGCGGCGATCAGGGCGCACGCCAGCCAGGTGCGCGCCCTCTCCCCCGACGACCCGCCCGCGCTGTCCGGGCCGCTGCTGGCGCACTTCACCGTCGGCGTGGAGCACCTGGTGCTCAGCGGCGCCGACCCCGGGCCCGGCCCTGTCCTGGGCGGGGACGACCTGCGCCAGCCGGTCTGAGCCGACCCGCCGACCGGGACGGTCGCGTCAGCCGGGGTAGGCGTCGATCTCGCCGAGCAGCCGCCGCACGACGTCGTCGGGCGCGAACGAGGCGTGCACCGAGGCGCGCGCCAGGTCGCGCACGCCGTCCTCGTCGAGGTCGAGCAGGTCGGCGGCGATCGCGTACTCGTTGTTCAGCGTGGTGCCGAACATCGGGGGGTCGTCGGAGTGCACGGTCACCGTGACCCCGGCGTCGCGGAAGGCCCGGATCGGGTGCTCCTCCAGCGTGGTCACCGCACGGGTGGCGATGTTGGACGACGGGCAGACCTCGAGCGGGACGCCCGTGGCCGCGAGGTGCGCGAGCAGCTCGGGGTCCTGGGCCGCCGACGTGCCGTGCCCGATGCGCTCGGCGCCCAGCAGGTGCAGGGCGTCCCACACGGTCTGCGGGCCGGTGGTCTCGCCGGCGTGCGGCACGCTGCGCAGGCCGGCGGCCCGGGCGGCCTCGAAGTGCGGCTGGAACTGGGGCCGGGGCACGCCGATCTCGGGGCCGCCGAGCCCGAAGCCGACGAGGGCGTCGGTGCGGTGGCTGAGGGCGTACTCGAGCGTCTTCTCCGCGGCCGCCAGCCCTGCCTCGCCGGGGATGTCGTAGATCCAGCGCAGCACCAGCCCGAAGTCGCGCTCCGCGGCCACGCGGGCGTCCTCGAGGGCCTCGGTGTACGCCTCGATCGCCATGCCGACGCCGTCCTCGTGGGGGCGCACCGAGGTGTACGGCGTGCAGGTGAGCTCGGCGTAGCGCACCTGCTGGGTGGTGGCCATCTCGCGCGCCACCTCGTAGGTCAGGTAGCGGACGTCCTCGGGGGTGCGGACCAGGTCGACGACGGCCAGGTAGACCTCGATGAAGTGCGCGAAGTCGCGGAACTCGAAGAAGCGGCGCAGCTCGTCGAGGTCGGCGGGCACGACCCCCGGGTGCCGGGTCGCGAGCTCGGAGACGATCTGCGGCGACGCCGAGCCCACGTGGTGCACGTGCAGCTCGGCCTTGGGCAGCCCGGCGACGAAGGCATCGAGCCGGCGGGGCGCGTGGGTGCTCATCGTCACTCGACCCCCGCGACCAGGAGCTCGGCGATCTCCTCGACCGAGCCGCCGTTGACCGGCTCGCCGTCGAGCAGCACGGTCGGCGTCCCGCGCACCCCGGCGTCCTGGGCGGCCCGGGTCGCGGCCTCTACCCAGTCGCTGCGCGCCCCCGACTCGATGCCCTCGGCGACGGCCTCCTCGTCGGCCCCGGCCTCGACCGCCAGGTCGACCAGCTCGGCGTCGGAGGGGAACGGGCCGCCCTCGGGGGGCTGGTTCTCGAAGAGCAGGTCGTGGAAGGTCTTGGCCACCTCCGGGCCGGACTCCTCCAGGACCACCGCGAAGGCGTTGGTCGCGCGCGCCGAGTAGTCGCCGAAGCGCGAGAGCAGGTTGTAGGGCCGGTACTCGACCGTCACCCTGCCCTCGTCGGCGAGGCGGGTCAGGTCGTCGCGGGACTCCTCCTCCAGCGCGGCGCAGAACGGGCACAGGAAGTCCTCGTAGACGACGATGTCGTGGGGCGCGTCGGCCGGGCCGATGGTCACGCCGTACTCGCCCTGGCCGGCCGCCGGGGCCGCGATGTCGGCACCGGCGTCGCGGTTGCGCTGGATCACGAAGCCGACCCCGATCACCAGCACCATCGCCAGCACCACACCACCCACCGACAGCAGCCTGCGACGCCGCTCGACGCGTTCCTGCTCGGCACGCGCCTGCTGGGCGCGCTGGGTGCGCTCGGCGCGCTCGGTGGACCTGGACCTGGGCTTGCTCATCGTTCTCCCTCGTGGGTCGGCTCGGGCTCGTGGGTCGGTACGGCGGCCGGGCGCGGCGCCCAGAAGAGGTTGTCGACGGCCCACCGGGTGCGCGGCAGCGCGACGAGGTAGAGCGACGCGGCGAGCAGGGCGGTGTCGCGGGCGATCTCCCAGGGGTACCTCGAGGCCGCCTCGGGGTCGCTGCCCCCGCCGCCGAAGCACCCGCAGTCGATGGTCATGCCCCGCGCCCACACCGAGGCGATCGCGACGATGAAGACGAGGAACAGCACCGCGGAGACGGCCGAGGCCCCCCGGGTCAGCAGCCCGAGCACCAGGGCCACCCCGATCACCACCTCGACGACCGGCAGCAGCTGGCCCACGGTCGGCACGACCGCCTCGGGCAGCAGGTCGTAGGCGCGCACGGCGGCCACGGACTCGTACGGGTCGGGCAGCTTGACCGCGCCGGCGACGATCCACACCCCGCCGGTCAGCAGACGCGCGAGCAGCCCGATCCACTCCCTGACGCCGGCGCTCACACCCCGAGCGTAGGAGAGAGGACCGAGGGGCCGCTGGGAGAGGGGCGGGCGACGCGGGCCTCCGCGCCGTAGGGTGTGGGCCCATGAGTGACCGACTGGTGTGGATCGACTGCGAGATGACCGGCCTGGACCTGGGCGCCGACGCCCTGATCGAGGTCGCCGCCCTGGTCACCGACTTCGACCTGAACGTGCTGGGCGAGGGGGTGGACATCATCGTCAAGCCGCCCGCGGAGGCGCTGGAGCAGATGATCCCGTTCGTGCGCGAGATGCACGAGAAGTCCGGCCTGCTCGTCGAGCTCGAGCACGGGGTGAGCCTCGCGGAGGCCGAGGAGAAGGTCCTGGCCTACATCAAGGAGCACTGCCCCGACGGCAGCCGACCGCCGCTGGCCGGCAACACCGTCGCCACCGACCGGGCGTTCCTGGCCCGCGACATGCCCGCCCTCGAGTCCTACCTGCACTACCGCATCGTCGACGTCTCCTCGATCAAGGAGCTCTCGCGGCGCTGGTACCCCAGGGCCTACTTCGCGGCCCCCGAGAAGCGCGGCAACCACCGGGCGCTGGCCGACATCCAGGAGAGCATCGAGGAGCTGCGCTACTACCGCGAGGCCGTCTTCGTCGCCCCGCCCGGCCCCGACAGCGCCACCGCCAAGGAGGTCGCGGGCCGCCACGGCGGATCGATCACCGGCCTGGGCGAGCCCACCGAGCCGGCACCGACCGACGGGTGAGCCCGATTCTGCACCGCCGGGCCGTGTGCCCTAGACTCTGCGTCGTTCCGGCCACGGCCGGATCGTGGTGGGCGTAGCTCAGCTGGTAGAGCACCGCGTTGTGGTCGCGGGGGTCGCGGGTTCAAGCCCCGTCGTTCACCCCACTGTCGTCGGGCCCCTGCTCCGCACTCGTGCGGAC
>JBFGFQ010000201.1:0-5055 GCA_041579495.1 Nocardioides sp.
GCACCCGAGCTCAACGCCGGCCCGGGGGCCCCGCGCCGGGAAGAAGCCGCTGCTGGCACCCCACGTCGCCCACGTCGATCACAAGGACGTCGCCCTCCTGCGCACGTTCATCTCCGACCGCGGCAAGATCCGCTCGCGTCGCACCACGGGGATCACCCCCCGCCAGCAGCGGATGGTCGCCCGGGCCGTCAAGAACGCTCGCGAGATCGCGCTGCTCCCCTACTCCAGCCGCTGACGCGTCGCCCGCGCAGCCCCATCGAAGGAACCGCCGTGAAGGTACGCAACTCCATCCGCTCCGTGAAGGACCAGCCCGGCTCGCAGGTCGTGCGCCGCCGCGGCCGCACCTACGTGATCAACAAGTCGAACCCCCGGCTCAAGACCCGCCAGGGCTGAGCCCCACCCCGAGAGGACCCCCGTGCCACGCACCTGCCAGGTCACCGGAGCCACCCCCGGCTTCGGCCACCACGTCTCGCACTCCCACCGCCGCACCAAGCGGCGCTTCGACGTCAACATCCAGACCAAGCGCTACTGGGCGCCCACGCTGCAGCGCCACGTCACGCTGCGGCTGAGCGCACGCGGCATCAAGACCGTCGACCAGCGCGGCATCGACGCCGTCGTCGCCGACATCCTCGCCCGCGGCGGGAGGCTCTGATGGCCGGGCGCGGCAGCGACGTGCGTCCGATCGTCAAGCTCCGCTCGACCGCCGGCACCGGGCACACCTACGTGACCCGCAAGAACCGGCGCAACGACCCCGACCGGATGGTCCTGCGCAAGTACGACCCCCGTGTGCGCCGGCACGTCGACTTCCGCGAGGAGCGCTGATGGCGAAGACCTCGAAGATCGTCGCCAACGAGCGCCGGCGACGCACCGTGGCCCGGTACGCCGTCCGCCGGGCGGAGCTGAAGGAGGCCGTCCGCACCGCGGCGACCCCGCAGGAGCGCGAGGCCGCGGTGCGCGCACTGGCCCGGTTGCCGCGCGACGCCAGCCCGGTGCGGGTGCGCAACCGCGACCAGGTCGACGGCAGGCCGCGCGGCTACGTCGGCAAGGTCGGCCTGTCGCGCATCAACCTGCGCACCCTGGCCCACCGCGGCGAGCTGCCGGGCATCACGACGTCGTCGTGGTGAGGTCGGGGGCCTCCGCCTCCCGCGACGGCTCCTGACCGGTCCCGCCGGTGAGGATCGTGACCGTGCCCCGGTCGCCGTCGACGCGCACCCGGTCGCCGGTGCGCAGCACCCGGGTCGCGCCCTGGGTGTTGACCACGCACGGCAGCCCGTACTCGCGGGCCACCACCGCGCCGTGCGAGACCGAGCTGCCGATGTCGGTGACCAGGGCCGCGACCAGCGTGAAGTACGGCGTCCAGCCGACGTCGGTGACCGGGGCGACGAGGATCTCGCCCGGCCGCAGGTCCCGGGCCTCGGCGACCGTGCCGGCGACCCGCACCGTGCCCTCGACGACCCCGCTGCAGGCCGGGCGCCCGACGATCACCCCGTCCTCGATGCCCTCGGGCGCCTGTGGGGTGAAGGGCACGGGCTTGCCGACCGAGACGTCGGGGAACTCCAGCCGCGCCTGGAAGGCCAGCGCGGCGCGACGGCCCTCGGCGGCGGCGACCATCGCCGCGGTGTCCTGGGCCGCCAGCAGCGCCGGCAGCTCGCGGCGGTGGAAGAAGAACACCAGGTCGGCGTCGGGCAGCCGGCCCTGCTCGGCGAGCTGCTCGCCGAGCAGCCGGTAGCCGCGGCTGAGCCGGTGGGCCACCAGCACCATCCGCGACTTGGTGGCCTCCCGGCCCGCGGCTCCGGCCCGGGCCATCCGCGCCAGGGTGCGCAGCGCGCGGGAGAGGTCGGCGTCGTCGTACGCCCGCGGGGGGCGGGCGGTCCTGCCGGTCGCCAGGCGCGCGCGCAGCATCGCCTGCATGATCGTGCCGAGTCCCTCGGGGTCGTCGCCCCAGGAGGGGTCGCGCAGGCACAGCTCGCGGTAGCCGCGGTGGCCGTGGCGCTGCAGGAAGTCGCGCAGGTCGCGCGACGTCGCGCCGGTGCCGTCGGCCAGCCACTCGACCGCGGCGCCCGGTGCGAGCTCGAGGAAGCGCCCGCCCGCGTGGGCGTCGCCGGCCAGCCGGTCGACGACGCCGTCGAGCTGGCCGAGCATGACCGCGCTCTCGACGTCGGTGCCGCCCGCCATCAGCGCGGAGGCCAGCGAGCGCCCGTCGTCCTCGCTGCCCCCGGCCCGCACCGCCTCCTTGACCGCGGTCTCCTCCAGGATGTTCGCCGCCACGGCGGCGCGCGAGGAGGAGCGCACGTGGGTCAGCGTCGCCTCGTCGTAGAGCTCGATGCCCGCGTCGAGCTCGGCCAGCAGCTCGTGCGGGGTCGCGGCCGAGGGGGCGGCGAAGTCGGCCAGCCGGCGGTCCAGCCGCCGGATCGCGACGCCCGCGGTCAGCGCGAACGTCGAGAGCCGGACGGTGTTGGCGAGCCGGACCGGGAACGGCCGCGGTGGCTCGGGCACCAGCTCGTCGACCAGCCGGCCGGCGATCGAGAGGCAGTACTGCTCCAGCGAGTTGCCCAGGATGCCCGAGCTCAGGGCGGTGCCCTCGGTCATGTTGAGGAACAGGTGCCCGGAGAAGTAGCCGAGCTGCAGCCACCGGTCCTCGTGGTAGGCCTCCTGGAAGCCGGCGATCACCTGGACGGTCTGCATCGCGCGCTCGATCGCCTGGCCGCTGACCGAGGCGGTGAGCGGGCAGAACGCGCCGGGCATCATCTCGCCGATGTTGCAGCGGGTGTAGACGTGGTCGTCGCCGGCGGGGGTCGAGTCCATCTCGTCGAGCGCCCCGGGCAGCGTGGTGATCGGACGGGCCTGCAGCCAACGCAGGCGGCCCCGCCGGTCGATGGCCCACTCGAGGTCGAGCGGCCGGCCCCACCGCGCCTCCGCCGCCCGCGCACCGGCGGCCACCTCGGCGACCTCGTCGTCGCTCAGCACCGGTGCGTCCCCGGCGACCCGGTTCACGACCGCCCCCGTGCCGTCGACCTCGTAGTGGTCGGAGGCGGTCGACCCGTCGACCAGCGCCTCACCGAGCCCGGCCACGGCGTCGACGACCGCGAGGTCGCGCCGGGCGCTGACCGGGTCGGCGGTGAACACGACCCCGGCCGCCCGGGCGTCGACCATCTCCTGCACGACCAGGTGCATGGTGCCCGAGGTGCCCGCATCGGCGCGGTAGGCGCTGGCCCGCTCCGAGCCGGTCGACTCGACGCACCGGCGGATCGCGGCGACGAGGCCGTCGAGGTCGGTGACGCCGAGCACCGACTCGTACTGCCCGGCGAACGAGCTCTCGGCGCCGTCCTCGCCGGCCGCCGACGAGCGGACCGCGACGCTCGCGCCGTCCGCGGCCAGGCGTGCGTACCGCTCGGCCAGGCCGTCCGGGAGGGCGTCGGGGTCGGCGTCGGCGATGACGAAGGCGGCGGGGACGTCGAAGCCGGCGGCGGCCAGCCCGGCGAGCCCGAGCGCCTTGCCGCCGTACCGGGCGTCGACGAGGTCGGAGAGCTCCACGATCGTGCTGGTGATGAGGGTCACAGCCGGTTACGTTACACTCGTCACGGATATGGGCAAGGACACAGGACGACCTCGTGACGCACGTATAGACACCGCCGTGCTCGACGCCGCGACCGCACTGCTGCACGAGGTCGGGTACGCCGACCTGACGGTCGCCGCGATCGCCGACCGCGCCGGCACGTCGCGCCCGGCGGTCTACCGGCGCTGGCCCAGCAAGGCCCACCTGGTGCACGAGGCGGCGTTCCGCGACGCCGACACGACCGAGCCGCGGCACACCGGCGACCTCGGGGCCGACGTTCGCGAGCTCGTGCGCCGCACCGCCGAGCTGCTCACCACTCCTCTGGCCCGCCTGGCGGTGCCCGGTCTGGTCGCCGAGGCCGCTGCCGACCCGACGCTGCACGCCCGGCTGCTCGACCGCTTCGCCTCGCAGGGCTGGGTCGGCGTCGAGCCCTACCTGCGCACCGCCGCCGAGGCCGGCCGGGTGCGCCCCGACGTCGACGCCGTCACCGTCATCGAGTTCGTCGTCGGGGCCGCGCTGGTCGCGATGCTCGTGCGCGGCGCCGACGGGCTCACCGGGGAGTGGGTGGACCGCACCACCGCGGTGGTGCTGCACGGCATCCGCCGCGCGGACTGACCGACTCGCGGCCGGGGCCGCGCGCTCGCGCTCAGGGCTTGGGCCTCAGGTCCGCGAGGGCGCTGAGGTCGCCGACGCGGTCCGCCGAGATCACGCTCAGGCTGCCGTCGCTCTCCAGCACCACCGCGGCGACCGTCGAGACGTCGCCGGCGCCGCTGCCCCGGATCGCCTGCCGCACCTCGGCCTCGGTGAGGCGCGCGTCGCGCAGGGCCGGGTCGATCATCCGGCCGTCCTGCAGCAGCAGCGTGGGCCCGGCGGTGACCAGCCGGCGTGCGGCCGGCACGCGCGAGGTGAGCACGGCGACCACGAGCTGGAGCAGCGCCAGCACCGCCAGCGCGGCCACGCCCTCCGACCACGAGACGTCCTTGCTGAGGAAGATCGTCGCCAGCGTCGAGCCCAGCGCCACCGTGACGACGAGGTCGAAGGCGTTCAGCTTCGACAGCGTGCGCTTGCCGGAGGCGCGCAGCACCACGACCACCGCGAGGTAGGACGCGGGGCCCACCAGGAGCACCCGCAGGACGTCGGACCAGCTGTCGAACCACATGGCGCATGTGTACCGCACCGGGGCCGACACCTGGGGAGACACAGCAGGCCCGGACCTGTCGGTCCGGGCCTGCTGACTTTGTAGCGGGGGCAGTGTCCTGGTTCAGGACATCGGCGACACATGTCTCGCGACATAGGCGACACCTGTCTCAGGTCATCGGCGACAGCCCGGCCGTGCCGGATCCTCGGCCATGCCGCAACCCACGTCGAAGGCCCGCCTGGTCATCACCGCCCTGTTCGTCGACCACCAGACTCCCCCCGAGGTCGCCGCCCGCTACGGCGTGCACCGCGCCTGGGTCTACAAACTCAAGGCCCGCTACGAAGCCGAGGGCGAGGCGGCA
>JBFGFQ010000202.1:0-5050 GCA_041579495.1 Nocardioides sp.
CCCTCCCCCGTGGCCGGCACCCTGCTCGAGGTGAAGGTCTCCGAGGACGAGACCGTCGAGATCGGCGCCGAGCTGGCCGTCATCGGTGACGGGTCGGCCGGCGGCGACGCCGAGCCGGAGCCGGAGCCGGAGCCCGAGCCGAAGAAGGAGGAGCCGAAGAAGGAGGAGCCGAAGCAGGAGGCCGCGCCCGCGAAGGAGCAGGCCCCCGAGCCCACGAAGGAGCAGGAGAAGCCCGCCTCCGGGTCGGACTCGTCCTCCAGCAGCCCCTCCGGCAGCTCCTCCAGCAGCACCGCGGGCGGCGACGGTCCCGGCTACGTGACCCCGCTGGTGCGCAAGCTCGCCGGCCAGCACGGCGTCGACCTCGCCACCGTGACCGGCACCGGTGTCGGCGGGCGCATCCGCAAGCAGGACGTCCTCGAGGCCGCGAAGGCCAAGGAGGAGCCCGCCGCTCCCGCTGCGGCCGCCCCGAGCGCCCCCGCGGCGTCCTCGGGCGGTGCCCCGGCGCCGTCGAGCCCCTCGCCGCTGCGCGGCAAGACCGAGAAGCTCTCGCGGCTGCGCAAGATCATCGCCTCGCGCATGGTCGAGTCGCTGCAGGTCTCGGCCCAGCTCACGCAGGTCATCGAGGTCGACGTCACCAACATCGCCCGCCTGCGCGAGGCCAACAAGGCCGACTTCCAGGCCCGCGAGGGCGTCAAGCTGTCGTACCTGCCGTTCTTCGCCAAGGCGGCTGTCGACGCGCTGAAGCAGCACCCCTCGCTCAACGCGACGATCGACACCGAGGCCGGCGAGGTGACCTACTACGACCGCGAGAACCTCGCGTTCGCGGTGGACACCGAGAAGGGCCTGATCACCCCGGTGGTCAAGGACGCCGGCGACCTGTCGATCTCGGGCCTGGCCCGCAAGATCGCCGACGTGGCCGAGCGCACCCGCACCAACAAGATCGGCCCCGACGAGCTGTCGGGCGGCACCTTCACGATCCCCAACCTCGGCTGCGTGGGGGCGCTCTTCGACACCCCCGTCATCAACCAGCCGCAGGTCGCGATCCTGGGCCCCGGTGCCGTGGTGAAGCGCCCGGTCGTCATCGACGACCCCAACCTCGGCGAGACCATCGCGGTGCGCCACATGGTCTACCTGGCGCTGACCTACGACCACCGCCTGGTCGACGGCGCCGACGCCGGTCGGTTCCTGCAGGAGGTCAAGCAGCGCCTCGAGAGCGGCCAGTTCGAGGTCTGAGCACCGCTCCCAGCACGACCCAGCAGCACCCACCACGCCCCGCCCGGGCCACCCGGGCGGGGCGTGGTGCGTCCCGGCGGCCCCCGGGCGAGCCGGACGGATGGCTCTCATCACAGACCTGCGGCACCGCTGAAATTGAGAGGCGCCCCCGGCCGGTCAGGGCATACCGTCGGGGGCACCGTGACTGTGACCGATCTCGGCGCCCACCCCGCGCCTCTCCAGACCCCTCCGCCCACCGAGCCGCCGGCCCAGCGACGACCCGTCGACTGGCGCCGGATGCGCAGCCCGTGGGCGGTGCTCGCCCTGCTCGGCTCCCTGCTGGGCGCCGTCGGCACGGCGGTCGGCTCCGCCGTCGCCGGCCGGCTCGCCGAGGACGCCACCGTGGCGCTGGTGTGGGCGCTGGCGCTCTGCGTCGTCGGCGCCGCGGTGCTCGACTCGGTGGGCCGCACGATCTGGGCGGGGGTCACCGACCGCGCCGAGGGCCGGCTGCGCGCCGACCTGCTCGACGCCGCGATGCTGCAGCCGCTGGCCGCGCTCGACGAGCAGGCCGTCGGCGAGGTCCTCGACCGGGTCGACGACGACACCCACGAGGTCGGCTCGCTGCTGCGCCAGAGCGTGTGGATGGCGATCCGCACGCTGCTCGCCTCGGGGCCGCTGTGGTTGGTCGCCGGCCTGACCTGGTGGCCCGCCTTCATCCTGTTCCCGCTCGCCGGGGTGGCCGCGGTCGCAGTCGTGCGCCCGCTGCTGCCGCAGATCTCCGAGCGCAAGGTCGTCGAGGAGATGGCCTGGACCGACCACGCGGCCGCGATGGAGGAGGGCATCGCGGCGCGCGACGACCTGCGCACCACGCTCGGCCAGGCCCACCTCGTACGCCGCTGCACCGAGCTCGCCGCGACCGTGCACGCGCGCTTCGCCGAGGTCCTGCAGCTGGAGAGCCAGGTCGGGCGGCGCACCGGCACGCTGCTGCACGGCATGCTCGCCGGCACCGCCGTCGTCGGCGTCGCGCTGGTGCTCGACGACCGGCTCGGCACCGCCGCGCTGGTCACGCTGTTCCTGGTCACCACCACGTTCGTGGGCCAGGTCGACCAGCTGGCCCGGCACCTGCCCGACCTGCAGGCCGGGTTCGGCGCGGTGCTGCGCCTGCGCCAGCTGCTGGGCGCCGAGGCTGAGCCCACCGGCGGCGCGGCGCTGGAGCCGGGGCCGCTCGACCTGCACCTGCGCGACCTGCACTTCTCCTACGGCACCGGTCCCTTCGCCCTGCAGGGCGTCGAGCTGACCGTGCCCGCGGGCACCACCTGCGCGCTGGTGGGCCGCACCGGGTCGGGCAAGTCGACGCTGGCCTCGCTGGTCTCGCGCGCCGTCGACCCCGAGCCCGGCAGCGTGCTGCTGGGCGGGCGCGACGTGCTCGACCTCGACCTGCAGGCGCTGCGCAGCGCCGTCGGCGTGGTCACCCAGCGCACCGAGATCCTGGCCGGCACCCTCGCCGAGAACATCGCGCTGTTCGCCGCCGGCTCCCGTGCTCGCGTCGAGGCCGCGGTCACCGAGCTCGGCCTCGACAGCTGGGTCGCCGGGCTGCCCCAGGGGCTTGACACCCCCCTGGGCCCCGGCGGCACCACGCTCTCCTCCGGCGAGGAGCAGCTGGTCGCGTTCGCTCGGCTGCTGGTGCGCGACGTGCGGGTCGTGGTGCTCGACGAGGCCACCGCCCGGATGGACCCGGTCACCGAGGCGCGCGTGGTGCGCGCCGCCGACCGGCTGCTCACCGGGCGCACCGGCCTGTTGGTGGCGCACCGGCTCGGCACCACCGAGCGCGCCTCGCAGGTGGCCGTCCTCGAGGCCGGACGGGTCGTCCAGCAGGGTCCCCGGGCCGTGCTGGCCCGCGAGCCCGGCGCCTTCCGCGACCTGCTCGAGGCCTCGGCCACCGAGCACGCCCACGAGCACGACGACACCCACGCCGCCGACCACCAGGCCGCGCGCGACGCCGACATCGGCAGCGCGCGGCGTACGGGCCAGGCGCCGGCGCAGCCCGGGCTGCGTCCGCTGCCGAGCCTGACCCGCACCATCTGGCGGGCCCTGCTGGTCGAGCCGCGCTGGGGCCTCGTCGGCGCCGCGCTCTTCACCGTCTCGGCCACCACCGGCGCGTTCGGCGCGGTCACCGGCTGGATCTGGGGACTGCTGGTCACCGACCTGCAGCAGGGCGGGCGCCCGATGGGGCTCGTCGTCGCGCTGGTGGTCTCGCTGATGGTGGCGCCGCTGCTGCTGGCGCTGGCCTTCAAGGTCTACCCGCGCTGGTGGATCGCGGTGATGCTGCGGGTGCGCGCGGCGGTGCTGCAGGGCCAGACCGAGCAGCGCCGGCTCGTGCGCACGCCCCCGGGCGAGGTCGTGGCGCGCGCCATGGACGCCGACCGGCTGGCGCGGTACGCCGACCGGTGGGTCGACCTGGTCAACGGCCTGGTCATCGTGGCGCTGACCACGGTGCTGGCCGGCAGCCTGCTGGCCGGCGGCGTGCTGCTCGCCGTGATGGTGACCTCGGCGCTGGCCTCCTCGCTGGGCCGCCGGGTCGCCGGTCGCTCCGCCGCCGCGTCGTCGGCCGCCCGGGCCCGCTTCGGCCGCTCGCTGGTCTCGGCGCTCGAGTCGGTGCGCACCGTCAAGCTGGCCGCCGCGACCCCCGCCGTCCACCAGCACCTGCGCGAGGTCGACTCGGGCCGCGTCGAGGCCGCCGTGAAGGAGCACCGGGTGCAGGCGCTGCTCGACGGCGTCCCGATCGTGATGGTCCAGCTCGGCGTCGTCGCCGCGTGGGCCGTCTACGTCGCCGAGGGCTGGGGACTGGCCACCGCGCTGCTGGTCGCCAACGCCGTGGCCGGCTTCGACTGGTTCGGCCGGGTCGCCGGCTCGGTGGTCACCGAGGCCCCGGGCACCCGTGCCTGGATGCACGAGACCAGCCGCCTGGCCGGCGGTGGCGACCTGATGGCCGAGCCGCCGGGGGTCGACCTGGTCGCCGGCACCTCCCCCGCGCCCGCCGCGCCGGCCCGCGAGGGGCTGCGCACCCTGGAGGTGCACGGGCTCACCGCGGTGCACGACGACGGCACCGTCGGCGCCCACGGCGTCGACCTGCGCGTCGAGCGCGGCGAGCTGGTGCTGCTGCTCGGCCAGGTGGGCTCCGGCAAGTCCAGCCTGCTGGCGGCGCTGGCGGGTCTGGTCAGCACCCGCGGCGAGGTGCGCTGGAACGGTCGCCTGCTCGAGGACCTCGAGACCGAGCTGCGCCCTGCCCGCGTCGCCCACGTGGCGCAGGTGCCGCGGGTGCTCTCGGGCACCTTCCGCGACAACATCCGCCTCGACCACCCCGACCGGCAGGTCGAGCCCGCCGTCGCCGCCGCCCGCCTGGGGCGCGACGTCGAGGAGGCCGGTGGGCCCGACTCGCTGGTCGGGCACCGCGGCGTACGCCTCTCGGGCGGGCAGGTGCAGCGGGTCGCGCTCGCCCGGGCGCTGGCCTGCGACTCCGAGCTGCTGCTGGCCGACGACGTGTCCTCGGCGCTCGACGCGGCCACCGAGATCGAGCTGTGGGAGTCGCTGCGCGAGCGCGGCACCACGGTCATCGGCGCCACCTCCAAGACCGCCGCCCTGGCCCGCGCCGACCGGGTCGTGGTGCTGGTCGACGGCACCGTGGCCGCCAGCGGCCCCTGGTCGCAGCTCGCCCCCCGCTGGCGCCACCTCGCCGGCTGACCCGTCCCACATCTCCCCCTGACCCGTCCCATATCTCTCCCCGACCCGGCCCATATCTCTCCCTGACCCGGCCCGAATCTCGGGCGTGTGGTTTCGG
>JBFGFQ010000203.1:0-5016 GCA_041579495.1 Nocardioides sp.
GGCCCAGATCTCCCGCCGACCCGGCGCAAATCCCCCGCCGACCCGGCGCAAATCCCCCGCCGACCCGGCCCAGATCCCCCGCCGACCCGGCCTGGATCCCCGAGGGTTCAAGGCCGGGGCCACTCACGCCGTCCAGCCGAGGACCTGCTCGCCCACGGTGAGGCCGACGAACCAGGTGGTGAGGGCCAGCACTGGTCCGGCCGCGGCCCACCAGCTGCGCCGCAGCGCCAGCCGGATGGTGACCAGCAGCAGCCCGAGGTAGATCGCCCACCCCAGCGGCACCGCCCACTCGGGCACCAGCAGTCCCAGCACGGTGTAGAAGAGCGCGATCGGCGCCATCAGGGCCACCGAGACGACCGCGACGACGCCGCGGGCGCGGGAGTAGTCGACCCCGGGCTCGTGCTCACGTCGCAGCACGGGGCCCAGGACCAGCACGAGGGCAGCCACCAGCGGTGGCACCACTACCAGTGGCACCAGGGCCTCCATCCAGCTGAGCAACAGCTCGAGCAGCAGGGCGCCGCCCAGGAGCCAGGCGGTCCACCGCTCCGAGCGGGCCGCCGTCACGACCGCGGCCGCGGCGAGCAGCGCACCGACGGCGGCGAGCGTCCCGAGCTCCACGCGGACGCTGTCGAGGAGGGTGTCGCGTCGGGCGGCGCTGCCCAGGCGCAGCAGCAGCATCACGGCGGCGAGCAGCGCGAGCCCCCGGACAGCCGCGACGCGGCGTCCGGGGGTGCCGGTGTCGAGAGCGGTGCGCGAGGTGGTGGTGCCCATGTCCCCACGCTCCGCTCGCGCGTGCCGACCGGCAACGGGCGTCCGTCCCCCGGCCGAGGGACCTGTGGCCCGCCCTGAGGGGATGGGTCAGGTCAGCCGGGCCAGGGTCACCGCGAAGTCGCCGGCGGCGTCGGTCCAGGTGCGGCTCACCTCGAAGCCGGCGGCGCCGAGCTCGCGCGCCACCTGCTCGGGGCGGAACTTGGTCGAGATCTCCACCTGGACCTCCTCGCCGGCCGCGACCTCGACGACCAGGTCGGCGCCGGGCACGCGCACCGTCTGCGGCGCGGTCGACCGCAGCCGCAGGTCCATCCGGCCCTGCCGGGCGTCCCACAGCGGGGCGTAGTCGAAGCGGGCCGGGTCGAAGTCGGCGCCGAGCTCGCGGTTGAGCACCACCAGGCAGTTGCGCACGAACGCCTCGGTCACGCCCTGCGCGTCGTCGTACGCCGCCACCAGCCGGTCGGCGTCCTTGACCAGGTCGGTGCCGAGCAGCACCCAGTCGCCCGGGTCCAGCGAGTCGGCGAGGGCGCCGAGGAACGCGCCGCGCTCCTCGACGTACAGGTTGCCGATGGTGCTGCCGAGGAAGGCGACCAGGCGGCGCTGGCCCTCGGGCAGGTGGCCCAGGTGCAGCGTGAAGTCGCCGACGATCGCCTCGACCGCGGTGTCGGGGTAGCGCGAGGTGAGCATGGCCGCGGCGTCGCGCAGCGTCTGCTCGGAGACGTCGACCGGCACGAAGCGGCGCAGCGCACCGGCGTCGGCGAAGGCGTCGAGCAGCAGCCGCGTCTTGTCGCTGGTGCCGCTGCCGAGCTCGACGACCGTGGTGGCGTCGCAGGCCGCGACGATGTCGGCGGCGTACGTCGCCAGGATCGAGCGCTCGGCCTCGGTGGGGTAGTACTCCGGCAGCCGGGTGATCTCGTCGAAGAGCCGCGAGCCCTCGTCGTCGTAGAGCCACTTCGGGGGCAGCCGCAGCGGCCGCGCCCCCAGGCCGCGGCGCACGTCGTCGACCAGCGAGCCGGTGGCCCAGTCGGGGTCGAGCAGCACCTGCACGACCGGCTCGGGCGCGCTCACGCCGGGGCCCCGCCGTCGGCGAGCCGCACCCCGGACAGCGCCCAGCGGGCACCGTGCGGGAAGAAGTTGCGGTACGACGTGCGCGCGTGGCCGGCGGGCGTCAGCGCGCAGCCGCCGCGCAGCACCATCTGGTTGGACATGAACTTGCCGTTGTACTCCCCGATCGCGCCCGCGGGCGGGTGGAAGCCGGGGTAGGGGTGGTAGGCCGAGGCGGTCCACTCCCAGCAGTCGCCGTGCACCTGCCGCAAGCGGCTGCCCTCGGGCGCGGGGCCCGCGGGGCGGGGGTGGAAGGAGCCGTCGTCGGCGAGGTTGCCTACGACCCGGTCGTCGCGGCCGTGCTGCCCGCCCTGGCCGTCGGTGACGACCGCGTGCTCCCACTCGGCCTCGGTGGGCAGCCGCTTGCCGGCCCAGGTCGCGAACGCGTCGGCCTCGTAGAAGCTGACGTGGGCCACCGGCAGGCCGGGGTTGACCGGCCAGGTGCCGTTGAGCGAGTGCTCGAACCAGACCCCGTCGTGCTCGGTCCAGTAGAGCGGCGCCGACCAGCCCTCGCCGCGCACCTTGGCCCACCCGTCGGAGAGCCACAGCTCGTGGCGCTCGTAGCCGCCGTCGGCCATGAAGGCGAGCCACTCGGCGTTGGTCACCAGCCGGTCGGCCAGCCGGTAGGGCTCGAGCCACTGGCGGTGCCGGGGGAGCTCGTTGTCGAAGGAGAACCCCGCGCCCTCGTGGCCGACCTCGACCAGGCCGCCCTCCACCTCGACCCAGCCGAGGGTGTCGGGCTCGCAGCGCTCGACCGGGCTGCCGGCGTACACGGGTTGGAGCGGGTTGCGGGAGAGCACGTGCTTGATGTCCATCAGCAGCAGCTCCTGGTGCTGCTGCTCTTGGTGGAAGCCGAGCTCGATGATCGGCGTCATCTTCTCGAGCGTGCCGCCGTCGAGGGTGTCGACCAGGTCGCGCACCCGGGCGTCGACGTCGGCGCGGTAGTCGCCGACCTCGTGGGCGCCGGGTCGGGTCACCAGACCGCGGTCGGGGCGCGCGTAGCGGGGCCCGAGGGTCTCGTAGTAGGAGTTGAAGAGGAACCAGTACTTGTCCTGGAACGGCGCGAAGCCCGGCTCGGCCTCGGCGAGCAGGAAGGTCTCGAAGAACCACGTGACGTGGGCGCGGTGCCACTTGGTGGGGGAGACGTCGGGCATCGACTGGACCGTCTGGTCCTCGGGCGACAGCGGCGCGGCGAGCGCCTCGGTGCGTCCCCGCACCTCCTCGAATCGGCGGCCGAGCGAGTCGGCGTCCCACTCGTTCCCGTTGCCGTGGTCGCTGCTGGGGGTGCTGGTGCTGGTGTGTGTCATCTGCCGGCAGTCCTCGTGGTTCCGGTGTGAAGGCACGCCAGGTCGACGCGTCCGCCTCCACCCTGCCCGAGGAGTGGTGACGGGTCGACCACCCCCAGGTGCACAACCGGCGTCTCGCGGGTGCGGGAGGAGAGATCAGGGCCGGGTCGACGCGAGATCTGGGACGGGTCGGCGGGAGATGTGGGACTGGTCGCGGAAATGGGTGGCGGGGCGCGCGGTGGCGGCGGAGCCTGGGCGGGTGACGACGTACGACGACCCGGTGCGGCCCGCGTGGCGCGGCGACCTCGAGGCGTGGGTGCAGGCACGGCTCGAGGTCTTCGGGCTGGGCCTGGCCGGGGAGGTCACCGCGCCGCACGTGCGGCCCTGGGGCAGCGTGCTGCGGGTGCCCACCACCTGCGGTCCGGTGTGGGCCAAGGCGGTCGAGCCGGAGCTGCGCCACGAGGTCGCGGTCACCACGCTGCTGGCGCGCCGGCGGCCCGACGCCGTCGCGCCGCTGCTGGGCGCCGACCCGGCCCGCGGGTGGCTGCTGCTGGCCGACGCCGGCGAGACGCTGCGGGTGCTCGGCGCCCGCGAGCGCACCCTGGCGCCCTGGCACGACGCGCTGGCGCTCTACGCCTCGGTGCAGCGCGACGTCGCCGACGAGGCCGGGGCGCTGCTGGCCGACGGGCTGCCCGATCTGCGGCTGCCCCGCCTCCCCGACCTGTACGCCGACCTGGTCGGGCGGCTGGCCCCCGACCTCGGCGAGGTCGGCGCGGCGGCGCTGGCGGCCGTGCCGCTCGTGCGCGACCTGTGCGCCGAGCTCGACGCCACCGGGCTGCCCGACACGCTGCAGCACGACGACCTGCACGACGCCCAGGTCTTCGTGCGCGACGGGCGGCTGCGCATCCTCGACTGGGGCGACGCCTGCCTGACCCACCCGTTCCTGACGCTCGCGGTCACCCTCGACGGGGTGCTCGCCTGGGGTCTCGACGACGAGGAGCGCTCCGAGGACCCCGCGCCCTACCGCGACACCTACCTCGAGGGCTGGCGGGACGTGGCCGGGTCGACCCACGACGAGCTGGTGCGGGCCGCCGAGGTGGCCCGGCGCCTCGGGTGGGCCTGCCGCGCGGTCAACGGGCACGCGCCCCAGGACCCCGGCGCGCTGGGCGCCACCCGTGCCCGCCTGCAGATGCTGCTCAGGCGTCGGTGCTGACCGTGCTGCTGACCGGGCTGCCCACGGGGTCGGCGTACACGACGACGTTGCTGTCGTAGGCGCTGCCGTCCCAGTCGGCGCACGAGACCAGCACCAGCCGACCACCGCCGGCGGGGTCCTGACCGAAGACCTTCGCGGCGTTGCGGGCCAGCTGCTCCTTGTCGTAGACCTTCGTGCGCCGCACCTCGTAGCGCATCGTCCCGTTGCGGGTCAGCACGTCGATCACGGCGCCGCGGCGGACGTCGGCCAGACGGTCGAGGGAGCCGCCGCCGGTGTGCACGGTGTGCCCGGCGATGACGGTGCGCCCGGTGTCCTGGCCCGGCAGGGCGCTGCCGTCCCACCAGCCGACGTCGAGGACGTCGACGGGCGGGTCGAGGACGCGGTCGTCACCGACGGCGACGGCGTTGACGGGCGCCCGGATGTCGAGGGAGGGCACCGACAGGCGCACCGGCGCGGCCGGGTCGAGGGAGGTGTAGCCGTCGTCGCCGCTGGGCAGCACGACGCCGAGCAGCACCATCCCGAGCGCCAGCACGCCGAGCGCCGAGGTCAGCGCCCGCAACCGGGCCTGCAGCACGTCCACGACCCGGCCCCGGCCTCAGCCGCGCAGGCTGCGGCGCCAGCTGGCGACGCCGGCGGCGGCGGCCA
>JBFGFQ010000204.1:0-4921 GCA_041579495.1 Nocardioides sp.
GCGAATCCTGGAGCGAGAGGACTTCGCCAACCGGCTCACCGCCAACGAGCCCCAGCCGCACCGCGCCGAGCTGGTGCGCCGCGCGCTGGCCGGCGCCGACGGCGTACGGGGCGTGGTGACGGCCGACGGCACCCGCCCGCCGCTGGAGCCCGCGTCGTTCGACCGGGTGCTGGTCGACGCCCCCTGCACCGGTCTCGGTGCACTGCGCCGCCGACCGGAGTCACGCTGGCGGCGGCGCCCCGACGACCTCCCGGTGCTGGTCGACCTGCAGCGCCGACTGCTGGCCTCGGCGCTCGACCTGGTGCGTCCCGGCGGCGTGGTGCTCTACGCGACCTGCTCGCCGGTGCTCGCCGAGACCCGCGACGTCGTCGCCGCGACCCTCGAGCAGCAGCCCGGCGCGCAGCTGGTCGACCTGGCGCCCCAGCACGTCCAGGTGCCCACCAGCGCCGGGCCACTGCCCGGCACCGTGCAGCTGTGGCCGCACCGGCACCGCACGGACGCGATGTTCATGGCGCTGCTGCGCCGGGCGGGTGAGCCCGCCGGAGACTAGTCTCGCGGCCATGGCCTCCTCCTCGCCCGCCGTCGAGATCGAGGTCGACGACAAGGTCGTGCGGGTCAGCAACCCCGACCGGGTCTACTTCCCCGAGTCCGGCGCGACCAAGCTCGACCTCGTCGAGTACTACCTGGCCGTGGGGCCCGGCATCGTCAACGCGCTGTGGGAGCGCCCGTGCATGCTGCACCGCTTCCCCAAGGGGCTCGCGGGTCCCAAGGTGCACCAGAAGCGGCTGCCGAAGGGCGCGCCCGAGTGGGTCGAGACCGTCGAGCTGCACTTCC
This sequence comes from Nocardioides sp., assembly GCA_041579495.1. Lineage (GTDB taxonomy): Bacteria > Actinomycetota > Actinomycetes > Propionibacteriales > Nocardioidaceae > Nocardioides. The sequence goes on from JBFGFQ010000204.1 coordinate 835, forward strand.
CGCGCTGGGACCGCACCGCCGACGAGCTGTGCGTGACCGGGCTGGCGCCGGTGATCTGGGCGGTGCAGATGTCGACGGTGGAGTTCCACCCCTGGAACAGCCGGCGCGGCGACACCGAGAAGCCCGACGAGTGGCGCATCGACCTCGACCCCGGCCCGGAGTGCGACTACGCCACGGTGCAGCGCGTCGCGGGCGTGGTGCACGAGGTGCTCGACGAGCTGGGCGCGGTCGGGTTCCCCAAGACCAGCGGCAGCAAGGGCCTGCACGTCTACGTGCGCGTCCCGCCCGCACACGGCTTCACCGAGGTGCGCCGCGCGGCCCTGGCGTTCGCGCGCGAGGTCGAGCGGCGCAGCCCCGACGTCACCACCACCTGGTGGACCAAGGACCGCGACCCGGCGGCGGTCTTCGTCGACTACAACCAGAACGCCCGGGACCACACGATCGCGGCGGCGTACTCGGTGCGCGGGCTGCCCGACGCGCGCGTCTCCACGCCGCTGCGCTGGGACGAGGTCGACGACGCCGACCCGCGCGACCTCACCATCGCGACCGTGCCGCAGCGCTTCGCCGAGCTCGGCGACCTGCACGAGGCGATCGACGAGCACCCCTTCGACATCACCCCGCTGCTGGAGTGGGCCGACCGCGACGACCTGCCCGTCGACGACGACTGACGCGGGTTTCACCCCCAGGGGTTGATCGGGCCGGCCCCGCGCGGGGCAGAGAGGGGGAGTGAGTGCTCCCCGGAAGTCCGCAGCCGCCCGCCCCGCCCTCGATCGGGTGCGCCGCACCGCCAGCGAGGTGTTCGGCCGCGACGAGCTGCGGCCCGGGCAGGCCGAGGCCTCGACCTCGCTGCTCGAGGGCCACGACGTGCTGCTCATCGCCCCGACCGGTGCCGGGAAGTCGCTGACCTACCAGGTGCCCGGCCTGCTGCTCGACGGCTTCTGCGTGGTCGTGTCACCGCTGATCGCGCTGCAGCAGGACCAGGTCGGTGGGCTGGTCGAGCTGGGGGTGCGCGCCGCGCGGCTCAGCTCGGCGGAGACCGAGAAGCAGCGCGAGGAGGTGCTGGCGGCGGTCGAGAAGGGCGAGATGGACTTCGTCTTCCTCTCGCCCGAGCAGCTGGCCGTCGACGAGGTGCGGCACCGGCTCGCTGCCGCCCGGCCGGGCCTGGTCGCCGTCGACGAGGCGCACTGCGTCTCGGCCTGGGGCCACGACTTCCGTCCCGACTACTTCCGCCTCGGCGAGCTCATCGACGACCTGGGCCAGCGTCCGGCCCGGCCGCGGGTGGTGGCGATGACCGCCACCGCCGCGCCGCCCGTGCGCGACGACATCACCGAGCGGCTGCACCTGCGCGAGCCGCGCACCGTGGTCACCGACTTCGCCCGTGAGAACCTGTGCTTCCGGGTCGTCCCGGTCGCCGACGCCGCCGCCCAGCAGGGCGCGGTGCTCGAGGCCGCCGAGGCGCCCGGCTGCGGCATCGTCTACTGCCGCACCCGCCCGGCCACCGAGGAGTACGCCGAGCTGCTGGCCGCCCGCGGGCGCCGGGTGGCGGCGTACCACGCCGGGCTGCCGCAACGCCGCCGCGCCGAGACCCACGAGGCGTTCCTGGCCGGCGAGCTCGACGTCGTGGTCGCCACCTCGGCCTTCGGGATGGGCATCGACAAGCCCGACGTGCGCTGGGTGGTGCACGCGCAGGCCCCCGAGTCGCCCGACACCTACTACCAGGAGGCCGGCCGCGCCGGCCGCGACGGCGAGGAGGCGGTGGCCACGCTCGTGCACCGCCCCGAGGACCACTCGCTGGGCCGGTTCTTCGCCCCCGCCGTGCCCAAGCGGGGCGAGGTGCGCCGCGTGCTGGGGCTGGCCGACGACACCGACCCAGCGACCGCGCAGGAGCAGACCGGGCTGAGCCGGCGCAAGATCCAGCGGATCCGCAACCTGGCCGGGCTGGCCGCCGACACCGGTCGGGGCGAGGGGGTCGACGCGGTCCTCGAGCTGGCCGAGGCGCACCGCAGCCTGGAGAAGTCGCGGGTCGAGATGATGCGCGCCTACGCCGAGGCCTCGCGCTGCCGTGAGGAGCAGCTGCTGGCCTACCTGGGCGCCTCGCTCGACGAGCGCTGCGGGCGCTGCGACACCTGCGAGGACGGGCGCGCCGACGTCGAGGAGGCGCCCGCGGACTCGCCGTACGAGCTGCAGCAGCGCGTGGTGCACGCCGAGTTCGGAGCCGGGGTCGTCAGCGACCTCGAGGCCGACCGGCTCACCGTGCTGTTCGACGAGGTCGGCTACCGGACCCTGGCGCTGGCGCTGGTGGAGCAGGAGAAGCTGCTGACGCCGGCGGGCTGAGGCGCCACCATGGGGGTCCGACCACAGACCGGAGCCCACCGTGAGCCTTGCCGCCGACCTCTCCTACGAGTTCCGCCCGGCCAACCCCGTCCAGCGGGCCCTGCAGGCCCTGGTGGCCTCCCGGCCCGGCGCCTGGGTCTTCGCCCGCACCCTGCCGCACCTCGACTCGCTGGTGCTGCGGCTCTCCGGCGGGCGGCACACCGTGCCCGGGCTGCTGGCCGGGCTTCCGGTGGTGCAGGTGACCACCACCGGGCGGCGCTCGGGCCTGCCCCGCCGCACGCACCTGATCGGCATCCCGTACGCCGACACCCTCGCCCTGCTCGGCACCAACTTCGGCCAGCACGACACCCCGGCGTGGGTGCACAACCTCGAGGCCGACCCGCACGCCCTCGTCGCCTACCGGGGCGCGCAGGTCGCCGTGGTCGCCCGCCCCGCCGACGAGGCGGAGGCCGAGCAGGTGCTGCGGCGCTCCGAGGAGCTCTACGTCGGCTACCGGCGCTACCAGTCGCGGCTGGGCCACCGGCGGCTGCGGGTCTTCGTGCTGGAGCGGCCCACCGGCTGAGCGGGGCGGTCTGAGAGGATGCGGCCTCGTGGGCATCCAGATCACTCCGAGCATCCTCAACGCCGACTTCGCGAACCTCGGGGCGGAGGTGGCCCGCATCCCCAGCGCCGACTGGGTGCACGTCGACGTGATGGACAACCACTTCGTGCCGAACCTGACGTTCGGCCCGACCATGGTCGAGGCGATCGCGCGCTCGACCGACACCCCGCTCGACGCGCACCTGATGATCAACGACCCCGACCGGCACGCCCCGACGTACGTCGAGGCGGGCTGCGCGTCGGTCACCTTCCACGTCGAGGCCGCCGCGGCGCCGGTGCGCCTGGCCCGTGAGATCCGCTCCGCCGGCGGCCGCGCCAGCATGGCGCTGAAGCCCGCCACCCCGGTCGAGCCCTACGAGGACCTGCTGCCCGAGCTCGACATGCTGCTGCTGATGACCGTCGAGCCCGGCTTCGGCGGACAGAAGTTCCTCGACCTGGTCCTGCCCAAGATCCGCCGGGCCCGCGCGCTGATGGACAAGCACGGCGTCGAGACCTGGCTCCAGGTCGACGGCGGCGTCTCGCTCGAGACCATCGAGCGGTGCGCCGAGGCCGGCGCCGACGTCTTCGTCGCCGGGTCGGCCGTCTACTCCGCCGACGACCCCGACGCGATGGTGGAGAAGCTGCGCTCGGCCGCGGCCGCCGCCTCGCACTGACCCCCCGGGACGTCAGACGTCTGACGCAGATGGACGTCCCGCCCGTACGACGTCCCGCAGCCGCGGCGGGGGCGGTGGCGGGTGGGTGTGGTGGGTCTCACCTGCGGCCCCGGGCGGGCGTGTGGGACACTGCGGGGGACGAGTGAACATTGCTCGCGTGCTCTGGGGTCGGTGAAAATCCGAGCCGGCGGTGACTGGCCGAGAGGCCGGAAGTCCGCGACCCGGTCACCGCCAGTGACCGGTTGACCAGGTGTGAGTCCTGGACCGACGGTCAAAGTCCGGATGGGAAGTGCACGCACAGCAGGCTCATCCGCCGACGCTCCGCGCGCGGTGGGGGTCCGCAGTCAGCCCCGGGGTCCGCGACAGGACCGAGAAGGGCGGCGGACATGGCCGGCACGAGCAGCGCCGAGCGCGACGCGATGCGTCGTGCGCTGCGCCTCGCCGCGAGCCCCGACGCGCCCCTGCACCCCAACCCCCGGGTCGGCTGCGTGCTGCTCGAC
>JBFGFQ010000205.1:0-4848 GCA_041579495.1 Nocardioides sp.
CCAGTCGGCCAGGGGCAGGTCGGTCTCGGCGCCGGGGCCGGCCTCGGGGTCCATGACGCGCATCCGGGCGTGCAGCGAGTCGAGGCCGGCGCGGGCGACCGCGACGGCGTCGTCGGGGGTGGCCAGACCGGCCTCGACGAGGCGGCGGAACCACGGCAGGTACTGGGTGCGCCACGCCGTCTCGCGCTCGGCGGCGCGGGCGCCGACGGGGTCGACGGGGCGCAGCGCGTCGGCGACGACGCCGCGGCCGGTGGCGGTGGTGCTGCGCCGGGCGGGCCCCTCCTGACCGGGCGCGGCGGCGTCTGGGGCGTCGAGCGGGAAGACGAGTCCGTGCGGAGCATCAGCCATGCCCGTCACCCTGCCGCGCCGACGCGTGCGGGTAAACACCCCGGGGTGACGCGTGCGCGGGTGCCGCGGCGCTAGCGTCCGGCAGGTGACCCACCTGCGCGACAGCGCCACCCCGCAGATAGGCCCCGACGCGGCCCTGGTCGTCGTCGACGTGCAGGCCGGCTTCGACGAGCCGTGGTGGGGTCCGCGCGACAACCCCGCCTGCGACGACAACATCGCCGCGCTGGTGGCGGCCTTCGCGGCGGGCGGGCGCTCGCTGGTCTACGTGCAGCACTCCTCGTTGAGCCCCGAGAGCCCGCTGTTCCCGGGCCAGCCCGGCCACGAGCTCAAGGAGTACCTCGCCGGCTACGAGCCGGCGCTGCTGGTGACCAAGCAGGTCAACTCCTCCTTCCACGGCTCCCCCGACCTCGACGCCTGGCTGCGCGGCGAGGGCATCGGCGAGATCGTGGTGTGCGGGATCACCACCAACCACTGCTGCGAGACCACCGCGCGGGTCGGCGGCAACCTGGGGTACGCCGTCACGTTCGTGCTCGACGCGACCCACACCTTCGAGCGCACCGGCCCCGACGGCACGACGATGAGCGCCGCCGAGCTGGCCCGGGCCACCGCCACCAACCTGCACGGCGAGTTCGCCACCGTGGTGTCGACGGCCGAGGTGCTCGAGGGGCTCGCCGCGCCACCGTCCTGACGACCGGGGTCAGGCGCCGACGATCATCGCCAGGTCGCGCCACCAGGAGAGTCGGTTGGGCCGCCCGTCGTAGTCGTGGCGCTGGTTGGCCCCGGAGACCCCGGGCAGCACGAAGACCTGCGCCGGGCCGACGTACCAGTCGTGGACGCCCAGCCCCGGCCGCCCCCGCCGGCCCATCGCGCGGGACGCCTCGTGGGCGACGGCCTTGCTGGTGAAGGCCAACCACTCCGGCTGCCACCGCTCGCACTTGGCGGCGAGGTCGTCGATCTCGACCCACCGCGGGTCCCAGTGGCCCACCAGGTCGGTGAGGCCCAGCCCGAGGTCGGGCACGAGGTGGTCCTCGTGCGGCCGCAGGCGTCGCGGGGAGAGGCCCGAGAGGTGCAGCGACTCCCAGAAGCTGTTGCCCGGCGTCTCGTAGTAGTGGTCACGGTGCTTGGTGCTCTCGGCGCCCGCCAGCCCGCAGAAGACGACGAGCGGCTGGTCCGGGACGAGGTCGGGGAGCACCTGCACGCGGGCACGCTACCCGGCGGCGCCCCGCGACCGTCCCCCCTCCGGCTCCGGCTCGAGGTCGCGGCTCCACAGCACCGCGCCGGTCAGGTCGCGCAGGCTCGCGGTCAGCAGGCCCGCGTCGTCGATGGCGACGTGGCCGAAGAACTGGTTGCCCACGCGCGGCGACTCGTTGGGGCGTTCGGCGTGCTTGCTGAAGACCACCTCGGGACCGAACGTGGCGTCGAGGTCGTTGGGCCCGAAGGTGCCGGCCGCGATCGGCCCGGCCACCAGCTCCCAGAACGGGTCGAAGTCGGTGAAGCCGGCCCGCGACGGGTCGTAGTGGTGGGCCGCGCAGTAGTGCACGTCGGCGGTGATCCACACGGTGTTGCGCACGCCGTGCCGCTTGAAGGCCGAGAGCACCTCGGCGATCTCCAGCTCCTTGCCGAGCGGCGCGCCGGGGTCGCGGTTGGCCAGCGACTCCTGGTCGACCGGACCGTCGGGCACCACGAGGCCCAACGGCATGTCGGCCGAGATCACCTTCCAGGTCGCGCGCGAGCGGCGTACGCCGTCGACGAGCCAGGCCACCTGCTCCTCGCCGAGGATGCGGGTGCGCTCGCGCTCCAGGCCGGGGGTGTTGGGGTCCTTGTGGCTGCGCATGTCGAGGCAGAAGACGTCGAGGTGCGGTCCGCGCTCGACCTTGCGGTAGATGCGGGCGGGGGCGAAGCCGTCGTCGCGGCCGCGGCCGCGCCGGTGTGCGCGGGGCTCGGCGATCGGCACGTACTCCTGCCAGGCGCGACGGCCCCGGGCCGCGAGCACGTCGACGCGACGCTCGGTGGTGTAGCGCTCGTCGGTGAGCACCTCCCCGTGCCACCAGTTGTTGGTGGTCTCGTGGTCGTCCCACTGCGCGACGAGGGGGACCTCGGCGTACATCGCGCGGACGTGGTCGTCGAGCAGCGTGTAGCGGTGCCGGCCGCGGAACTCCGCGAGCGTCTCGGCGACCTTGGTGACCTCGGGGATGACGAGGTTGCGCCACACCTGGCCGTCGGGCTCGACGACCTCCTCCTGGATCGGGCCGTCGGCGTAGACGGTGTCGCCGGCGTGCACGAAGAAGTCGGGGCGGGTCTCGTGCATGGCGCGGTAGGCCACCAGTCCCCCGAGGTCGGGGTTGATGCCCCAGCCCTGGCCGCAGGTGTCGCCGGTCCACACGAAGCTGGTGGCGCGCGGCTGCACCGGCGCGGTCGCGAAGCTCGCGCGCGTCGGCGCCCCGAGGACGCCGTCGCGGTCCTCGAAGGCCAGCCGCACGTCGTACTCGCGACCCGGCGGCAGGCCGCGCAGGAGGGTCTTGGCGGTCAGGTCGGAGTCCGGGCCCGCCCACGGTCCGCGCAGGCGGCGCCGGAACCGGCCGCTGGTGACCTCCGCGACCAGACGCCCGGGGCGCTCGGCGCGGGCCCACAGCACCGCCGACCTGCTGGTCACGTCGCCGGTGGCCACCGCCGTCGGGGCCGGGGCGCGGTCGCGCACGAGCGGGGCAGCGTACGTCGTGGCGACCGGGCCGCCGAGCGTGACGGCGCCGAGGGCGCCGGCGCGCAGGAGGGAGCGGCGGTCGAACGAGTTCCCGAGAGGCATGGCCGCAGGCTGGCGGCCCCCGGTGAGCGGCGGGTGAGCCGGCGGCGACAACCGGGTGACGGGACGGGCAACACGGTCACCTCAGCCCACCCCTAAGGGCGTTTGTGCGTCGCCGTCTGGTCGTATAGCCGGTCCCCACCTACTCTCGAAGGAGTGAACAGGCACCGGCACTCGGTGCTGCACCACCAGCTTGGGGGCCCGCCATGGGCAACGACACTGCACTGACCACCAGCACGACCACCCGCACCGCCGCCTCGGCGGGGCACGAGAGCCACGCCGTCACCGGCGAGCTCGACCTCGCGGCCGTCCACGGCCTGCGCCGCGGCTTCCACGCCGCGCTGCACCACTCGGAGCGGCCCGTCCAGGGCCTCGACCTCGACCTGACCGGCGTGACCTTCATGGACGCCGCCGGCCTCGGCGCCGTCATGTGGTGCCGGGCGCACGCGCTGAGCGCGGGCGTCGACTTCGTCGTCGACGCCGCCAGCCCGGCCGCCACGCGCCTGATGCGCCTGACCGGCACCCACGACCTGCTGCGCGGCGTCGCGACCGTCAGCGACCCGGGCGCGATCCCCGCCTGACCTCCGTCTCGGCAGCGGGTCGCCGCGGGCGCGGATAGTCCCTGACGTTCCACACGCCGCACCGGCGTGTCGCGGTGAGGAACGTCAGGAACTATTGGCGACGGGAAGTCCACGCTTCGGCTGCGCTCGAGCGCAGACGTGCAGCACCATCTGCGGGGTGGACATCAGTCGCCTGCGCCGGGGCTCGTGGAGGTGGGGCTGATGCGTATCGCCACCTGGAACCTCGCCGGCCGCTTTGCGGAGGGGCACACGGCGCTCATCGAGGCGCTCGACGCCGACGTCCTGCTGCTCACCGAGGTGAGCGAGCGGACCGTCCTGCCGGGCTGGCAGCTGCACCTGGGGCGGGACCTGATGGCGGCACGACGACGCTGGGCCGGCGTCGCGACCCGACAGCCTGCGCATCCCCTGCCTGACCCGCACCCGGCGACCGCGGCCGTCCGCCTGCACGGCTTGGTGTGCTGGTCGAGTGTGCTGCCGTGGCGATCCTGCGGATCGGTGCCGTGGGGTCAGAAGCCGCACGCCGACCGCACCGGTCGCGCCCTCGACCAACTCCTCTCGAGGCGGCAGCACCCCGACCTGTGGGGCGGCGACTGGAACCACGCGCTCCACGGCCGGGAGTGGAGCGGCAGCCAGGGCGGACGCGCGCACGTGGTGGCTGCGCTCGATCGGTTCGGGCTGCACCCCGTGACCGGCCGCCTGCCGCATCGATTGCCTGACCTGCTCAGCATCGATCACGTGGCGGTGCCATCTTCCTGGACCGTACGAACGGCCGAGCGGGTGGATGGCAGCGGCCTCTCCGACCACGACGCGTACGTCATCGAGGTCGAATCGACTCTTCGTTCGCCAAGTCCCTGACGTTCCACACGCCGCACCGGCGTGTCGCGGTGAGGAACGTCAGGAACTAGCCGGAGCCCGCCGACCAGCGCCTCAGCCGACCCAGCGCTCGCCGTCGGTCAGGTCGAGCCCAGGCTCGTCCTCGGGCAGCAGCGAGAGCTGCTGGCTGCGCGGCCCGCGGGGCCGGGTGGGTCCCTCGTCGCGCCGGGCGGCCCGGTCGACGAGGTGGCGCAGCCCGGAGCGGACGGTGTGCAGCAGCAGGTCGAGGTCGACGTCGGGCACCAC
>JBFGFQ010000206.1:0-4841 GCA_041579495.1 Nocardioides sp.
CTGGTGCGGCTGGTCAGCCGGCTCGGCTGGGTCCAGCAGGACCGCCCCGGTGACCCGCGCCTCGGCGCCATCGGCGGTTCCTACGGCGGCGGCTACCAGTTCCTCGGCGCCTTCGAGTCGCTGCGCACCAAGGGCCGTCCGGTCTTCGACGCCCTGGCCCCGCAGATCACCTGGAACGACCTCTCCTCCAGCCTGGCGCCCGAGGGCGTGGTGCGCACCGAGTGGGCGCTGCTGCTCAGCGCCGCGTCCGTGCCCGACGACGCGCTGCCCCGCAACGTCTACAAGGCGCTCGTCGAGGGTGCCGCGCTCGGTGAGTGGCCCGACGGCTCGGTGCCCGGCACCGAGGACATGGTCTCGTTCATGGAGAAGAACGGCCCTGCCTGGCACGTCTCGAAGGGTCGTCGTCTCGACATCCCGGTGCTGCTGGGCCAGGGCACCACCGACGGTCTCTTCCCACTCCAGGAGGGCCTGGAGAACTGGCGCACCGCGCTGACGAAGCGCGCCCGCCGCGACAGCATCTTCGTGGGCTACAACGGCGGCCACGTGCTGCCGGCCGTGCTGCCGATGGGTGTCTCGATCACCTCCGACCCCTGCAGCGCCGAGCTCGCCGGGGGTGACTTCGAGCAGCTCTCGCTGCGCTTCTTCGACGAGCAGCTGCGCGGTCGGCGTACCGGGCTCGGCGGGTACGGCCGCCTGCACATCGCGACGCCGACCGACGAGTGCCTCACCACCCGCACCGAGCGCCCCAACGAGAAGATCGAGATCGGCACCGTGGCGACCACGGCCGCCGTCGGCGCACCCGTCGGCACCCTGGTGGCCGAGGGCCCGATCACGGTCGCGGGCTCGGCGTACCTGACCGCCGACGTGACCTCGGCCGGCGTCGAGAACCGGGCGTTCTACGGCCTGGCCGTGGGCACCTCGCCGCTCAACGCGCGACTGGTGCAGAACAACGTCCTGCCGCTGCGCGAGCCGCTGCCCGTCGCGGGCGAGCGTCGCCGCATCCAGCTGCCGGCCGTGGGCGTCGACGTGCCCGCCGGGCAGAACCTCTACCTGCTCGCCAGCCCGTTCAGCGAGACCTTCGTGGGCATGAGCAGCCGCACCCCGGGCGCGATCCTGCTCCAGGACACGGTGGTGCACCTGCGCCGGACGCTGGCGAGGCGCCCGTAGCCTGGGCCGGTGCTGCACCGCTCTCGGACCACCGCCCTCGCTCTCGCCGTCGTGCTGGCGGGTCTCGGCGCGCCCGCGCTCGCCGACGACTCGCCCGCCGACCGCCCCGCCCCCGTCGACCGCCACGCCCCCCTCGACCGCACCGCCACGATGGACCCGGGGCTGCCGGCGCACGTCGGCGTCGACGGCCCGCACAGCTCCGACGGGGTGCGGGGCCGGGTCGCGTCGCGGGCGACGGCGTACGCCGACGAGCCCGGCACGCGGGTGGTCCTGGAGAAGCGGCGGATCGCCCCGGGCGTGCGCTTCTCGTCGTGGACCGAGACCGACGCGCGCGGGCCGGTGGTCTCCCACCTGCTGGCCGTCGACCTCGACGAGACCACCCTGCGCCTCGACTACGCGGCGCCCACCCGGGTCGCCGCGACCGACGACGTGATGTCGCTGGCGCGCGCCCGCCGGGCCATCGCGGCGGTCAACGGCGACTTCTTCGACATCGGCCGCACCGGGGCCCCGCTGGGCGTGGGCCGCTCGGCCACCCGTGGTCTCTTCAACGCCCGGGCCAGCGGCTGGAACGCCGCGTTCTACCTGACCCGCAAGGGCCGTCCGCAGGTCGGCGAGGTGACGCTGCGCGGCGCGATCAAGGAGCGTCCGGCCGCCGCGGTCACCAACTTCAACTCCCACTTCGTCGCCCCCGGCGGCATCGGCGTCTACACGCAGCGCTGGGGCTCCTCGCCCGGGTACGCCGTCACCCAGGGCCAGCAGAAGGACGTGCGGATGGTCGTGGTGCGCGACGGCCGGGTGGTCGCCAACCGGGCCAAGCTGCGCCCCGGCGCCGAGATCCGCGGACTCGTGCTCGTCGGTCGCGGCGAGGGCGCCCGCCAGCTGCGCAAGCTGCGCCGCGGCCCGGCGACGGTGCGGTGGTGGCTGGGGGGACGCCCCTCGATGGTCGTCACCGGCAGCAAGGCCCTCATCGACGAGGGCGTGGTGCAGGTCGTCGACGACACCGAGATGCACCCGCGCACCGCGGTCGGCATCGACCGCGACACCAACGAGGTGCTGCTGCTGGTCGTCGACGGACGGTCCTCGAGCAGCCGTGGGCAGACGATGGTCGAGCTGGCGCGCACCATGGTCGAGCTCGGCGCCGACGAGGCCCTCAACCTCGACGGTGGCGGCTCGAGCACCATGGTGGCGCGCGAGCAGGGCTCGCTGCAGGTCCAGAACTCGCCCTCCGACGGGTCCCTGCGCCCCGTCGCCAACGGGCTGGTCGTCACCCGGCGCTGAAGGCACCGGCCTCCAGCACCACGACCGCGACCGTGGTCATCGGCGTGAAGCACTGCCGCCCGGGGCTGGGCACCGGGCCCGGCGTGAGCACGACGCCGTCCGCCGTACGACGGACCTCGACGCCGGTGGGCTCGTCGCAGCCGATCGCGACGACCTGCACGGCCAGCTCCTGATCGTCCTCGAGACCCTCGGCCTCGAGCGCCGCTGCCGCGGCCACCACGTCGGCGGCGAAGTCCTCGGTCAGGTCGGCGGTGAAGCCGGCCAGTGCCTCGTCGTCGACGAGTCGCACCGCCGTCCCGGCGGGTGCCTCCCCCGCGTCGGTGGCGGTCACCAGCCGCGACCGCACCAGCACCGGCTCGCCTGCGCCGGGCGCCGTCGACCCCGCAGCGTCCCCGACCCGCTCGGGCGAGGGGTCGCCGCCGCACGCCACCAGCGAGCCCGCCAGCAGCAGCGTGGCTGACAGGTGCCGGAGGGTGTCGAGGGGCCGCATGGGGATGCGACGGTACCCACCCCGCCGGGGTTCCCGCGTCCGGGACCGCGGGTCGGCGGACCGCACCGCTCACCACCCGGGGCGGGCGTGGGAGGCTCGGGGGGTGGGTCGATCGTTCTCGCGCGCCGAGCTGGAGTCGTTCCGGGACGCGGAGGTGCCCGACCTGCTGGGCCCCGACGTGCGGCTGCTCTTCGTGGGCATCAACCCCGGGCTGTGGACCGCGGCGACCGGCACCCACTTCGCCCACCCCGGCAACCGCTTCTACCCCGCGCTGCTCCGGGCGGGCGTCATCGAGGAGCCGGTCGACCCGGCGGCGGGGATGAGCGAGGCGGAGCGCGACGTGCTGCGCCGGCGCGGGATCGCGATCACCAACCTGGTGCGCCGCGCGACCGCGAAGGCCTCCGAGCTGTCCCGCGACGAGCTCGTCGAGGGTGGCGCGCGCCTGCGGGCGCTGGTCGCCGAGGTGCGGCCGCGGGTGGTCGCGGTCGCGGGCGTGACGGCGTACCGCAGCGCGTTCGGCGTCCCGCGCGCGCAGGTGGGCCGCCAGCCCGAGCCGCTGGCCGGCAGCGAGCTGTGGGTGGTGCCCAACCCCTCGGGCCTCAACGCCCACGAGACCGTCGCGACCCTCGCCGAGGCGTACGCCGAGGTGGGGCGCGCCGCGGGCGTGCTCGGGCCCGCGGGCGGCTAGGGGCCTGCAGCCAGGACGGGCTCAGCGCGGCAGCTGCTGGTCCTTGCCCATCACGGTCAGGCCGTCCTGCACGATCAGTCCGCGCGCGGCGTCCTCCTCGGGGTCGACGCCGATGCGGGCACCGGCCGGCACCACCACGTTCTTGTCGAGGATCGCGTCGCGCACCACCGCCCCGGCCCCCACGATCACCCCGTTGAGCAGCACCGAGCCGCTCACGTCGGCGCCGGAGTCGACCCAGCACGCCGGCGAGAGCACCGAGCGGCGCACCTGCCCGCCAGTGACCACGACGCCCGGCGAGAGCACCGCCTCGTCGGTCAGCCCGGGGGTGCCGTCGGCGCCCTGGACGACCTTCACCGGCGGCTGCGGGCCGTAGGAGGTGTAGATCGGCCAGTCGAAGTTGTAGAGGTTGAAGACCGGCAGCGGGGAGACGACGTCCATGTGGGCGGCGTAGTAGGACCCCAGCGTCCCGACGTCGCGCCAGTAGCCCTTGTCGCGGGCGGTCGCCCCGGGCACCACGTTGTCCTTGTAGTCGTAGACACCGGCCTGCGAGCGGCGCACGAACGCCGGCACGATGTCGCCGCCCATGTCGTGCTTCGAGCCGGTCGTGGTGGCGTCGCGGGTGACCGCGTCGACCAGCGCGTCGGCGTCGAAGACGTAGTTGCCCATCGAGGCCAGCACCTCGCCGGGACTGTCGGGCAGCCCCACCGGGTCGGTCGGCTTCTCGAGGAAGTCGCGGATGCGCGAGGGCTCCTCGGGGTGCACGTCGATGACGCCGAACTGGTCGGCGAGCCCGATCGGCTGGCGGATCGCGGCCACGGTGCAGGCGGCGCCGCTCTGGACGTGCTGCTCGACCATCTGGGCGAAGTCCATGCGGTAGACGTGGTCGGCGCCCACGACGACCACGATGTCGGGCTTCTCGTCCTTGATCAGGTTGAGCGACTGGAAGATCGCGTCGGCGCTGCCGAGGTACCAGTGCTTGCCCACGCGCTGCTGCGCCGGCACCGGGGTGACGTAGTTGCCCAGCAGCGTCGACATCCGCCAGGTCTGCGAGACGTGGCGGTCGAGGCTGTGCGACTTGTACTGCGTCAGCACGACCACCTTGAGGTAGCCAGAGTTAACGACGTTGCTCAGCGCGAAGTCGATGAGGCGGTAGATGCCCGCGAACGGGACCGCCGGCTTGGCACGGTCGGCGGTCAGCGGCATCAGCCGCTTGCCCTC
>JBFGFQ010000207.1:0-4771 GCA_041579495.1 Nocardioides sp.
GATCGCGGTCAACCTCACCGCCCCCGAGCGGATCAGCCGCGAGCTGCTCGACCAGGGCGTCGTCAACGCCGGCGGCTCGATCGTCGGCGTGGCCTCCATCGCCGGCATCGCCGGCAACGTGGGCCAGACCAACTACGCCACCTCCAAGGCCGGCGTCATCGGTCTGGTCGACTCGCTCAAGGACGAGCTGCGCGACGGGATCACCGTCAACGCCGTCGCGCCCGGCTTCATCGTCACCCAGATGACCGCCGCGGTGCCGTTCGCGACCCGCGAGGTCGGCCAGCGGCTCAACGCGATGGCCCAGGGCGGCCTGCCCGTCGACGTCGCCGAGACCATCGCCTGGTACGCCTCCCCCGGCTCGACGGCCGTCAACGGCAACGTCGTGCGGGTCTGCGGCCAGATGATGCTGGGCGCCTGATGGGCGGCACCTCCCCCACGCCCCGCAGCCACGACGGCAGCGCCGGCGTGGGCACCCTGCTGCGCGCCGCCCTGCCGAGCATCCCCGTCGTCGGCTCGCTGCCCGGCGTGCGCAAGGCGAGCCCCGAGGGCTTCGAGGGCCTGGCCCTCACCCGGCCCCCGGTGGTCGTCGAGCGCGAGCACGTCGAGGCGTACGGCGACCTGTGCGGCTTCCCGCGCAAGGACGTCGTGCCGCTGACCTACCCGCACATGCTGGCCTTCGGGCTGCACATGGGCATGATGACCGACCCCGCCTTCCCGGCCCCGGCCATCGGCACCGTGCACGTCGCGAACACCGTCACCCGGCACCGCCACGTGTCGGTCGGCGAGCAGGTCGCGGTCTCCGCGCACGTCGGCCCCTCGCGCCCGCACGCCAAGGGCACCGTCTTCGACTTCGTCACCGAGGTCCGCGACGGCGCCGGCGCGCTGGTCTGGGAGAGCTCCTCGGCCTACCTGCGCCGCGGCCGCGGCGACGCCGCCGCCCCGGAGGGCACCGTCTTCCCCGACGCGCCCGCGAGCGGCACCACCTGGTCGCTGCCCGGCGACCTGGGCCGCCGCTACGCCGCCGTGTCGGGCGACCACAACCCGATCCACCTCTACCCGCTGACCGCGAAGGCGCTGGGCTTCCCCCGCCAGATCGCGCACGGCATGTGGAGCCTGGCCCGGTGCGTGGCTGCGCTGGAGAACCGGCTGCCCGAGGCGGTCACCGTCGAGGTCGCCTTCAAGAAGCCGATCCTGCTGCCCGGGCGGGTCGCCTTCGGCTCGCGGCCCACCGACGACGGCTACGCGTTCTCGCTCAGCGACCCCCGCACCGGTGCCCCGCACCTGGCCGGGGTCTCGCGCGGCTAGTCAGCGCGGCCGGCCGAAGACGGTGCTCGCCACGGTGGCGCGCGCCGCGGTCGGCCGCACCGCCTGGCGCTCGGAGAAGGTGGCCGTCGCGGGGTCCCAGACCCCGACGTCGGTGACCAGGTTGCCGTCCCAGTCGCCGGTCACCGGCAGGTCGCCGGGCTCGCCGAACTGGACCTCGGCGGTCCAGACCAGTCCCTCGGAGTCGACGCGGCGCAGCGTGAAGGTGGCCGTCGTCTGGTCGAAGACGCCCAGGTCGGTGCGCCCGTCGCCGTCCCAGTCGCCGGTGACGGGCAGGTCGGAGGCCGACCCGAGCCGGATGCTGCTGAGCGACCCGTCGGCCGCCCGCAGGTGGAAGGTCGCCTCGGCCGGGCGGCGTACGCCGACCTCCCAGAGGCCGTCCCCGTCCCAGTCGCCGGCCACCGGCTGGTCGCCCACGGCCCCGAAGGCCAGCGTGGTGCGACCGCTGGCCGTCTTGAGCGCGAAGGTCGCGGTCGCGGGCGTGAAGACCCCGACGTTGGCGGTGCCGTTGCCGTCCCAGTCACCCAGCACCGGCTCGTCGGTGGCGGTGCCGAAGCGGCGCACCTTGGGCGACATGCCGGCGCGCAGCACCTGGAACTGCGAGCGGGCCTCGCGCCGGTAGACGACGAGCTCGGCGGGCGCCTTGCCGATCATGTTGGCCGCCAGCGGCACGTCGACGCAGTTGGCCGAGCGCTGGGTCGAGCCATAGACGAACGCGGCGCCGCCGAACCACGCGGCCTGCACCGAGCCCGAGAGCCGCTGCTCGTAGTGCAGGTGCGGGCCGGTGGAGTTGCCCGTGGAGCCCACGGTGCCGACCTGCGCGGCCTGGTCGATGCGCTGGCCGACCGCCACGGTCACCGCGTTGAGGTGCGCGTAGAGCGTCGACTCGCCACCGCCGTGGTCGACGACGACGTAGCGGCCGTAACCCTGGGTGCTCGTGGCGTTGGCGGTGGTGACGGTGCCCGGCGCGGAGGTCACCACCGGGTCGTCGACGTCGTCGACGCGGTTCCAGTCGATCGCCTTGGCGTTCGGGCTGTGGGTGCCGCGCGTGCTGCCGGTCCACTCCTGCCCGCACGGGAAGGGCATCTCGTAGTCGGCGCTGGGCGCGGCGTGCGCGGGCAGCGCGAGCACGCTCAGCGCGACGCCCAGGGACGGCGCGAGCAGGGTCGACAGCAGGGGCAGGCGCATGATCGGGGTCCCTCGGGGGCGGGGGGCGGTCCGGTCACACGCTCCTCAGGAGCGCTCAACCGCCACATTGGTCACAAAAGTAACCGCGTGTCGGCGTGTCTGTCACGAACTACATCGTTGTAGTGCTAACGACGCGGTCGGATCAGGCCCTCCTGGGCGACGGTGGCGACCAGCGTGCCGTCGCGGGTGAAGACCCGTCCGATGGCCAGTCCGCGGCCTCCGCGGGCCGCCGGGGAGACCTGGTCGTAGAGCCACCACTCGTCGGCCCGGAAGGGCTGGTGGAACCAGATCGTGTGGTCGAGGGAGGCCATCTGGGTCTGCTCGGGGCCCACCGGGTGCGCCGCCAGGGTGGCGCCGAGCAGGCTGATGTCGCTGGCGTAGGTGAAGGCCGCCAGGTGCGCGGTGGGGTCGTCGCCGAGGTCGCCCTCGACCCGCAGCCACAGCCGTGAGCGCGAGGGGTGCACCGGGTCGTCGGGCAGGCCGCGCCCCGAGCTGCCCACCCAGCGCGCGCCCAGCGCGGCCCACTCCTTGGCCAGCGCGTCGGCCTCGGGCGTGCCGCCGCTGCGCATCATCGCCACCATGTCGACGGCGTCCTCGGGGTCGCCGACCTCGGGCATCACGTCCTGGTGCTCCAGCCCGTCCTCGGGCACCTGGAAGTTGGCGGTCAGGTAGTAGATCGGCCGGCCGTGCTGGCGCGCGGCGACCCGCCGGGTCAGGAACGAGCGGCCGTCGCGGATCCGCTCGACGTCGTAGACGATCGGCACCTGCGGGTCGCCGGGCAGCAGGAAGTAGGAGTGCATCGAGTGCACGGTGTACGCCGGGTCGACGGTGCGGATGCCGGCGCACAGCGCCTGCGCCGCGACCTGGCCGCCGAAGACCCGCGGCCGGGTGGTGCGCACCGGGCGGCCCCGGTAGAGGTCGGCGTCGATGGTCTCGAGGTCGAAGAGCCCCATCAGCTCCTCGAGGGCGCTCTGCTCGCTCACCGCTCGCCCGCCGAGGGCCGCATCGGGCGGATCAGCGCCTCCTGGGCCACCGAGGCCACCAGCACGCCGTCCTGGTCGAAGATGCGGGCGTTGACCAGCCCGCGCCCGCCGGTGGCGACCGGCGAGTGCTGGTCGAAGAGCCACCACTCGTCGGCCCGGAAGGGCCGGTGGAACCACACCGAGTGGTCGAGCGAGGCGACCATGACCTCGCGGGTGCCGATGGAGATGCCCTGCGGCGAGAGCGCCGCGCCCATGATCGTGGCGTCGGAGGCGTAGGTGAAGGCCGCGGCGTGCAGCAGCGGGTCGTCGGGCAGGCGGTCGTTGACCCGCAGCCACATCTGCTGGCGGCCGGGCCGGTCCTCGTCGGCGGGCAGCAGGTCGTGGGAGGAGCCGACGTAGCGGAAGTCGAGCACGTCCCACTCGGTGAAGGACCCGTCGGCGCCGCGGATCCGGTCGTTGATGTCGATCGCCTCGTCGGGGCCGGGCACCTCGGGCACCCGGTCCTGGTGCTCGAAACCCTCCTCGGGGCGCTGCAGGTCGACGGTCATCACGTAGATCGGCCGGCCGTGCTGGCGGGCCAGGACCCGCCGCGTGGCGAACGAGCGGCCGTCGCGCAGCCGCTCGACGTCGTACACGATCGGGGCGGCGGTGTCGCCGGGCTGCAGGAAGTAGGAGTGCAGCGAGTGCACGGCGTAGCCGCCCTCGACGGTGCGGTCGGCGGCCACCAGCGCCTGCGCGGCGACCTGGCCGCCGAACACGCGGGGCAGGATCGAGCCGGGCTGGGTGCCGCGGAAGAGGTTGTCGTCGATGGTCTCGAGGTCGAGCAGCGCGAGCAGCTCGGCGGTGGTGCGGGGCATCTCAGGCGGGATCCTCGTCGTCGGGGTTCTCGAGACCGGCCAGGAACTGCTCGAACTCGTGGCCGAGCTGCTCCCCGGTCGGCAGCGGCTGGTCGGGGGCGAGCAGGTTCTCGCCGGACTCCTCCGCGCGCTCGAACGCGTCGTACTGGCGCTCGAGGGCGGCGACCACGTCACCGACCTCCTCGTTGGCCTCGAGGTAGCTGGTGATCTCGGCCTCGCGGTCCTCGGCCTCGGCGCGCAGGCCCGAGAGGTCGACGGTGAGCCGGCCGGCCAGCTCGACCTGCTCGAGCAGCACCGCGGCCGCCTTCGGGTACTCCAGCTGGGCCAGGTAGTGCGGGATGTGGGCGACGAAGCCCTGGGCGTCGTGGCCCCACTCCCCCAGCCGCACCTCGAGCAGCGCCTGCGCGCTGGCCGGCACCC
>JBFGFQ010000208.1:0-4739 GCA_041579495.1 Nocardioides sp.
GCGGGCCGCGCCGAGGTCGTCGGGCCGGCGGTGGCCTCGCGGTCACCGGCCAGCAACGAGCAGGACGACAGGCCCAGCGTCAGACCCAGCGTCAGCGCGACCGCCGTCAGCGGGACCCCGGTGCGCTCAGCTCGGGCGTTCAACCGGCTGCTCGAGCGGGGAGCCGGGCGAGCCGGCCGAGCCAGCCGATATGGCCTCCACGATGCCGCGGGCCAGCGACTGCGGGCTCAACCCGATGCGCTCGAGGATCACCGCACGCTTGGCGTGGTCGAGGAACTCCTGCGGGACGCCGTGCAGACGCACCGGCGTGGTGACACCGGCGGCGTTGAGGGCCTGCAGCAGGCTCGCGCCGCACCCGCCCTGCACGCCGTTGTCCTCGATGCTGACGACCAGCCGGTGCTCGCGGGCGAGGTCGAGCAGCGCCGGGTCGATCGGCTTGACCCAGCGCGGGTCGACGACGGTGACGCCGATGCCCTGGGCGACCAGCCGGTCGGCGACCTCGACGGCGGTGGTGGCCATCGAGCCGACCGCCACGACGAGCACGTCGCGGGCACCGGTGCGCACCAGCAGGTCGCAGCCGCCGGCCCGGTCGATCGCCTCGATGTCGGCGGGCGGCGGCCCCTTGGGGAAGCGCACCACCGTGGGGGCGTCGTCGACCTCGACGGCCTCGTCGAGCAGCTCGCGCAGCCGGGTGGCGTCGCGCGGGGCGGCCAGGCGCAGCCGCGGCACCACCTGCAGCACCGACATGTCCCACATGCCGTTGTGGCTGGCGCCGTCGTCGCCGGTGACCCCGGAGCGGTCCAGCACGAAGGTGACGCCGCAGCGGTGCAGCGCGACGTCCATCAGCACCTGGTCGAAGGCCCGGTTGAGGAACGTGGCGTAGACCGCGACGACCGGGTGCAGCCCGCCCATCGCCAGGCCGGCCGCCGACGTGGCGGCGTGCTGCTCGGCGATGCCGACGTCGAAGGTGCGGTCGGGGAAGTGCGCCTGGAACTTGTCGAGACCCACCGGGTGCATCATCGCCGCGGTGATGGCCACGACGTCCTTGCGGCGGTGGCCGATCTCGACCATGTCGTCGGCGAAGTGGTCGGTCCAGATCCGTCCGCGCGCCTTCTCCTCGCCCGACTCGATGTCGAAGGGCTGCGGGGAGTGGAACTGGTCGGCCTCGTGGCGCTCCGCGGCGTCGTACCCGAAGCCCTTGCGGGTCAGCGCGTGCACGATCACCGGGGCGCCGTACCGCTTGGCCTGGCTCAGCGCGGTCTCCATCGCGGCGCGGTCGTGGCCGTCGACGGGGCCGACGTACTTGAGGCCGAGGTCCTCGAAGAGGCCCTGCGGGGCCAGCGCGTCCTTGAGACCCTTCTTCATGGCGTGCAGCGTGTCGTACGCCGCCGCGCCGACGCCGGGCACGGCGTTGAGGCGCTTCTTGACCAGGTCGAGCAGGTGCTCGTAGCGCGGGTCGGTGCGCAGCGAGGTCAGCGCGGTCGCCAGCCCGCCCACGGTGGGGGTGTAGGAGCGGCCGTTGTCGTTGACGACGATGACCAGCCGGCTGCTCTGCGCGACCGCGATGTTGTTGAGGGCCTCCCAGGCCATCCCGCCGGTCAGGGCGCCGTCGCCGATGACCGCCACCACGTGCCGGTCCTCGCCGCGGATCGCGTAGGCCTTGGCCAGGCCGTCGGCGTAGCTGAGCGCCGTGGAGGCGTGGGAGTTCTCGACGATGTCGTGCTCGGACTCGGCCTGGCTGGGGTAGCCCGACAGGCCGCCCTCCTGGCGCAGCGTGTCGAAGTCGCCGGCGCGCCCGGTCAGCATCTTGTGCACGTAGCCCTGGTGGCCGGTGTCGAGGACGATCCGGTCGCGCGGGGAGTCGAAGACCCGGTGGATGGCCATCGTCAGCTCGACCACGCCCAGGTTGGGGCCCAGGTGGCCGCCCACCTTGGACGTCGAGCGCACCAGCAGGTCGCGGATCTCGCTGGCGAGCGTCTCGAGCTGGGCGTCGTCGAGGGGGCGGAGGTCCCGCGGTCCCGAGATGGTCTCGAGGATCGACATGGGGCTCCTTGTCGCTGGGGGGCTGGGGGCGGTGCTGGGTCGACCAGTCTAGAGGTCGGTCCTCAGGGTCGCAGAACCGCGACGGCCGGCTCGTGCAGGCTGCCGATCCACACCGCGCCGTCGTGCTCA
Source organism: Nocardioides sp. (assembly GCA_041579495.1). Taxonomy (GTDB): domain Bacteria; phylum Actinomycetota; class Actinomycetes; order Propionibacteriales; family Nocardioidaceae; genus Nocardioides. Next base: position 2,173 of record JBFGFQ010000208.1, read on the forward strand.
CGCACGCCGGTGGCCATGTGGAACCCCTCGGCGGGCAGGTCGTGGTCGTGCACCAGCCGGCCGGTGTCGTCGTAGGCCTGGACCCGGCAGGTGCGCGCCGGCTTGGGCTGCAGCGGCTCGGGGATGCGGGTCACTTGGCGGCGCAGCCAGAGCGGGCCCTGCCGCAGCCGCTCGACCACCGGGTCGCGCGGGCTGGCGATCGCGACCCAGATCAGCCCGTCGGTGCCGCGGGCGATGTTGTCGGGGTAGCCGGGCAGGTCGTCGACCAGCAGGTCGCGGCTGCCGGCCCGCTCGCCGGTGAGCCAGTGCCGCACCAGGGTGCGCGCGCCGGTCTCGGCGACCACGACGAAGGACTCGTCGGCGGCCAGCGCGACGCCGTTGGCGAAGGCGAGCCCCTCGAGCACGACGCTCACCCGGCCGTCGGTGTCGAGGCGCAGCAGGCGGCCGGTGCGGGTGTCCTGCACGAAGTCGTCCTTCCACTGCTCGATGGAGAAGCGGGTGGAGGAGTCGCTGAACCACACGGTGCCGTCGGAGGCGATCGCGGCGTTGTTGCAGAAGACCATCGCGCGGCCCTCGACCTCGTGGACCACCTGCTCGACGTCGCCGGTGTCGAGGTCGACGCGCAGCAGGCCCCGGTGGGCGTCGCAGACGAGCAGCCGCCCGTCGGGGTGCAGCTCGAGACCCAGCGGGCGACCGCCGGTGTGGGCGACGCGGTCGATGCGGCGCCCGTCGTGCGAGAGCCGGTGGATGGCGCCGTCCTCGGTGCCCGAGAGCACCGCGCCCTCGTGGGGACCGTCGGGCACCACCACGACGTCCTCGGCCCCGTGGCCGGGCAGGGGGTGGATCTCGAGTCGGGTCACGGTCATCGGCACAACCTGTCGTAGAGGGGTGAGGTGAGGAAGAGCGGCAGCACGAGGCGTGCCGAGATGGTCAGGTCCTTCTCCAGGACGGCGCGGGGCGGGACGAAGACCATCTGCCGGCCCTCGCCGCAGACGATGTCGTCGTCGTCGAGGTCGACCGCGCCCGCGAAGAGGTGCACGGTGTCGTCGCCGCCGCAGACGGGGCTGTGGAACGTCCACTCCCCCGCCGGCTCGAGCCCGGTCGTCAGGTGCACGCCGGTCTCCTCGGCGAGCTCGCGGTAGGCCGCCTGGTCGGGGGTCTCCCCCGGCTCGATCGACCCGCCGGGCAGGCCCCACTTCTCGGGGTCGATCACCGGGTGCTCGTCGCGCTCCTGCATCAGCAGCCGGCCGCGACGGTCGACGAGGGCGACGCTCGAGAACCGGTGCACGCCTCCACCCTAGGGGCGGCCGGTCAGAGGCGGGCGATGAACCGCCGACCCCGCAGGGCCTCCTCGACCAGCCCGACCGCGCGGCGTACGCCGGCGAGACGGGCGTCCTCGATCAACCAGGTCTGCACCGCCGCCTCGATGACGTCGGGGGTGGCGACGTCGCGCAGCTCGGAGCGGGCCTCGCTCAGCCCGCGGCGCGCCGCGGCCTGGCCGGCCTCGACGTGGAGCACCGCGAAGCGGGCCAGCACCACCACGTGCTTGCGCAGCCCCGGGTAGCCGCGGAAGTCGGGCGGGCACAGGTCGAGCAGCCAGCTGGCGGCCGTGGCCTCCCAGTCGGGCGCGTCCGGCGGACGCACCTCGGCGGGCCAGCCAGGAGGGGCGACGTGGGTGGGCATGGACCCACCTTACTCGAACGCACGTTCGACCACCACCCGCCGCCGCTGCTGCTGGTCGAGGGTCAGGCGGAGGCGAGGAAGCTGAAGCGGACCTCGCGGTCGGGGTTGTCGACGTTGAGGTCGACCAGGCAGATGCTCTGCCAAGTGCCGAGCGCGAGCCGGCCGTCGAGCACCGGGACCGTGGCGTACGGCGGCACCAGCGCCGGCATCACGTGCGAGCGGCCGTGGCCGGGCGTGCCGTGCTGGTGCCGCCAGCGGTCGTCGGCGGGCAGCAGGTCGCCCAGGGCGGCGATCAGGTCGTCGTCGCTGCCGGCGCCGGTCTCGAGGATCGCGATGCCGGCGGTGGCGTGCGGGACGAAGACGTGCAGCAGCCCGTCGCCGCGCCCGGCGCACCATTCGGCGGCCTCGCGGGTCAGGTCGACGACGACGTCGCGACCGCCCGTGTGCACGCTGCGGGTCTCGGAGTCCATCTCTCTCACCTCTCCAGCCAGGCCGAGGAGGCGGCCTCGGCGAGTGGGTTGAGCGTCACGTCAGCAGGCTACCGACGTCGTCCCCCTGACCGCCGTCGGCGTCGGGCACGCCGCCCGCGCAGCTGGCGGACGGCTCGGGCGCGGTCTCGCCGGCTCCGAAGGTGTCGATGAACAGAGGCAGGCGCGGGTCGTCGGCGCCGGTCAGGTCGAGCTGGCGACCCCACACGGTCACCACGACCGGGGCGTCGAGCCCGGCCCACGGCGAGAGGATGCCGTTGTCGGGCAGCAGCGCCTCGAGGCGCTCCACGTCGGCCGCCGAGGTGCCCGGGCGGTAGGTGAGCAGCACGGTCCCGTGCTCGAGGTCGTGGACCACGTTCTCGGCGCGCACCTGGGTGTCGTACGCCCCGCAGTCGA
>JBFGFQ010000209.1:0-4729 GCA_041579495.1 Nocardioides sp.
AGGATCCGCTCCAGCGGCACGCCCGGGGTGGCACCGCCCTCGCTGAAGTACTGCTCGACCAGCGTGCGCTCGAAGCGGTCGATGCCGGCGGGCACCGGTGTGTGGGTGGTGAAGACGGTGGAGGCGCGACCGACCTCGAGCGCGGTGTCGAAGTCGAGGCCGGGCCCGTCGGCCGCCGCGGTGAGCTCGCGGATCCGCTCCAGGCCCAGGAAGCCCGCGTGGCCCTCGTTGGTGTGGAAGACCTCGGGCTCGGGGTGGCCGGTCAGGCGCGAGAAGACCCGCAGCGCCCGCACGCCGCCGACGCCGAGCAGCAGCTCCTGGCGCAGGCGGTGCTCCGAGGTGCCGCCGTACAGGCGGTCGGTGACGTCGACGTAGTGCTCGGGGTTGCCCTCGACCTCGGTGTCGAGCATCAGCAGCGGCACCCGGCCGACCGAGGCGACCCAGATCCGGGCGACCAGGTCGGGCCCGCCCGGCATCGCGATGGCGATCGTGGCCGGCGCGCCGTTCTCCTCGCGCAGCAGCGAGATCGGCAGCTCGTCGGGGTCGAGGACGGGGTAGGTCTCCTGCTGCCAACCCTCGCGCGACAGCGACTGGCGGAAGTAGCCGTGGCGGTAGAGCAGGCCCACGCCCACGATCGGCACGCCGAGGTCGCTGGCGGCCTTGAGGTGGTCGCCGGCCAGGATGCCCAGGCCGCCGGAGTACTGCGGCAGCACCGCGGTGATGCCGAACTCCGGGGAGAAGTAGCCGATCGCCCGGGGCGCGGCACCCCCGGTCGGGCCGGTCAGGGTCCCGGCGGCGGTCCGCTTCTGGTACCACCGCTCCCCCTCGACGTACGCCGCCAGGTCGGCGCGGGCGGCCTGGAGCCGGGTGACGAACGCGTCGTCGGCCGCCAGCTCGTCGAGCCGCGCGGCGCCGACGGTGGCCAGCAGCCGCACCGGGTCGCGCCCGGTCGACTCCCACAGGTCGGCGTCGACCGCCGCGAAGACGTCCTGGGTCGGGGGGTGCCAGGACCAGCGCAGGTTGCCGGCGAGCTCGCTGAGGGCAGCCAGGCGGGCCGGGAGGACGGGGTGGACGGTGAATCGTCGGATGGCGCGCACCCGCTGACGTTAGCGGACGCTTGGAACGATCCAAAACCCTTTCCTCGTTGCGAGGAGGTCACGGAACCATCACGGTGCCGGCTTTCCCTGGGACGAAGCGGAGCCACGCATAACCGGCCCCCTCACCCGGCGTTGTAGGGCCATGACCACGAACCCCGTGCGCAGCCGCCGCCGCAGGACGGCGGCGATGGCCCTGGTGACCGCCACCCTGGTCCCCGGCCTCGCGCAGCTCCCCGCCCTCGCCGGCGCCCCCGCCCTCGCCCCCTCCCTCGGCGCCGACGCCGTCACCACCCTCGGTGACTCCGTGCCCGGCCTGTCCGACCTCGACGCCCGCGGCACCGCGCTGCCGACCCTGGCCCAGCAGCAGGTCGCCGACGCCCTGGGCACCGTCAGCCTGCGCTGGAACGACTTCGGCACCCCCGCCTCGATCCTGCCCGCCGACGGCGTCCTCGCGAAGGCCGCCTTCCCGGGCGCCGGCGCCGCGAACGCCGAGAGGTCGGCGCGCGCCTGGCTCGAGGCCAACGCCGCCGTCTTCGGGATGAGCGCCACCCAGATGCGCGGCCTCGAGCTGGTCAACGCCCAGGAGCTCGCCGCCTACGACGGCGTCCCGCACCCCGGGTACGCCGTGCTGCTGCGCCAGCGCTTCGGCGACCTCACCCCCGCCCTCGGCTCGATGGTGACCGTCGGGGTCGCGCGCGGCGAGATCGCCTACGTCTCCTCCTCCCTGGTGCGCACCGGCACCGAGCTCGACGCCTCCGCGACGCGGCTCAGCCCGCAGCAGGGCTGGCTGGCCGCCGCCCGCAACGTGGGCCGCGACCTCGACGCCTCGGCCGTGGCCGACATCGTCCGCGAGGTCACCGAGGACTGGACCGTGCTCACGGTGCCGGGCTTCGCCCAGCCGCAGCAGGTCCGCCTGCGCGCCCTGGCCATGGCCGACGGCAGCGTGCGTCCCGTGCTGGAGGCGAACGTCGTCGACAGCGACGCGGGCGACGCGTTCGCCTACACGCTGATGGTCGACGCCCTCACCGGCGAGGTGCTGCACCGCGAGAACAAGGTCGAGCACGACCAGGTCAACGACGTCTTCACCGGCAGCTTCACCGGCGACAAGTGCGGCCCCGTCCACGACTTCGAGCTCGCCGACGACAAGACCCGCACCATCAACGCTCTCGGCCTCAGCACCCCGGCCGACGACATCACCGTCAAGCTCTACGGTCCCGGCAAGGAGCTGCTCTTCACCCAGGACCTGCTCACCAGCCCCGAGCTGGCGACGTACTCCTCCGACAAGCTGAAGGCCGGCGTCTACGGCGTCCAGGTCTGCCCGTTCGACTCCGCCTCCGCGGTCTCGGGCAGCTACTCGCTGCTGCTCTCCACCAGCGACCAGGCCGCGCCCTCGACCGGCGGCGAGCTGTTCTCGCCGCAGTGGCGCTACTTCACCGCCAACCCGGCGATGACCTCGGTCGACGACGACGGCGTCCCGCGCAACTCTGTCATCGGCTGCTGGGTGGCCGGCCCCGACTGCACGCTGCCCACCGGCCCCTTCAAGAACATCGCCTCGACCTACCCATGGGACGCGCTGGACGCCTCCGGCTCCACCACCGCGACCACGGTCGGCAACAACGCCAACACCCACGAGGCGTGGGCGAGCCCGCTGACGCCGGGCGGCCTGCTCCAGGCGCCGGTCTCCCCCACCCGTGAGTACACGGCCGAGTTCACCGATGCCTGGAACAACTCCAAGTGCGACCCGACGCAGCTGCGACCGGGCGGCAACGACATCGAGTTCGCGACGCAGAACCTCTTCGTCTCGCACAACCGGATGCACGACTACAGCTACTACCTCGGCTTCACCGAGTCGAACTACAACCTGCAGCTCGAGAACTTCGGGCGCGGCGGCGTCGAGGGCGACCAGGAGGTCGGCAACGTGCAGGCCGGCGCCCTCAGCGGCGGCCAGCCCTCGTTCCTCGGTCGTGACAACGCCAACCAGATCACCCTGCAGGACGGCGTGCCCGGCATCACCAACCAGTACCTCTTCCAGCCGATCGCGGGCGCGTTCTACGCACCGTGCACCGACGGCGGCCTCGACATGGGCATCGTGGGCCACGAGTACACCCACGCCATCTCCAACCGCATGGTCGCCGGGCCCGACGAGGGCCTGACCTCCGCCCAGGGCGGCGCGATGGGCGAGTCGTGGGGAGACCTGGTCGCCGCGGAGTACCAGTTCAGCCACGGCTACAAGAACGGCGGCAACATCTGGGCCGTCGGCGTCTACGCCACCGGCAACAAGCGCACCGCGATCCGCGACTACGCGATCAACAAGAACCCGCTGAACTACAGCAACGTCGGCTTCGACACCACCGGCCAGCAGGTGCACGCCGACGGCGAGATCTGGAGCGGCACCCAGTGGTCGGTGCGCCAGGCCCTGGTCAGGAAGCACGCCCGGCAGTTCCCCTACAAGGACGAGGCGCTGCAGCTGCGCTGCGCCCAGGCCTCCGACGACGCCAGCCCCGTCGCGCCGCAGTTCTGCCCCGGCAACCGCCGCTGGGTGCAGCTGATGTTCGACAGCTTCCTGCTCCAGCAGGGCGCCACCTCGATGCTCGACGCCCGCGACGCCATGCTGGCCGCCGACCGGATGCGCTTCGGCGGCGAGGACACCAAGGCGATGTGGAAGGCCTTCGCGCAGCGCGGCATGGGCAAGGACGCCTCCACCCCCGACGCCGACTCCGAGGACGTCAAGGGCGGCTTCGCCTCCCCGCAGCAGCGCAACGGCACGGTGACCTTCAAGGCCTCGCGCGGCGCCGGCAAGATCTACGTCGGCGACTACCAGGCCCGGGTCACCCCGGTGGCCGACACCTCGCCGAAGACCAAGCTCGACGCCACCGTGCCGATGGTCCCGGGCAAGTACCGGATGCTCTACACCTCCGGCAAGGGCGGCTTCGAGCGGTTCACGCTGCGCGTCAGGGCCGGCGAGCAGAAGACGGTGCGCCTGACCAAGCAGAAGAACCTGGCCGCGGCCGCCAACGGCGCCAAGGTCATCGACGCGACCGAGGGCTCGCTCAACACCGCCCACCTGATCGACGGCGAGGAGGCCACCAACTGGGGCGCGGTCACCGAGACCAACGTCGACGAGTCGCGGCCCTACGTCTCGGTCGACCTGGCCAAGGGCACGCACACGATCCGCCGGGTGCAGGTCAGCGCGCTGCTGACCCCGGCCACCGACGAGGACCCGGCCTCCGGCTCGCGCTTCACCGCGCTGCGCCGCTTCGCCATCGAGGTCTGCACGAGCGGCTGCGACTCGGCCAAGGCCACCTGGAAGCGCGTCTTCACCTCGAAGGCCGACGCGTTCCCGGCCGGCCGGCCGCGTCCGGTCGCCCCCGACCAGACGATGCGCTCCTTCAAGATCACCCCGAGCCGCGCCGCCGCGGTGCGACTGGTGACCCTGGAGAACCAGTGCACGGGCACCCCGGGCTACGCCGGTGAGCAGGACAACGACCCGCTCAACGACACCGACTGCGCCACGGCCTCCGACCGCGGCACGATCGTGCACGCCTCGGAGCTGCAGGTCTTCACCCGCTGACCCGCCCGCACCACCCGGCCGGCCCCGTCCGGTCGCCCCCGACCAGACGATGCGCTCCTTC
>JBFGFQ010000210.1:0-4653 GCA_041579495.1 Nocardioides sp.
GTCACCCGCCAGTACCTCGCGCTGCCGATGGAGTGGCACCAGCGCCACCCGACCGGCCAGCTGCTCTCCAACGCCAACTCCGACGTGGAGGCCGCCTGGGGCCCGGTGGCGCCGCTGCCGATGGCCGTCGGCACCGTGGCGATGATGGTGATCGCGGTCGTCCAGATGCTCGTCGCCGACCTGGTCCTGGCGCTGGTCGGCCTGCTGGTCTTCCCGGCGGTGATCGCCGCCAACGTCGTCTTCCAGCGGCTCAGCTCGCCGCTGATGACCCGCGCGCAGCAGCTGCGCGCGGAGCTCTCCGAGGTCGCCCACGAGTCCTTCGACGGCGCCATGGTCGTCAAGACCCTGGGCCGCGAGGGCGAGGAGACCGCCCGGTTCTCGGCGAAGGCGCAGGAGCTGCGCGGCGTGCTGGTGCGCGCCGGGCGGATCCGCGCCGCCTTCGACCCCGCGCTGGCCGCGCTGCCCAACCTCGGCGTGCTGGTCGTGCTGGCCGTCGGCGTGGCCCGTGTGCAGAGCGGCGCGACCGACCCGGGCAACGTCGTGCAGGTCGCCTACCTGCTCACCATCGTCTCGTTCCCGATCCGCTCGATCGGCTGGCTGCTGGGGGAGTTCCCGCGCAGCGTCGTCGGCTTCCGCCGGGTCACCAGCGTGCTCGAGGCCACCGGCGAGATGCCGTACGGCGACGCGTCGCTGGCGCGCACGGGCCGACGCGGCGCCCGTCTCGAGATCGACGGCCTCAGCTACTCCTACACGCCCGGCCAGCGGCTCCTCGACGACCTCGCGTTCACCGTCGAGCCGGGGCGCACGGTGGCGCTGGTGGGGGCCACCGCGTCGGGCAAGAGCACGCTGACCTCGCTGGTCAGCCGGCTCGTCGACCCCGACGGGGGCCGGATCCTGCTCGACGGGCAGGACCTGCGCGACCTGGCGCCCGGCCAGCTCGCGGAGGCGGTGTCGCTGGTCGCCCAGACGGCCTTCCTCTTCGACGACACCGTGCGCGGCAACATCACCCTGGGCGCCGACGTCAGCGACGAGGAGGTGTGGGCGGTGCTGCGGGCGGCGCAGGCCGACGACTTCGTCGCCGCCCTGCCCGACGGGCTCGACAGCCGGCTCGGCGAGCGCGGCACGTCGCTCTCGGGCGGCCAGCGCCAGCGCATCTCGCTGGCGCGCGCCCTGGTGCGCCGGCCCCGGCTGCTGGTGCTCGACGACGCGACCTCCGCGGTCGACCCCGAGGTCGAGGCGCGCATCCTGGCCGCGCTGCGCTCGGGCGGGGACGGGCCCGGTCGCGCTGACCCAGCCGACCGGCCCAGCCTGCTGGTGGTGGCCTACCGCAAGGCCACGATCGGCCTGGCCGACGAGGTGGTGCACCTCGAGGGCGGGCGCGTCGTCGACCGAGGCACCCACGAGGAGCTGCTGGCCCGCAACCCGTCGTACGCCGCGCTGGTCAACGCCTACGAGGACGACGCGGCCGGCGTCGCCGCGGCCACCGCGGGGGAGCAGTCGTGAGCGCCGTGCGTGCCGCCTCGAGCTCGGGCACCGCGCTCGACACCGGCGAGGAGATGCGGGCGATCGAGACGATCCGCCGCGGGCTGCACCACTCGCCCGAGCTGACCGTCGGGCTGCGCACGACGCTGGCCTACGCGGTGCTGGCCTCCGCGGGCCAGGTGGTGGTGCCGGTCGCGGTGCAGCAGACCCTCGACCGCGGCCTCGGCGCCGCGGGCGGGCCCGACCTCGCCTTCACCGCCTGGATGGGCGTGCTGGCCGCGCTGGCCATCGTGCTGACCTCGTGGGCGTCGTACAAGATGACCAGCCGGCTCTTCCGCACCGCGGAGGGCGGGCTGGCCACGCTGCGCACCAAGGCGTTCCGCCACGTGCACGACCTGCCGCTGCTCACCCAGAACACCGAGCGCCGCGGCGCCCTGGTCGCGCGCGTCACCAGCGACGTCGACCAGGTCAGCCAGTTCCTGGTCTTCGGCGGCCTGCTGTTCGTGGTCAGCATCGGCCAGGTGGTGATCGCCACCGTGGTCATGCTCGTCTACTCCTGGCAGCTGACGCTGGTGGTGTGGCTGTGCTTCGCCCCGCTCTTCGCCTCGCTGAAGTACTTCCAGCGCAAGCTGTCGCAGGCGTACGGCGTCGTGCGGCGCCAGGTCGGCGTGATGCTCTCGGCCATCTCCGAGCCGGTCGTCGGCGCCGCGGTGGTCCGCTCGTACGCCGTGCAGTCGCGCACCCAGGACCGCATCGACGAGGCCGTCGACGCGCACCGCGTCGCGAGCACCCGCGCCCAGGGCTTCACGGCGTTCTCGTTCTCCCTCGGCGGGGTCTCCGCGGGCCTGGCCAACGCCGGCGTGATCGTGGTGGGCGTGCTGCTCGGCCTGGCCGGCGACATCACCGCCGGTGAGATCCTGGCGTTCGCGTTCCTGGTGACCCTGTTCGTCGGGCCGGTGCAGATGGGCACCCAGATCCTCACCGACGCGCAGCTGGCGATCGCGGGCTGGCGCCGGGTGATCGGCATCCTCGACACCCCCGCCGACCTCGTCGACCCGGGTCCCGAGGGCCACGACCTGCCGCCCGGGCCGATCGACGTGCGCTTCCGCGACGTCACGTTCGCCTACCCCGGCGGTCCGCCGGTGCTGCGCGACGTCGACATGTCCATCGAGGCCGGGCGCCGGGTGGCGATCGTGGGGGAGACCGGGTCGGGCAAGTCGACCTTCGCCAAGCTGCTGACCCGGCTGATGGACCCCTCGGCCGGCGCGGTGCTGCTCGACGGCGTCGACGTGCGCGACATCGCCCAGTCGACGCTGCGGCGCAGCGTGGTGCTGGTGCCGCAGGAGGGCTTCCTCTTCGACGACACCATCACCGCCAACGTCCGCTACGGGCGGCTGGACGCCTCCGAGGCCGACATCTGGGCCAGCGCGGAGGAGCTCGGTCTGGGCGACTGGCTGGCCGGGCTGCCCGCCGGGCTCGGCACCCGGGTCGGCCAGCGCGGCGAGTCGCTCTCGGCCGGTGAGCGCCAGCTCGTGGCGCTGCTGCGCGCCCACCTCGCCGACCCCGACCTGCTGGTGCTCGACGAGGCCACCAGCGCCGTCGACCCGTCGCTGGAGATGCGGATCGGCCGGGCTTTGGAGCGGCTGATGAGCGGGCGCACCTCGGTGACGATCGCGCACCGGATGTCGACGGCCGAGGCCGCCGACGAGGTGGTCGTCGTCGACCGGGGCCGCATCGTGCAGCGCGGTCCGCACGCCGAGCTCGTGGCGCAGGAGGGGTCGGTCTACGCCGGCCTGCACGCCTCCTGGGTGGCGCAGCAGGGGCGCTGACCTCGCTTTACCTTCACTCTTTACCCAGCGCAAGAGATCTGGACCAGTGGGTCCAGACCTGTCAAGGGGTCGCAGCAGATCTTTGCCCGCACGCGTAACACCCCCCGGGGTCCCGCGGTTGACGGCGTGCCGACCCCCTCGGGGCGGTGTCGTGTCCCCCAGCGCCAGAGGTGTCCATGCTCTCGTCCCTGTCCCGCCCACGAACCCGGACGGCCTCGTGGCCGCTCCTGGTGCTCACCGTCCTCGCGCTGGTGCTGGGCGGGTTGTCGTTGCCCGCTTCTGCGGTCACGCCGGCCGATGTCGCAGGAGCGGTCACCGGCCGCAACGGCGCTGCCGTACCCGGCGTGAGCGTGCGTCTCGGGACGCTCACCGGCTCGACGTTCACCCCCATCACGGGCGCCCAGGCCACGACCGCCGCCGACGGCACCTGGAAGACCGCAGTGCCGGACGAGACCCAGGCCTACGTCGTCCAGTACTCCTCGGCGGCCTACGACCTCGCCTACCACTCGCTCGGTGGCACCGCCACGACCACGCCGGCCGATGCCCGTGAGTTCACAGGCGGTCAGAGCGGCCTGGCGACGAGGCTCATGAGGGGCTCCGCCGAAGTCACCGGCACGGTGAGCCGCGCGGGATCGCTCGACGGCGACGCCCTGAAGGACGTCACCGTCAAGCTGTACGAGGGCGACACCGTCCTGAACGAGGCGACCACGGGCGCCGACGGCACCTTCACGATGGACCACATCGTCCCCGGCTCGTACGTCGTCCAGTTCAGCCGCACGGGACACACCACGACCTACTACAAGGCCGGTGGCGCCAGCACCAAGGACCGCGCCCAGGCCAGCACCCTCACGGTGCCTGCGGGTCAGACGACCCCGGGCATCGACGGGTCGGTGGCGGACCTGGTCAAGTCCCAGGTCGGCGGCATCGTCCGGACGACCGGCGGAGCACCCATCAAGGACGCCGCGATCCGCTTCTACACCCGCAACCCGGCCGACGCGAACACCGGCACCGTCACCTACACCCCCGCCCTGGGCACCGGCCCGGCCGCGGGCACGACCGGCAACGACGGCACCTGGAAGGTCGAGCGCGACTTCGCGCCGTACGTCGTGGAGGTCCGCGCCCCGGCGTACGGCACCTTCTACTCCAAGGGCTCCTCGCTCGTGACCGACCCGGCGTCCGCCGAGGAGGTGCAGGTCAAGGAGGGGGTCGCCCGGCGCCTCGACGCGGCCCTCGGCAACGCCAGCACCACGACGATCAGCGGCATCGTCAAGACCGCGGAGGGCCAGCCCGTCCAGGGCGTCACCATCTCGGTCGAGACCGGCACCACCGACGCCTCCGGCAC
>JBFGFQ010000211.1:0-4416 GCA_041579495.1 Nocardioides sp.
CTTGCCCATGGCGGGGCGCGCCGCGACGATGATCATCTGGCCCTTGTGCAGGCCGTTGGTCAGCTCGTCGAGGTCGGCGAAGCCGGTGGGGACGCCGTAGATGCCTGACTCGCGGTTGCCGATCGCCTCGATCTCGTCGAGGACGCCGTCCATGATGTCGGAGAGCGGGGCGTAGTCCTCGCCCGAGCGCTTCTCGGCGAGCTTGAAGACCTCGGCCTGGGCCTGGTCGACGATGTCGTCGACCTCGCCCTCGCCGGCGTAGCCGATCTGCACGATCTTGGTGCCGGCGTCGACGAGGCGGCGCAGCACCGCCTTCTCGCGCACGATCTCGGCGTAGTAGCCGGCGTTGGCCGCGATCGGGACGTTGGCCGAGAGCGTGTGCAGGTAAGGAGCGCCGCCGACCTTCTGCAGCTCGCCGCGACGCTGCAGCTCGGCGGCGACCGTGACCATGTCGACGGGCTCGCTGCGCCCGTAGAGGTCGATGATCGCGTCGTGGATCGTCTCGTGGGAGGGGCGGTAGAAGTCGGCGCCGCGCACGCGCTCGGTGACCTCGGAGATCGCGTCCTTGCTGATCAGCATCGAGCCCAGCACCGACTGCTCCGCGGCCATGTCCTGCGGCGGGGTGCGGTCGTTGGGGCCGCTGCGCGGGCGCTCGCCCGGCGCGTAGGAGACGGGGCCGTCGCCCCAGTCCTCGTACGGCGGCTCCTCGGCCGTGCGGCCGCTCTGCTCGGTGATGCTCAACGTGCTCTCCCTGGCTGGTCCCGGACCGACCCCGTGCCGGCTGGAGCCGGTGCCCACGACGCTAGGTCCGGCCGCCGACACGCGGCGCCGGACGGCGTGGAGACCGGTCCCGGACGACGTCTCGAGGACCTCGTCCGCGTGACCGTACGTGCCGGATCGCCCCAGCGGAAAGCCGGTTGTCCACAGGCCCTGGGGATAACTGGGTGCAGCCCGTGGACGACACGCTGGGACGTGTGCACTGCCTGGGGAGACAACTGTGGACAACTAGACGAACCTCAGTGACAAAGGTGCTCTGACCTGCGAGAACAGTTCTCCCCACCTGTGGAGGAGAAATTGTGTCGAGGTCGGTGCGTTCCACCGCCGGTCAGCCGGCGCCCAGCCGGGAGCTATGTCGACAAAGCCCCGGTTAGCGCATTTTCCACAACTTGTCCCCAATTCGGGACAGACTCCCCGGCCCGGTCTGGTCCGGGCTGCGCCTACGATCCGCGGGTGAGCCTGCGCACCGGTCGTCCCCCGCACCGGGAGACCGATCGCGAGATCTGGCGGCTGGCCGTCCCGGCCTTCCTGGCCCTGGTCGCCGAGCCGCTCTTCCTGCTCGGCGACGCGGCCGTCGTGGGCCGCCTCGGCACCCCCGAGCTCGCCGGTCTCGGCATCGCCGCGGTCGTCCTGCAGACCGCCGTGGGCCTGTGCGTCTTCCTCGCCTACGGCACCACGGCGAGCGTCGCGCGACGGCTCGGCGCCGGCGACCTGCGCGGCGCCCTGGCCCAGGGCATCGACGGGCTCTGGCTGGCGGTGGGGATCGGCCTGGTGACGACCGTCGCCGGCGTCGCGCTCACCGACCAGCTGGTCGGTGCCTTCGGGGCAGGCGCCGAGATCAGCGAGCAGGCCACGACCTACCTGCGCATCGCCTTCCTCGGCACCACGCCGCTGCTGGTGATGCTCGCGGCCACCGGCGTGCTGCGCGGCCTGCAGGACACCCGCACCCCGCTCTACGTCGCCGTCGGCGGCAACCTGCTCAACATCGTGCTCAACGTCGTGCTGGTCTACCCGGTCGGCCTCGGCATCGCCGGCTCCGCGATCGGCTCGGTCGTCGCCCAGGTGCTCAGCGCCGCCGTGCTCACGGCCGTCGTGGTGCGCGGCGCCCGCGCCCACGGCGCCCCGCTCGACCCCGACCTGCCCGGCATCCGGCTGGCCGCGCGGGCCGGGGTGCCCCTGGTGGTGCGCACCCTGACCCTGCGCGCGGCGATCCTCGCCACGACGTACGCCGTCACGCTCGGCGCCGCGCCCGGAGCCGGGCTCGACGTCGACCTGGCCACCCACCAGCTGGCGATGACGCTGTGGGGCTTCCTCGCCTTCGTCCTCGACGCCATCGCCATCGCCGCCCAGGCCCTGACCGGGCGCACCCTGGGCGCCGGCGACGTCGAGGCGACCCGGCGCCTGACCCGTCGGATGCTGCGCTGGGGCGTGGTCAGCGGCGTGGTCACCGGCGCGCTCCTGGCCGCCGCCAGCCCGCTGCTGGGCCCGCTCTTCAGCCGCGACGCCGCCGTCCACGAGGCGCTGGTGCCGGTGCTGCTCATCGCGGCCCTGGGCCAGCCGGTCGCCGGCATCGTGTTCGTGCTCGACGGCGTCCTCATCGGCGCCGGCGACGGCCGCTACCTGGCCCTCGGTGGCCTGGTCACCCTGGCCGTCTACCTGCCCGTCGCGCTGCTCGCCGCGTCGTGGGGCGGCCTGCCCGCGCTCTGGGTCGCCTACACGACCGTCTTCATGGGCTCCCGCATGGTGGTGCTGGTGCTGCGCGAGCGCGGTGACGCCTGGGTCGTCACCGGCGCGGGCACCCCCGGCACCGCCCGGCCGAGGTCGAGCACGGAGTCGTAGGCTCCCCGCCATGGCCCCGCTCTCCCTGGTCGCCTCGGGCCTGCTCCTGGTGGCGCTGGTCGCCCCGGTCGGGGGGTACGACGTGCTGGCCGACTGGGCGGGCTGGGCGCTGGTCGTGGCGGCCCTGCGCCGCCTGCCCACCACGGCCGCGACGCGCCAGCGGCCCCTGCTGCTGGGGCTCGCGGTGGCGGCCGGGCTGCTCGTGGCCGTGCTGTGGTTCCCGGTGCTCCACGAGCCCCTGGTCGACGTCGACCCGGCGATCGCGTGGGCGCTGAGCCTCCCCGCGCTGCTGGTGACGGTGCTGCTGGCCCACGAGCTCGCCGCGGCCGCCGCGGCCGCCGGCGAGACCCCGCCGCGCCGGCGCTGGCACCTGGCGCGCACCGTCGCGGTCGCCGTCGCGGTGCTGCCGGTGCTCGTCTACGGCGCCGGTCTGGACCAGCTCGGACCGCTGGCGTTCGTGCTCGCCGACCTGCTGATCCTGGCCGTGATCGTGATGCTGCTGGTCGATGCGCGTCGGCCCTGGGCCGGCGGCACCCCCCGCGACTTCGGCCGAAGCGCCGCGGGGCCCGCGCGGGATTCGTAGCCTGTCGGTGCGCGGGGCGTTGAAGCATCGACCCCGCCAGCCCCCCCGGAGGAACCTCGATGACCGTCCCCTCGTCCGTGCGCCGTGGCGCGGCCCTGTCCGTGGCCGCCCTCGTCGGCACCCTGCTGCCGGTGCTCTCGGTGCCCGCCGCCCACGCCGACCCCGGCTGCACCAGCGAGGTCGCCCCGCCGGGCGAGCTGCCGCTGCCGCTCCCGCTGCCCGACCCGCTGGGCCCCGGCGACCGCTGCGACGACACCCAGCCGCCCGTCACCTCCGCGGTGACCGCGTCCCCGGCCCCCAACAGCGCCGGCTTCATCGCCCAGGACTCGGTGACCTTCACCTTCTCCGGCAGCCACACCGACGGCGACACCGACCCGATCGCCTTCGAGTGCCAGTTCTTCAACACCACCGAGCCGCCGGCGGACGACAAGTGGACGCCCTGCACGAGCCCGGCGGTCTACGACGACCTCGACGACACCCGCCGCCAGATCGGCGGCACCGAGACGCCCTACACCTTCCGTGTGCGCGCCTACGACGCCAAGGACCGCGACATCGACGCGACGTCGCCGAGCAACCCGCTGCTGGGCAGCGGCGGCGCCGAGACCGACCTGCCGGACGTCGACCAGACCCCCGAGCAGGCCACCTTCAAGGTCGACACCGTGGTCCCGGTCCCGCGGATCTTCAACCAGCCCTTCGACCCCGAGACGCCCGAGCGCCCGATGGTCACCACCGACAGCCCGACCCTGCGCATCACCGGCTCGGAGTCGCCGCTGGTCTACAGCTGCACCATCGCCGGGCAGGCCAAGCCCTGCCGCGACGACAACGTCACCTTCAGCGACCTCGGCCCCGGCACCCAGACGCTGAGCGTCTCGGTGACCGACCGGGCCGGCAACACCTCCACCCGGCCGGCCACCACCAGCTTCACGGTGCCCGAGGACCTGGTCTCGCCCGGTCGTCGCTGGCGGACCAAGACCTCGCGCAAGGCCTTCGGCGGCGACTACCTCGAGGCGTCGGCGTACAAGACCAAGCTCACCGTGCCAGGGGTCGACGTGCGGGAGGTGCGCCTGCTGGCCACCACCGGGCCCGACACCGGCAAGCTGAAGTACAAGATCCCCGGCGGCGTGTGGCGCAAGGTCAAGCTCGGCGGCAAGCGCACCACGCGCAGCGACGTGGTCGTGGTGCGCAACGAGCAGAGCGGCTCGTTCACCGGCAAGATC
>JBFGFQ010000212.1:0-4354 GCA_041579495.1 Nocardioides sp.
CGGGCGCCCGTCCCCACCTCGGTGGGGGCGGGCGCCCGCTCGACTCACACCCCCACGTTCGTAAGGTAGGAACATGACCAACCCCCGGGTGCGCAAGATCGCCGACCGGATCCAGGTGATCGTCGCCGAGATGCTCGAGCGACGGGTCAAGGACCCGCGGCTGGGCTTCGTGACCGTCACCGACGTGCGCGTCACCGGCGACACCCAGCACGCCAGCATCTTCTACACCGTGCTCGGCGCCGGCGGCCCCGGTGCCACCGACGACGAGGAGGCCCAGCTCGCCGCGACCGCGGCCGCGCTGGAGTCGGCCAAGGGGCTGCTGCGCTCCGAGGTCGCCAAGCAGCTCGGCATGCGCCTGGCCCCGACGCTGGAGTTCATCCACGACGCGCTGCCCGAGACCGCGCGCCAGCTCGACGAGGTGCTCGCCCGGGCGCGCGCCCAGGACGAGGCCGTCGCCGCCCAGCGCGGTGCGGCGTACGCCGGCGAGGCCGACCCGTACAAGAAGCCCCGCGAGGAGCCCGCCGAGGGCGCCGACGAGGCCGACGACGCGGCCGAGGACGAGCCCGAGGCGTGAGGCCCTCCGCCCCGGTGACCCCCGGGCTGGTCGTCGTCGACAAGCCCGCGGGGATCACCTCCCACGACGTGGTCTCGCGGGTGCGCCGGCTCGCCGGCACCCGCAAGGTCGGTCATGCCGGCACCCTCGACCCGATGGCCACCGGCGTGCTGGTGCTCGGCGTCGACCGGGCCACCCGCCTGCTGGGCCACCTGATGCTCACCGAGAAGGCGTACGACGCCACGGTACGGCTCGGGGTGAGCACCGGCACCGACGACGCCGAGGGCGAGGTCACCGCGACCCCCGGGGCCCGGGGTGTCGAGGAGCAGGCGGTGCGCGAGGTGCTGGCCGGCTTCGTCGGTGACATCGAGCAGGTCCCGACCGCCGTGTCGGCGATCAAGGTCGACGGCAAGCGCGCCTACCAGCGGGTGCGCGACGGGGAGCAGGTCGAGCTGGAGGCACGGCCCGTCACCATCCACGAGCTGGTCGTCCACGAGTGCCGCCCCGCCCGTCTCGACCTGGCGGACGGGACAGGTGGTCTCGACGTGCTCGACGTCGACATCTCGATGCGCTGCTCCTCGGGCACCTACGTGCGCGCGGTCGCCCGCGACGCCGGCGCCGCGCTCGGCACCGGCGGCCACCTCACCGCGCTGCGCCGCACCGCGGTCGGGCCCTACGACCTCGACGTGGCCCGCACCCTCGACGAGCTCGCCGACGACTTCGCGGTGCTGCCGCTGGCCCGGGCGGCGCGGGCCGCCTTCCCCGGCCTCGACCTCGACGCGCAGCAGGCCCGCGACGTGCGGGTCGGGCGCCCTCTCGACGTGGCCCTGGACGGTCTCACCGGCGTCTTCGACCCCGACGGCGAGTTCCTGGCCCTCTACGAGCCGCGCGAGGGCCGGGCCCGCCCGGTCGCGGTGTTCGTGCAGGGTTGAGCCGGCGATAGGGTCGTGCCCGTGCAGCTCTGGCGTTCCCTGGACGACGTGCCCGCCGACCTGGCCCGCACCGTCGTCACCATCGGCAACTTCGACGGCGTCCACCTCGGCCACCGCCAGGTCCTGGCCCGGGCCCGCCGGGTGGCCGACGAGCGGGGGCTGGCCCTGGTGGTCTGCACCTTCGACCCGCACCCGATGGCGGTGCTGCGCCCCGAGCACGCGCCGACCTCGCTCACCACCCTCGAGGCCCGCGCCGACCTGCTCGCCGAGGCCGGTGCCGACGCGGTGCTGGCCCTGCCGTTCGACCGCGACGTGGCGTCCTGGACGCCCGAGGAGTTCGTCGACCGGGTGCTGGTCGACGGTCTGCGCGCGGCCGCGGTCGTGGTGGGCGCCAACTTCCGCTTCGGGCACCGCGCGAGCGGCGACGTCGCGGCGCTGGTCGGGCTCGGGGCCTCCCGTGACCTGGTCGCCGAGGGCATCGAGCTCGACGGGGGACCGCAGGTGTGGTCCTCCACCTACGTGCGCACCTGCCTGGCCGCCGGTGACGTCGCCGGCGCCGCCGAGGCGCTGGGCCGTCCGTACGCCGTGCGCGGCGAGGTGGTGCGCGGCGACCAGCGCGGGCGCGAGCTGGGCTACCCCACGGCCAACGTGCCGATCGGCGCGCGCACCGCGGCCCCGGCCGACGGCGTGTACGCCGGGTGGCTGCGCCGCCTCGACACCGGGGAACGCTTCCCGGGCGCGATCAGCGTCGGCACCAACCCGACCTTCGCCGGCGAGCGGGAGCGCCGCGTCGAGACCTACGTCCTCGACCGCACCGACCTCGACCTCTACGGCGTCGAGGTCGAGGTCGGCTTCGTCGACCGGCTGCGGGGGATGGCCGCGTTCGACTCCGTCGACGCGCTGCTGGAGCAGATGGCCGACGACGTCGACCGCACCCGCGAGGTGCTGCGTCCGGCGAGCGGGGCCTGAGCCGGTGCCCTCGCGTCCCTCGCTGCCGCTGCGCGGGCGCCACGGCCGCGGCGACGACCCGCTGGAACGCACCGACGCCTGGTTCCTGGCCCACGGGCTGTCCTACTTCGTGCCGGAGACGCGCGCCGACGCCCGCGCCGCCCTGTCGCCGCGCCGCACCGTGCCGCGGCTGCTGCTCGTGGCGCTGGTCGCCGCCGCCGCCGGGGTGGGCCTGGCCTGGGTGACCGGTCAGGTCAGCGCCGCGCCGGCGGTGGTCCTCACGCTCGTCATCGTCGCGACGGTCGTCTACGCGCTCACCGTCCTGCACGCGCGCCCGATCGTCACGTGGGCCCTGGCCCGCACCGTCGCGGGCCTCCGCACGCTGCTGCCGCTGGCCACCCGGGCGCTGCCGCTGCTGCTGGTCTTCGTCACCTTCCTCTTCATCAACGCCGAGGTCTGGCAGCTGGCGGCCGAGCTCGAGACCGGGGCGCTGTGGGTGGTCGTGCTGCTCTTCGCCGTGCTCGCGGTGGCCTTCCTGGCCGTGCGGCTGCCCGAGGAGGTCGACAAGGTCGACGACGAGGTCGACGACGCCTTCCTGGTGCGCGCCTGCGCCGGCACGCCGCTGGAGTCCGAGTGCGCGCGCCTGGTGGCCGACCCCGACGCCGACCCGGCGTCGTACGCGACGGTGACCGGCTTCGAGCGCGCCAACCTGGTGGCCTTCATGGTCGTCATCCAGGCCGCCCAGGTGCTGCTGATGGCCGGCGGGGTGCTGGTGTTCTTCCTGCTGTTCGGGGCGCTGACCATGGGCGTGGAGGTGCAGGCGGCCTGGACCGGCTTCGAGGTCGACGAGATCACCAAGCTGCCCTACCTGGTGCAGGTCTCGGTGCCGCTGGGCAAGGTCTCGCTCTTCCTGGCGGCGTTCTCGCTGCTCTACCTGGCGGTCTCCACCGTCACCGACGACACCTACCGGGAGCAGTTCTTCGGTCGTGTCATCCGCGAGCTCGAGCGGGCGGTCGGGGTGCGCGCGGTCTACCTCGCGCTGCGCGCCGAGCGTGGGGGCGAGGGCGGGGGAGAAGGTCCCGTCCAGACCGGGGTTTGAACCTCGAGCAGCGTGGAGATGATGGTCCGAGGCGCCCCCACTCCCTCCCCTGACCGGGGCGCCACCGACGAAAGGACACACCCATGGGTTACGGACTCGGAGCCTTCCTGCTCGCGGTCGGCCTCATCCTGGCGCTGGCCGTGCAGGACGCCGTCGACGGCGTCGACCTGCAGATGATCGGCTGGATCCTGACGATCGTCGGTCTCGGCGTGATCATCCTGACCGCCGTGACGCTCAACTCCAGCCGCCGCAAGGGCACGGTGGCCACGACCACCCACTCCGACGGGTCGGTGACCGAGCGTCGTACCGAGCACGACGTGTGAGTGCTCCCCGCTGAGCGCGCCACGAGCGGCGTCCGGCCCGGATTTCGGGTTGGGCGCCGCTCGTCGCTATTGTTGCCCGGTTGCCGTAGAACGGCCGCGGACCAAGAGTGCCCGGGTGAACAGGCCCCGGCGCGCCGCGCAGCGAGAGCCCCAGCAGGGGCGAGAAGGGAGCCCGCATGTCGATCGGTACCGACGCGGAGACCAAGAAGAAGATCATCGCCGAGTACGCCGTCGCCGAGGGCGACACCGGCTCGCCCGAGGTGCAGATCGCGCTGCTGAGCCACCGCATCAGCCACCTCACCGAGCACCTCAAGCAGCACAAGCACGACCACCACAGCCGTCGTGGCCTGCTGCTCCTGGTGGGCCAGCGCCGCCGGCTGCTGAACTACCTGAACAAGTCCGACATCAACCGGTACCGCTCGATCATCGAGCGCCTCGGTCTGCGTCGCTGACCTCGCACCACTCGTGATGGGCGGAGCGGCTGCCCGACAGGGCAGCC
>JBFGFQ010000213.1:0-4352 GCA_041579495.1 Nocardioides sp.
ACCTACTTCCCCGGCTCGCCGCTGCTGGTCGTCGAGTCGAGCTTCGCCGAGGCGGTGCTGCTCGAGACCGTGCTGCTCTCGATCTACAACCACGACTCCGCCATCGCCGCGGCCGCCTCGCGGATGACCCGGGCCGCCGGCCGGCGCCCGTGCATCGAGATGGGCTCGCGGCGCACCCACGAGGAGGCGGCGGTGGCCGCTGCGCGGGCGGCGTACGTCGCGGGCTTCGAGGCGACCTCGAACCTCGCGGCCCGGCACCGGTGGGGCGTGCCCTCGACGGGCACCTCGGCGCACAGCTTCACGCTGCTGCACGACAGCGAGGCCGACGCGTTCCGGGCCCAGGTCGACTCGCTGGGGGTCGGCACCACGCTGCTGGTCGACACCTACGACGTCGCCGAGGCGGTGCGCCTCGGCGTGCAGGTCGCGGGCACCGACCTGGGCGCGGTGCGCCTCGACTCGGGCGACCTCGCGGTGCTCGCCCACCAGGTGCGCGACCAGCTCGACGCGCTGGGCGCCCACGACACCCGGATCGTGGTGACCAGCGACCTCGACGAGTACGCGATCGCCGCGCTCGCGGCCGCGCCCGTCGACGGCTACGGCGTCGGCACCCAGCTGGTCACCGGCAGCGGGCACCCGACCTGCGGGATGGTCTACAAGCTGGTGGCGCGCGAGGACGAGCGGGGCCGGCTCGAGCCGGTGGCCAAGCGCAGCAGCAAGAAGGCGTCGTACGGCGGGCGCAAGTGGGCGCACCGCCGCCTGGGGCCCGACGGCCTCGCCGAGGCGGAGGTCGTCGGCACCGGTGCGGCGCCCGAGCCGGGCGACGGCGCGCGCGACCTGCTGCGCGTGCTGGTGCGCGGCGGTGAGGTCGTGGGCCACGAGGCGCTCGCCGACGCCCGCGCCCGCCACCACGCCTCGCGCGAGGAGCTGCCGCTGGCCGCGCAGTCGCTGGGCCGCGGCGGGCCGGTGCTGCCGACCGAGCGGGTGGACGCGACCGCCGCCGCCCGTGGCTAGGGTCGGGGCATGGCAAAGGCACTGATCGTCGTGGACGTGCAGAACGACTTCTGCGAGGGCGGCTCGCTGCCGGTGACCGGGGGCGCCCAGGTGGCGCGCCAGGTCAACGCGGTGGTGCAGCAGTGGGCCGCCGGCGGCGCCGGGGCGCCCGACTGGGACCACGTGGTGGCCACCAAGGACCACCACGTCGACCCCGGCGCGCACTGGTCGAGCGAGCCCGACTACGCCGAGTCGTGGCCGGTGCACTGCGAGGTCGGCACCGAGGGCGAGCAGTTCCACCCCGACCTCGACCCGACGCCGTTCGAGGCGGTCTTCCTCAAGGGCCGCCACGAGGCGGCCTACTCCGGGTTCGAGGGCCACGACGTCGACGGCGCGACCCTGGCCGACTGGCTGCGCCGGCGCGGCGTCACCGAGGTGGAGGTCTGCGGGCTGGCCACCGACCACTGCGTGCGCGCCACCGCGCTCGACGCGGTCGCCGCCGGCTTCGACACCCGGCTGCTGAGCCGGCTCTGCGCGGGCGTCGCGCCCGAGACCACCACCGCCGCGCTCGCCGAGCTCGAGGCCCACGGCGTCCACGTTGCCTGAGGTCCCCGGCCTGGTGGTCAGCCTCGACGCCGGGGTGCTGACCGCGCGCCTCGACCGCCCCGAGGTCCTCAACGCCGTCACCGGCGAGATGATGCTGGGCCTGGCCGAGCTGCTCGAGGCGGTGCCCGCCCGCGACGACGTGCGGGTGGTGGTGCTGACCGGCACCGGGCCGGCCTTCTGCACCGGTGCCGACATCGGCGGCGAGGGCGCGCACGAGCGCTTCGACGTGCGGGCCATGGACGTCACCAACCGGGTGGTGCGCGCGATCGTGTCGTGCGACCGCCCGGTGCTGGCGGCCGTCAACGGCGTCGCCGCGGGGGTCGGGTGCTCGCTGGCGCTGGCGGCCGACCTGGCCGTCGCGGCCGCCTCGTCGTCGTACCTGCTGGCCTTCACCCGCATCGGGTTCATGCCCGACGGCGGCACCTCGGCGACGGTCGCGGCCGCGGTCGGGCGGGCCCGCGCGATGCGGATGGCGCTGCTGGCCGAGCCGCTCTCGGCCCAGGAGGCGTACGACGCCGGACTGGTCAGCCACCTGGCCGCCGACGACGACTTCGACGACCTGGTCGCCACCCTCGCGCGACGACTGGCCTCCGGGCCCCCGCTGGCCCTGGCCGCCACCAAGAAGGCCGTCAACGCCGCCACCCTCCTCCCCCTCGAGGACGCCCTCGAGCGCGAGCGCACCGGCCAGAGCGTGCTGATGCGCACCAGCGACGTCGCCGAGGGCATGGCCGCCTTCTCCGAGCGCCGCCGCCCCGTCTTCCGCGGCGAGTAGGCACGAGCAGTCACTTTTGCACCACCCACGAGTCACCTCTGCACCCCGCCACGGGTGACAGGTGACCGCTCGGTGGTGCATAAGTGACCGCTCGGCAGTCGACCGACCCCCCAAGAAGTGTTTGACAGTCGCGATCCGCGAGGCGTCTACTACTCCCCAAGAGTTCTTGGAGGGTCGGATGACGGACGACGAGATCGCGGTGATGCGGGCGATCGCCCACCCGGTGCGGCTGCGGATGCTCTCGCTGCTGACCGGTACGGCGATGAGCGCCAGCGAGGTCGCCCGCGAGCTGGGGCTGAGCAGCGCCAACGCCAGCTACCACCTGCGGCTGCTGGCCGACGCCGGGGAGCTGGTGGTCGACGGCGAGGAGAAGATCCGCGGGGGCGTGGCCAAGCGCTACCGCTACCCGCACGAGCGCGACCTCGCGCCGCGCGAGCCCGGCACCCCGAGCCGGCCCAGCGCGCCGACGGCGTACCTGCGCGCGCTGGGCAAGGACCTCGAGCGGCGCAGCCGGTCGCGGGCGGTCTCCGACCAGGCCCTGAGCAGCGACCTGGAGGGGTGGGTCGACGAGGAGACGTGGCAGGAGGCGCTCGAGCTGATGCTGCGCGCGGCGCGGCTGCTGCACGAGCGCAACCGGCCGCCGCGCACCGAGGGCACCGTGCACGTCAGCGCCACCACGGTCGCGTTCCGCATGGACGAGGCCACCGACGGGACCGGGCGATGAGCACCACCGGCGCGCTGGCGCCGCTGCGCGAGCGCAACTTCCGCCTCTACTTCTCCTCCCGTGTCGTCAACCTGCTCGGCGCGCTGATGGCGCCGGTCGCGCTGGCCTTCGCCGTGCTGCAGATCAGCGACTCCCCCACCGCGCTGGGCGTGGTGCTGGCCGCGCACAGCATCCCGATGGTGGTCTTCCTGCTCGTCGGCGGCGTGCTGGCCGACCGCTTCGGGCGCACCCTGGTGATCCAGACCTCCAACGTCGTGGCCGGGCTGAGCCAGCTCGCGATCGCGACCCTGGTGATCACCGACCGGGCCGAGATCTGGCACGTCGTGGTGCTCACCGCCGTCAACGGCGTCGCGGCCGCGGCGGCGCTGCCGGCCCTGGCCGGGGTGCTGCCCCAGCTGGTGCCCCGCGCCCAGCTGCAGCCCGCCAACGTGCTGGTGTCGATGGCCGGCGGCGGCCTGGCGGTCGTGGGGCCGACCGTGTCGAGCCTGCTCGTGGTGGGGGTCGGGCCCGGGTGGGCGCTGGGGGTCGACGGGGTCACCTACCTCGGCGCGGCCGCCCTGCTCTCGCGCATCCACCTGCCGCGCCCCGTGCGGGCGGCGGGCTCCTCGGCACTCGCCGACCTGCGCGAGGGGTGGACGTACTTCCGCACCACGCCGTGGCTGTGGGTGGTCGTGCTGGCCTTCAGCATGATCTGCGCCGTGCACCAGGGTGGCTTCTTCACCCTCGGACCCGTGCTGGCCAAGGACTCCGCGATCGGCGAGCGAGGGTGGGGGCTGATCCTGTCGGCCGAGGCACTGGGGCTGCTGGTCGCCGGGGTGGTGCTGCTCCGGGTCCGCCTTGAGCGTCCGCTCTTCTGGGGCATGCTCGGCACCGCCGTGTACGGCGCCCCGCTGATCGCGCTGGGCCTGACCGACGACCTCGGCATCGCGCTGCTCGCGGCCCTCGGAGCGGGCGCGGGCATCGGGGTCTTCGAGCTCGCCTGGAACCTCGCGATGCAGGAGAACGTGCCACCCGACATGCTGTCGCGCGCGTTCTCCTACGACGCCCTGGGCTCCTTCGCCGCGATCCCGCTCGGCCAGCTGGTGGCGGGACCGCTGGCCGTCGCCTTCGGGCTGCGACCGGTGATGCTGGTCGCCGGGCTGCTGCTCAGCGCGGTCGCCCTGCTGACCCTGCTCTCCCCCAGCGTCCGCGACCTGCCGCGGGAGCGCCAGGAGCAGCCGGCGCCGGCCTGAGTCAGCACCACCGCTCGACCATGGCGCG
>JBFGFQ010000214.1:0-4277 GCA_041579495.1 Nocardioides sp.
CACCGCTGGCCCCGGCCCTGCGCGTGCACCGCGCCCAGGTCGCGGCCGTGCTGGCCACCGGCGCCGACGACCCCGGGCCGCGTGGACGCGTGCGCGTGCCGGGTCGGCCGGTGGCGGCTCTCGACGCGGTGCGCGAGCGCGAGGAGACCGCCCGCCGCCGCCTCGTCGGGCTCGCGGTCGACGCCGAGAGCGGGGCGTTGGCCCGCCTGGTGGCGACCGTCGCGGCCGGGGTCGCCCAGCAGCAGGTGCTCCTGGCCACCCTCTCCCCCGGCGGTGGCCGATGAGCACCGTCGGCGCGCTGCAGGACGCGTTGGCCGCCGAGCACGCTGCGGTGCACGTCTACGGCACCCTCGGCGCGGCCACCTCGATGTCGGCGACCCCCGAGCTCTACGAGCGCGTCTCGCTGGCCTGGAGCGAGCACCGCGCACGCCGCGACGCCCTGGAGGTCGAGCTGCGCGGGCTGGGCGTGAGGCCGGTCGGCACGCTGGCGGCGTACGAGGCGCCCGGGCCGGTGGGCTCGCCCGCCGAGGTCTCGGCCACCGCCGTGCTGGTCGAGCGGCGCTGCGCCGCGACGTACGCCGCGCTCGTCGCGGCCACCTCCGGACCCCGCCGACGAGCGGCGGTCGAGGTGCTCACCGAGGTGGCGGTGACCGTGCTGGGCCTCGGTGGCGCGGCCGAGCCGCTGCCGGGCGCCGACCAGGGGTGAGCGCCGCCCCCCGGGGCTTGCGAGGGAGTCCCGAGATCTCCCCCGCAAGCCGAGCGTCAGGAGCGCCGTGCTGGGGGGCCCAGCGCTCCTGACGCCTCGATCATGCCTTGTGCGGGAGTGCGTCCGGTGCCACTCGGCTCCTCACAAACTCGCATTGCAACAACCTGCAGCCGCGGGCTGTGACCAGGCTCACCGATGAGCGGCGAGCAGGAGTCGCTGCCGGGCCGGGACGGTGCGTCAGCGCCAGCCCGAGACGATCTCGTGCACCTCGCCCAGCTGGTGGGCGACGGCGTCGGGGACGCCCTCGGTGTGGCCCACCTGGCCGCGCGGGATCCGGCTGTGCGGCACGTGGATCGCCCGCATGCCTGCCTGCTGGGCACCCCACACGTCGTCGTAGAGCCGGTCCCCCACGTAGACGCAGCGCGCCGGGTCGTCGACGCCCACCGCGCGCATGGCCGCGGCGAAGGCGTGCGGGGAGGGCTTGGTCCACTCGATCTCGCTGGAGTAGACGTCGCCGTCGACCAGGTCGTAGACGCCGTCCCGCTCGAGGAAGCCCACGTGCCACTCGCGCGGCCACAGGGTGTTGGAGAGCACCCCCACCTTCAGCCCGTCGGCGCGCAGCGCCTCGAGGAGCGGACGCACCTCGGGATCGGTCGTGGTGTGCGGTTCCCAGAACTCGTAGTAGGCCGCCAGGAGGTCGGGGTCGTGGTCGAGGCCCGCCACCTCGAAGAGGTCGGCGACCGTGGCACTGCGCTGGTGGTCACGGCTGCGCCCCCACACGACGCCGCCGGCCGAGAGCAGCCGGGCGGCGTGCTCGCCGCGGTCGTCGAGCAGCGCGTCGTCGGCGGTGCTCGGGGTGCGGCGCACCGCGCCGGCGAGCGCGAGGGACTCGGCGTGGAAGTCGACGTCGTGCCACTCGGTGAGGGTGCCGCCCCAGTCGAAGATGACGGCCTCCACGCCGACGCTCAACGGCGGACGAGGTCGACCAGGTGGGAGACCACGTGGTCGGCGGCGATCGCGGTCTTCTCGCCGCTGGCGCGGTCCTTGACCTCCACCTCGCCGGACTCGGCCAGGCCGCGGCCGACCACGACGATCGTCGGGACCCCGATCAGCTCGGCGTCCTTGAACTTCACGCCGGGGCTGACCTTGCCGACGCGGTCGTCGTAGAGCACCTCGACACCGGCCTCGGCCAGCTCGTGGGCGATCCGCTCGGCCGCGGCGAGGATCGACTCGTCCTTGCCGGCGGCGACCAGGTGCACGTCGGCCGGGGCCACGTTGCGCGGCCAGCACAGGCCGATGTCGTCGAGGGTGCCCTCGGCGACCGCGGCGACCGCGCGGGTCACGCCGATGCCGTAGGAGCCCATGGTGACGGTGACGAGCTTGCCGTTCTCGTCGAGCACCTGCAGGTCGAGCGCCTCGGCGTACTTGCGGCCGAGCTGGAAGATGTGGCCCATCTCGATGCCGCGCGAGGTCTGCAGGGTGCCCTCGTCGCAGCGCGGGCAGGCGTCGCCCTCGCGCACGTCGGCGGCCTCGATGGTGCCGTCGGGGGTGAAGTCGCGGCCGGCGACGAGGTCGAGCACGTGGCTGCCGTCGACGTCGGCGCCGGTCACCCAGCGGGTGCCCTCGACCACGCGGGGGTCGACGAGGTAGCGGATGCCCGAGGCGCTCTCCTCCCCCAGCACACCGGGGCCGATGTAGCCCTTGACCAGCGCGGGGTGCTCCTTGAGGGCGGCCTCGTCCATCGGCTCGACCTCGATGGGCTCGAGCTGGCCCTCGAGGCGCTTGAGGTCGACGTCGCGGTCGCCGGGCACGCCGATCGCCAGCGGCTCGCGCTCGCCGGTGGGGTGGCGCAGCTGCACCAGCACGTTCTTGAGCGTGTCGGCGGCCGTCCAGGCCCGGTCGGCGCGCGGGTGCTCGGCGTTGAGGTGGTCGACCAGCGTCTCGATGGTGGGCGTGTCGGGCGTCTGCTCGGCGTGGGCGGCCGGCGCGTCGTCGTACGCGAGGGGCTGCGGGGCGCGCACCTCGACGGCCTCCACGTTGGCGGCGTAGTCGCAGGAGGTGCAGCTGACGTAGGTGTCCTCGCCGACCTCGGCCTTGGCCAGGAACTCCTCCGAGCGCGAGCCGCCCATGGCGCCCGAGGTCGCCTTGACGACGACGTACTCGAAGCCGAGCCGGTCGAAGATGCGCACGTAGGCGTCGCGGTGCTTCTGGTAGCTCTCGTCGAGCCCGGCGTCGTCGACGTCGAAGGAGTAGGAGTCCTTCATCGTGAACTCGCGCCCGCGCAGCAGGCCGGCGCGCGGCCGCGCCTCGTCGCGGTACTTCGTCTGGATCTGGTAGATCGAGAGCGGCAGGTCCTTGTAGGAGCTGTAGAGGTCCTTGACGACGAGGGTGAACATCTCCTCGTGCGTGGGCCCGAGCAGGTAGTCGGCGTCCTTGCGGTCCTTGAGCCGGAAGATGCCGTCGCCGTACTCGGTCCAGCGCCCGGTCGCCTCGTAGGGCTCGCGGGGCAGCAGCGCCGGGAAGCTGAGCTCCTGGGCGCCCATGTCGTCCATCTCCTCGCGCACGATCGCCTCGATGTTGCGCAGCACCCGCAGGCCCAGCGGCAGCCAGGTGTAGATGCCGGGCGCCGCGCGGCGGATGTAGCCGGCGCGCACCAGCAGCCGGTGGCTGGGCACCTCGGCGTCGGCCGGGTCCTCACGCAGGGTCCGGACGAACAGCTGGGACATCCGCAGGATCCGGGCAGAGCTCCGCGTCGAGGCAGTCATGCGCGCAAGGGTACGGCGGGCGGGTCCCGCGCCGCGCACCGGTTTACTGCTGGCCACCGCAACCTTTCGGCCCGTGGCTGCGTCCCTCCTGGTGAAGGCCCGGCACCGACGCCGGGCCGCTCTCCCCGGAGGACGTCATGCCCCGTCTGACCACCGCCCTCGTGTCCCTCGGCGCCCTCGCCCTGGGGACCGGCCTCCTGTCCCCGCCCGCCGTGGCACAGCCCGTCGCCGAGCAGCGCCCCACCACGATCCGTCCCGAGCGCCTCGACCGCGGGCCCGACGCGTCGGTGCCGTACGTCGACGGGCGCGACGTCGTCGACGGCGACACCACGACGCGGGTGCGCGGGCGGCAGCTGCGGCTGCTGGGCACCCGGCCCGACGGGCGCTACGTCGTGCTCGTGCAGCGCCGCGGGCGCGAGAAGGTGCGCGTCGTGACGCCGGGCCGCGGCTCGCGCAAGCTGCTGCCCGTCTACGAGCAGGAGGAGGCGGTGCTCTCAGGTGACGGCACGACCCTGGTGACCTCGCTGCACCGCCACCGCCGGGACCACACGCTGGTGCGCGCGTACGACAGCACCACCGGCGAGCGGATCGGGCTGACCAAGCGGGAGGGCTACCGGTCCGTGCTCGACGCCGACCCCACCACCGTCCTGCACGCCGGCGTGGACGGCCCGGTGGTCGCGTGGGACCCCACCACCGGCACCAGCCGAACGGTCAGCCGTCGGCTGGGCTACGAGGCCGACCTGCGGCACGACCGCCTGGCGGTCTTCACCCGGGACCCCTACCGGGGCGGCTGCACCGTGGTCAGC
>JBFGFQ010000215.1:0-4272 GCA_041579495.1 Nocardioides sp.
GACCCGGCCCGGATCTCGCGCTGACCCAGTCCATATCTCACGCTGACCCGGCCCAGATCTCGCGCTGACCCGGCCCGGATCTCGTCCCTGTCCCGACCTGCCACAGACCCCGCCCCGCGACGGCGGGGACGGGCCGACTCGGTCGGAGATCCTGGCCGGGTCGGCGGGAGACGTGGGCCGGGTCGGCGAGGATGGGAACCCCCGCCCGAGAGGAACCGTCCCACCCCCATGCGCACCCCAGCCCGCCGGCGCACCTCCGGCACCGCCCTGCTCGTCGCCCCGCTGCTGCTGCTCGGGGCCTGCGGCGGGGGAGGGGACGAGGTGGCCGTCGACGACGGGCCCACCGCAGCCCCGGCGCCGGTCGAGCCGCAGGCCGCGTCCGGCCCGGTGCGCACCCGCGACCTGGTGGTGGTGATGGACACCGGCGAGGGGCCCGAGCTGTGCCTGGGGCCGGTGGCCGAGTCCTACCCGCCGCAGTGCGGCGGCCCGGCGATCGAGGGGTGGAGGTGGCGCGACCAGCAGGCCTTCGAGAAGGCCGGTGACGTGCGCTGGGGCTACTTCGCCCTCACCGGCGCCTGGGACGGCACCACCTTCACCGTCTCCGACGCCGTCCCCGCGGCGCTCTACAGCCCGCCGCGCCAGGACGAGCAGGACCCGCCCCCGCCGCTGCGCCAGCGCGACGAGGCCTCGATCAACGAGATCGCGCGCGAGGTCAGCGCGCTGCCGGGCGTCGCGGGCACCTACGTCGAGAACAACCAGGTCGTGGTCGAGGTCGCCTACGACGACGGCACGCTGCAGCAGCGCCTCGACGACGAGTACGGCGCCAACGCGGTGCGGGTCGTCGCGCAGCTCGTCGACGCCGGCTGAGGTCAGCCGGCGACGGGACCCGAGCCGTCGGCCGGCTCGAGGGTCATGCTGATCGAGTTGATGCAGTAGCGGTCGCCGGTGGGGGTGCCGTAGCCGTCGGGGAAGACGTGCCCGAGGTGCGAGCCGCACGAGGCGCAGCGCACCTCGACGCGCTTCATGCCGTGCGAGTTGTCCTCGATGTACTCGATCGTGTCGCTGATCGGCTGGTAGAACGACGGCCAGCCGCAGCCGGAGTGGAACTTGGTGTCGGACTCGAACAGCTTGGCCCGGCACGCCTTGCAGCGGTAGACGCCGGTCGTCTCGGTGTCGGTCAGCCGGCCCACGCCCGCACGCTCGGTGCCCGCCTGGCGCAGCACGGCGTACTCCTCGGGCGAGAGCTGCTCACGCCACTCGGCGTCGGTCTTCTCCACGTCGTAGCCCATGTCGCCAGCCTACGTGGCCCACCTCATCCCCCTGGCCCATTGACGTAGTTCGGTGCACGCCTGTTCACTGTGCGGGTAAAGACCCCCGACCGACAGGAGGCCCGGTGAGCGCGACGATCCCGTGGGAGCGCGTACGACGCGTCGGCGCCCGGCTGACCACGCCGCTGCACCCCGACGACTACCTGTCGCTGGTCAACCCCCTGTGGAGCCAGCGCGAGCTGCGCGGCCGCGTCGAGGAGGTGGTCCCCGAGACGGAGGACGCCGCCACCCTGGTGATCCGACCGGGCTGGGGCTGGCGCTTCGACCACCGACCCGGCCAGTACGTCGGCATCGGGGTGCAGGTCGACGGCCGGTTCCAGTGGCGCTCGTACTCGGTGAGCTCGGCCCCGCGCCGCTCCGGGCGCACCATCGCGATCACCGTGCGCGCGATGCCCGAGGGGCTGCTCTCCTCCCACCTGGTCAACGGGCTCGAGCCGGGCACGATCGTGCGGCTGGCCAAGCCCGAGGGCGACTTCGTGCTGCCCGACCCGCCGCCGCGGCGGCTGCTCTTCCTGGTCGGCGGCTCGGGCATCACGCCGGTGATGGCGATGCTGCGCACCCTCGACCGGCGCCACACGATGCCCGACGTCGTCCTGCACTACTCCTCGCCGACGCCCGAGCGGATGATCTTCCGCGACGAGCTGGCCCGGCTCGAGGAGGCCCACGACGGCCTGGTCGTGCACCGGCTGCACACCGACACCGACGGCATCCTCGAGGTCGGCGACCGCGAGCGCGGCCTCGACGCGGTCTGCCCCGACTGGCGCGAGCGCGAGACCTGGGCCTGCGGGCCGGGGCCGATGCTCGACGCCGTGGCCGCCCACTACGAGGCCGAGGGCCTCGAGGACCGGCTGCACCTCGAGCGGTTCACCCTCCAGCTCGGCGGCGACGGGGGAGAGGGCGGCGCGATCCGGTTCCGCAGCTCCGGCAAGGAGGTCGAGGTCGACGGGGCCACCACCGTCCTCGAGGCCGGCGAGCAGGCCGGGGTCG
Source organism: Nocardioides sp. (assembly GCA_041579495.1). Classification (GTDB taxonomy): domain Bacteria; phylum Actinomycetota; class Actinomycetes; order Propionibacteriales; family Nocardioidaceae; genus Nocardioides. The sequence continues at coordinate 2,316 of JBFGFQ010000215.1, forward strand.
GGATGCCGTACGGCTGCCGGATGGGCATCTGCCACACCTGCACCCTGACGCTCGTCTCCGGCACGGTGCGCGACCTGCGCAACGGCGAGGAGTACGCCCAGCCGAACGAGCAGGTGCAGACCTGCGTCACCGCCGCCGTCGGCGACTGCGTCATCGACATCTGAGACACCCCCCGCACCAGCACCGACCAGCACCATCCCCAGCACCGAGGAGACGACATGGCGATCGCCGACGTCCAGGAGTACACCCACCTCACCGACGACGAGGTCGAGCAGATCGGTCGCGAGCTCGACCGGATCCGCGCCGACGTCGAGGCGTCGCGCGGCGCCGCCGACGCGGCGTACATCAACCGGATGATCCGGGTGCAGCGCGGCCTGGCCGCCGCCGGCCGGGTCACCCTGATGACCACCTGCCACTCGCGCCGGGCGCGGGTGCCGGGGGCGGTCGCCGGCGCGACCATGCTCGGCCTGGCCAAGATCCTCGAGAACATGGAGATCGGCCACAACGTCATGCACGGGCAGTGGGACTGGATGAACGACCCCGAGATCCACTCCTCCAACTGGGAGTGGGACACCGCCCAGCCCGCCGAGCAGTGGAAGCACTCGCACAACTACATCCACCACCAGTTCACCAACGTGCTCGGCTACGACAACGACATCGGGTACGGCGTGCTGCGGATGGCGCGCGAGCAGCGCTGGAACCCCGCCAACCTCGGCCAGCCGGTCTACAACGCGCTGCTGGCCTCGCTCTTCCAGTGGGGCGTGGCGCTGCACGACCTCGACCTGGAGAAGATCCGCAAGGGCGAGAAGGACCCGAAGGAGATGAAGCGCCAGCTCAAGCAGATCTGGCGCAAGGGCCGCAACCAGGCGCTCAAGGACTACGTCGTCTACCCGGCGCTGTCGGGGCCGCACTGGCGCACCACGATGAAGGCGAACGCCACCGCCAACCTGGCGCGCAACCTGTGGTCGTACGTGATCATCTTCTGCGGGCACTTCCCCGACGGGGCGATGCACTTCACCGAGGAGGAGCTCGAGGACGAGACCCGCGCCGAGTGGTACCTGCGCCAGATCCTCGGCGCGGCCAACTTCGAGGGCGGCCCGCTGCTGCACATCCTCTCGGGCAACCTCGGCTTCCAGATCGAGCACCACCTCTTCCCCGACCTGCCCAGCAACCGCTACGCGGAGATCTCCGAGCGGGTGCGCGCGCTGTGCGACAAGTACGACCTGCCGTACACGATCGGGCCGCTGCACAAGCAGTACGGCCAGGCGCTGCGCACGATCATGAAGCTGTCGCTGCCCAACCGGTTCACCTCCTCCGACTCCCCGCCGCAGCCGCCGGACCGTCCCGCCGCCGCCGAGGCGCCGCCGGTCGACAAGGGCCGCAAGTCCGACGCCGAGCTGCCGCCGCGCCGCTCCGAGCTCGGCGGGTGGTCGCGCTCGGGCACCGGGCGGGCGTCGTGATCCGCGGGCTGTCCCGCGACGTCGACGCGCGTACGGCGCCGTTCGCGTGGGAGCCCGACGAGCAGGGTCGACCCGTGCTCGTGGGGTCGCGGGTCACCCAGTGCGCGTTGAGCCGGATCTGCGGTGCGTGCGCGCAGTCGCTGGGCCGACCCGTCGCGTTCGTCGGCGACGCCGACGAGGTGGCGCGCAACGCCTTCCACGCCCCGCCGCTGCACGAGGAGTGCGCGCGGGGGCTGGCCGCTGATGCGCCCGGCTCGACGGTGGTGCTGACCGCGGGCTTCGAGTTCGTGCGGCCGGTCGCGGGTGCTCATGACCGCCGGCCGACGTTCGAGCCGAACTCGCTGCTCTGAGCCCGCCCGTCGGGTCGTGGTCTGGGTCGTGGTCTGGGTCGTGGTCTGGGTCGTGGTCTGGGTCGTGGCCTGAGTCGTGGGTCCTGGACGCGCCAGGGCGCGTCCTCAGCCCACGACCCGAACCACGACCCGACCCACGACCCGAAC
>JBFGFQ010000216.1:0-4214 GCA_041579495.1 Nocardioides sp.
GCGGTCAGCTCGAGGCTGCGCGCCGCGATGCCGTAGGCGTGCACCGCGAGCGCGATCCGCTCGGAGACGAACTGCTCGGCGATCTGGTAGAAGCCCGTCCCCTCGGCGCCGACGAGGTTGCCCACCGGCACCCGCACGTCGACGTACGACAGCTCGGCGGTGTCGGAGCAGTGCCAGCCCATCTTGCGCAGCGAGCGGTCGACGGTGAAGCCGGGGGTGCCGCGCTCGACGACCAGCAGGCTGACGCCGGCGTGGCCGGGCTCGCCGGTGCGCACCGCGGTGGTCACGAAGTCGGCGCGCACGCCGGAGGTGATGAAGGTCTTGGCGCCGTTGACGACGTAGTGGTCGCCGTCGCGGACGGCGGTGGTGCGCAGGCCGGCGACGTCGGAGCCGCCGCCGGGCTCGGTGATCGCCAGCGACCCGATCGTCTCGCCGGCCAGCGTCGGGCGCACGAACCGGTCGACGAGCGCGTCGGCGCCGGCTTCGCCGCGGCCGGCGGCCGCGACCATGTGCGGCAGCGCGATGCCGCTGGTGAGGAGACCGGCGAGCAGCCCGCTGGAGGCGCCGGCCGAGAGCATGCCCTCCTGCAGGTCGACGGAGTCGAGCATCGAGCCGCCCTCGCCGCCCACCTCGGTGGGGAAGGCCAGGCCCAGCAGGCCCTGCTTCGCGGCCGCCACGTGCAGCTCGCGGGGGATCGAGCCGGCGTCCTCCCACTCCTGCAGGTGCGGGGCCACCTCGCGGCGGGTGAACTCGGCCCCGAGCTCGCGGATCTCGCTCATGTCAGCAGTCCTTCCTGGATGTGCACCGACCGCGACCGGGCCCACTCGCCCAGGCCCTTGGCCTGCGGGTCGAAGCGGGTCGAGGCCGCCACGCCGCGCCCGAGCAGGCCCTTGACGACGACGTTGACCGCGCCGAGGTTGGGCAGCACGTGCACCTCGATCGCGTCGTCGGGCAGCGCGGCGGTCTCGGGCAGCAGCTCGCGGACCTTGCGCGGGCTGATGATCTTGGCCAGCCAGGTCACGCGGGCGGCGTACTTGTCGGGCGGGCCGTCGTGGGAGACCCACAGCCCGAGGTTGGCGTCGCCGCCCTTGTCGCCGGAGCGGGCGTGCACGAAGGTGCCCAGCGGGAGCCGGCGGTTGAGGGTGTCGGCGGGGGCGGGGTACGGCGAGGGGCGCAGGCCCAGCGTGTGGTCGGCCTCGGCGTACGTCGTCGGGTCGGGCACCACCTCGCGGGTGCCGTCGGGCAGCACCACGGCGTGCTCGACGGCCGAGCGGTCGACGTACGCCGCGCGGTAGACGCCGTACGGCGTGGGGGCCGCGGGCGGACCGGTCATCGTGAACCCGGGGTAGGAGCCGAGCGCGAGCTCGACCGCGGGGCCGGTGAACGCCTTGGCGACCGGGCCCTGCTCGGGGTCGGTGACGGTGCAGCGCAGCAGCACCGAGGCGCCCTCCTCGGTGTCGGCGTCGGGGGCGGGCGGCGTGGGCCGGGTCCAGGTGACCTCCTGCGCGGTGAGCCGCGGCGTGAGCTGCTCGCGCACCCAGTCGGCCTTGGCCTCGACGTCTAGGCCGGTCAGCACCAGCTCGACGCTGTTGCGCCAGCCGCCGAGCTCGTTGACGCAGACCTTGAGCTGCTCGGGCGGCGCCTCGCCGACGACGTCGCTGACGCGCACCCGGTCGGGGCCGACCTGCTCGAGGCGGATCGAGTCGAGGTGGGTGGTGACGTCGGGGCCGAGGTAGCGGGTGGACTGGATCTCGTAGACGAGCTGGGCGGTGACGGTGTCGACGGTGACCGCGCCGCCGGTGCCGGCCTGCTTGGTGATGGTCGAGGAGCCGTCGGCCTCGATCTCGGCGACCGGGAAGCCGAGCGGCACCGACAGGTCGACGCCGGCCTCGGCGAGCGAGCGGAAGCCGCTGAAGTTGCCGCCGGTGGCCTGGGTGCCGCACTCGAGCACGTGCCCGGCCACCACGGCGCCGGCCAGCTCGTCGTGCTGGTCGGGGGTCCAGCCGAAGTGGGCGGCGGCCGGGCCGACCACCAGGGAGGCGTCGGTGACCCGGCCGGTGACGACCACGTCGGCGCCCGCGGTGAGCGCGCGGGCGATGCCGAACCCGCCGAGGTAGGCGTTGGCGGTCAGGGCGCCGTCGAGGCCGAGCTCGGCGGCACGGGCGCGCAGGTCGTCGCCCTCGACGTGGGCGACGGCGACGTCGAGGCCCAGCCCCTCGGCGACCTCGCGGACGCGGTCGGCGAGCCCGGCGGGGTTGAGGCCGCCGGCGTTGGAGACGATCCGGGTGCCGCGCTCGAGCGCCAGGCCCAGGCAGTCCTCGAGCTGGCGCAGGTGGGTGCGCGCGTAGCCGAGCGAGGCGTCGCGCATCGTGTCCTTGCCGAGGATCAGCATGGTCAGCTCGGCGAGGTAGTCGCCGGTGAGCACGTCGAGGGGGCGGCCGTCGTCCAGGCTGCCCTCGAGCATCTCGCGCATCGCCGACATCCGGTCGCCGTAGAAGCCGGAGCAGTTGCCGACCAGGAGCGTGCCCGTCACCGCTGCTCCCGCCCGGGTCCCGGAGGCCCGGCGAAGGCCTGGGCGATCGTGAGCCAGTGCTCGGCGTCGGCGCCGGTGGCGACCAGGTCGGTGTCGTCGCGGTGCACGCGCTGGGTGACCAGGAGGCAGAAGTCGTACGCCGACCCGGTGACCGTCTGCGCCGCCTCCTCCGGGCCCCAGGCCCAGGTCTCGCCCGACGGGGAGACCAGCTGCACCCGGAACGGCTCGGCGGGCGGCTGCTGCTCGTGCACCGAGTAGGCGAAGTCGCGGGTGCGGACGCCGAGGTGGGCCACGTGGCGGACCCGGTCGGTCGGCTCGTGCCGCACCCCCAGGGCGTCGTACACGTCGAGGGCGTGCGCCCAGGTCTCCATGAAGCGGGCGGTGCCCATGGAGGTGGGCGACATGGGCGGGCCGAACCAGGGCATCTTCTCGCCGGCGGGCACCTCGCGCAGCGCCGTGGTCAGCCCCTCGCGGGCCGCGCCCCAGCGCGCCAGCAGCGCCTCGGGGCTCAGCCGGGCGACCTCGAGGGCGGCGGCGTCGACGAAGCCGGTGGGGTCGGCGATCGCCGCGAGCACCACCTCGTCCCAGGCCTCCTTGCCCTCGGCGGTGTGGCTGCGAGCGGCGAGCGCGGCGACCTCGTCGGTCCAGGCCAGGTGGGCGACCTGGGTGGCCACGCTCCACCCGGGGGCGGGCGTGGGCGCGGCCCAGCCGTCGGCGTCGAGCCCGGCGACGGTCGACCAGAGCTGGTCGCCCTCCGCGCGCAGGTCGCCCAGCAGGGCCTCGAGCAGGTCACTCATCGCGTTCTCCTCGTGAGGGTGGTGTCGAGCGTGTGCGCCCAGCGGTCCAGGATCCGCTCGCGCCGGGCAGCGTCGTCGGTGACGGTGTTGGCCAGGCCGAGGCCGCGCACCAGGTCGAGGGTCGCCTGCACGAGCTCGCGCACGCCCTCGACGGACTCGTCGGCGTCGAGGAGCTCGACGGTGAGCCGGTGCACCTCGCGGCCGACCTTCTGCTCCAGCGGGCCGACCGAGGCGTGCAGGCCGGCGTCGGTGCGCGCGGCGACCCACAGCTCGAGCGCGGCGACGAAGACGGGCGAGGTGAAGTGGTCGGCGAGCACCTGCAGCACCCCGCGGGTGCGCGGCACGTCGGGCGGCAGCGTCGCGGCCGCCGCGGCCAGCTCGGCCCCGCGGACCTGGGTCAGGTGCTCGACGGCGGCCACGACGAGGTCGTTCTTGGTCGGGAAGTGGTGCAGCTGGGCGCCCCGGCTGACCCCGGCCCGCTCGCTGACCAGCGTGGTGGTGGTGCCGGCGAACCCTCGCTCGACCAGCAGCTCCACCGTGGCGTCGAGCAGCCGGGCCCGCATCGCCCGCGTCCGCTCGCCCTGGGGCACACGGGCGGGGGCGGCGGACACCCGCCCACCCTGGCCGCTCACCAACAAACAGTCAAGCCTGACTTTTCCTCCGCCCGCCATCCTGACGTCCCGCACGCGGGCGTCGGCGTGTCGCGTGCGGATCGTCAGGACCGTGGAGCGGTCCCCCTCGCGCTCAGGCGGCGACGAGCCCGTCGATCTGGTCGATGGCCGCGGAGGCACCCTCGACGACACCCATGTCGAGGACGGCCTGCAGCGCCTCGGCGCTGGCGTAGGTGCCGACGTACGTCGCCCGGGTGCCGCCGTCGTGCTCGA
>JBFGFQ010000217.1:0-4105 GCA_041579495.1 Nocardioides sp.
CGTCTCCGTCGACGCCGAGGTCGCCTCGGTGCTGACCGGACGCCTGGCCGACGAGCACGGATTCACCGCCGACACCGGTCACCTGACCGTCTTCGGCACCTGCGCCGCGTGCGCACGAGAGGAGCAACCATGACCAGCCAGTCCAGCCCCCTGCTCGACCTGCCCGGCGCCGTCGCCGGCAACGGCGTCGACGCCCCGGTGGCCGCCCACTACGGCTCGTTCAACGCCGAGCAGCGCACGCTCGAGTCGGGCGAGGGCTTCGTCGACCTCTCCCACCGCGACGTGCTGCGCGTCGAGGGCCCCGACCGGCTGACCTGGCTGCACTCGCTGACCACGCAGTACTTCCTCGACCTCGCCCCGCAGACCTGGACCGACGCGCTGGTGCTCTCCCCGCAGGGCCACGTCGAGCACGCCTTCAGCGGGTACGACGACGGCGAGGCGTTCGTGGCGCACACCGAGCCCGGCGCGGCGGCGGCGCTGCTGGAGTTCCTCGAGCGGATGAAGTTCATGACCCGCGTCGAGCTCTCCGACGTCACCGACACGCTCGCCGTCACCTGGCGCGCCTCGTCGACCGGCACGTCGTACGAGCTGGTGCCGCGCGAGCAGCTGACGGCGTACGCCGCAGCCGCGGGCCCGGCGTGCGGGATGTGGGCGTTCGAGGCGCTGCGGATCGCCCGCGGCGAGCCGCGCCACCTGATCGACACCGACACCCGCACGATCCCCAACGAGGTCGGCTGGGTCGGCCCGGCGGTGCACCTCGACAAGGGCTGCTACCGGGGCCAGGAGACGGTCGCGCGGGTGCACACGCTGGGCCGGCCGCCGCGGCGGCTGACCCTGCTGCACCTCGACGGCACCGAGAACCGGCTGCCCGCGCAGGGCTCCGAGCTCACGCTGGGCGAGAAGGTCGTCGGCTTCGTCGGCTCCTCCGCCCGCCACCACGAGCTCGGCCCGATCGCGCTGGCGATGGTCAAGCGTAACGTGGCGCTGGACGCCACGCTCGAGGTGGAGTCGATGCCGGCCGCCCAGGAGGTCGTGGTCGACCCCGAGGTCGGACTGCACGTGCGCCCCCAGCTGCGCTGACCCCGTCCCGTCCGCTCCCTCACCCCTGGGGAGGGCGTGGGCCCGGCCGGGGCGGGGCAGCGTGGGGTCATGAGCACCTCACCCGGCACGCACCGAAGCCCAGGCCCCGGCGAGCCCGACGACGTCGACCAGCTGTCGACGCCGCAGCTCATGTCGCGGCTCTCGCAGCAGACCTCCGAGCTGGTCAGCGCCGAGCTGCGGCTGGCCAAGGCCGAGATCCAGCAGAGCGTCAAGCACGCCGGGTTGGGTGTGGGCATGTTCGGCGGCGCGGGGGTGCTGGTCTGGTTCGCGATCGGCACGCTCGTCGCCGCGGCCGTGCTCGCCCTCGACCTGGTGCTGCCGGCCTGGGCCGCGGCGCTCGTGGTGGCCGGGCTGCTGCTCGCCGCCGCCGGGGTGCTCGGGCTGACCGGCAAGAAGCAGGTCGACCAGGCCACGCCGCCGGTGCCCGCGACCCAGACCAACGTCCAGCGCGACGTCGAGACCGTGAAGGAGGCCCGCCACCATGGCTGAGCCCCAGGAGAAGCAGACCCCCGAGCAGATCGAGGCCGAGATCGAGCGCACCCGTGAGCGGCTCGGCGAGACCGTCGAGGCGCTCAGCGGCAAGGCCGACGTGAAGGGCAGGGTCTCGCACCGCGCCCAGTCGGTGCGCGAGCGGCACGGCACCGCCCTGGCCGCCGGCGCCGTCGGCGCGCTGGTGCTGGTCGTCGGGGTCGTGGTGTGGCGGCGTCGGCGGTGACCGACGACACCCGTCAGGCCGAGCGGCCGGTCGACCCCGACCACGACGCGAAGCCCGACTCCCCGGACGACCTCACCACGACGTCGTGGAAGTACGTGCTGCGCAAGACCGGTCGCGAGTTCGGCAAGGACCAGTGCACCGACCTCGCGGCCGCGCTGACCTACTACGCCGTGCTGGCGCTCTTCCCCGGTCTGCTGGCGCTGCTGAGCCTGGTCGGCCTCCTGGGCCAGGGCCAGGAGTCGGCGAACACGATCCTCGGCATCCTCCGCGACGTCGGCGCCGGGTCGATCGCCGACACCCTCGAGGGGCCGCTGCGCGACCTGAGCCAGAGCGCTGGTGCCGGCTTCGCGCTGAGCGTCGGTCTGCTGGCGGCGCTGTGGTCGGCCAGCGGGTACGTGACGTCGTTCGGGCGGGCCATGAACCGCATCCACGAGGTCGGCGAGGGCCGACCGGTCTGGAAGCTGCGCCCGGTGATGCTGCTGGTGACGCTGGTCGAGGTGGTGCTGGCCGCCGCCGTGCTGACCGCGCTGGTGGTGACCGGACCCGCGGCCGAGGCCGTGGGCGCCGCGATCGGCGTCGGCGACACCGCGGTGCTGGTGTGGAGCATCGCCAAGTGGCCGGTGCTGCTGGCCGCGGTGGTGCTGATGGTGGCGATCCTCTTCTACGCCACCCCCAACGTGGAGCAGCCGAAGTTCCGGTGGATCTCGGTGGGCGCCGCACTCGCGATCCTGGTCTGGGCGCTGGCCTCGGCGGCGTTCGGCTTCTACGTCGCCAACTTCGGAAGCTACGACAAGACGTACGGCTCGCTGGCCGGCGTCATCGTCTTCCTGCTGTGGCTGTGGCTGACCAACCTGGCGCTGCTCTTCGGCGCCGAGCTCGACTCCGAGCTCGAGCGGGGCCGCGAGCTGCAGGCGGGGCTGCCGGCCGAGGAGCAGCTGCAGCTGCCGCCGCGTGACAGCACCGGCATCGAGAAGGCCGAGGAGAAGCACGAGGAGGACGTGGCCCGGGGCCGCGCGCTCCGCGAGAGCCACGGCCGCGAGGACGATCCCGACGAGGTCGACGACCGCGGCGAGGGGGTCGACCCCGACCCAAAAGCGCTGAGCCCGACCGCCAGCACGACGACGAAGGAGACACGATGAGGCGCGAGGAGCGCACCAGCACGTCGGCCAAGATCCTCTACCGGCCGGTCGGCATCACCAGCTCGATCATCGCCGGTGTGGTGGCGGGCCAGGTGTTCAAGCAGGTCTGGAAGCGGGTCAGCGCCGGCGAGGGCGCCGACGCCCCCAAGGCGCTGGAGTCGGAGTACTCGATGAAGGAGGTCGTGGCCGCCGCAGCGGTGCAGGGCGCGGTCTTCGCGGTCGTCAAGGCGCTCGTCGACCGCGGCGGCGCCCGGGCCTTCCAGCGCGCCACGGGGGAGTGGCCGGGCGACTGAGGCCCGTGCTCGAGCGCCCGGGGTGTCAACTTCCTGTTAACGGACTGGGTGCTGGCTGTTTCGGGCCATAGTCTCGTTCCTGCCGCTGGACGTCATGCCGACCGCGGGCCTCGGGGCCCGCCGCGCAGGAAGCCACCTTTTGCACCCACACGACCCTGAGACCGACCCCTGGGCCGAGACGCCCGCGCACCGCGCCTACCTCGGCGAGACCGGCGCGCAGGTGCACCTGCACGAGGCCGGTGCGCCCGAGGGCGCTCCGGTCGTCCTGCTGCACCGCCGCCGCGGCACGGCCGGCGACTGGGCACCGACCCTGGCACTCGGGTCGTGGCAGGTGCGCATGCTGGCCCCCGACCTGCCGGGCAGCGGGCTCTCCGACCCCGTGCCCGGGGGTGAGGACGCCTGGGCGCCGCACCTGGCCGAGACGTTGGGTGGCGTCCTGGGCCGCCCCGCGCTGGTGGTCGCCGACGAGGACAGCGCCTGCGTCGCCGTCGAGATGGCGCTGGCCGCCCCCGAGCTGGTGGCCGGCCTCGTGCTGCTGTCGCCGGCCGAGCGGACTGCGTGCGACCTCGTCGAGCACCTGCGGCGGGTGACGGTGTCGGTCTGGGCCGCCGCCGGCGAGCAGGCGCAGGGCGCCGAGGCGTCCTCGGTCGAGGTGCCGGGCGCGCGCTGGCTGACCCTGCCCGGGGTCGGCGACGAGCCGGTGACCGACCACCCCGACCTGGTGCTCGACCTGGTGCACGGCGCGGTCGCCGAGCTGGCCGCCTCGCAGCAGTCCGAGGGGCAGCCTCAGGAGGGCCGGCGGTACATCACGTGGGTGTCCTCGGACGCGTGCGTGAACCCCAGCTTGTCGCGGTAGA
>JBFGFQ010000218.1:0-4095 GCA_041579495.1 Nocardioides sp.
CAGGTCCGTGATGGCCGCCTGGGGCGCCTTCGGCGAGAAGAAGATGTACGGCAAGGTCGTGCAGGGCGTGATCCGCTCCACCTTCGTCGTCGACGAGCAGGGCGACCTCGAGGTGGCGCAGTACAACGTCAAGGCCACCGGTCACGTCGCCAAGCTGCGCCGCGACCTCGGTCTCTAGACGCCGGCTCGACCGAAGGGCTCCCGGTCGGTGGCCAGCCGGGCGTGCAGGTGCTCGTCGTGGTGGTGGCCGTCGGCGTAGCGGAACGACTGGCGCAGGGTGCCCTCGAGCAGGAACCCGGCGCGCCGCGCCACCGCGCACGACGCCGGGTTCTCGACGGCGTGGAAGAGGTGGACGCGGTGCAGCCCCAGCCGCTCGAAGGCGTACGCCGCCGCTGCCGCGGCCGCCGCGGCCCCGAGCCGGCGCCTGCGCGCCCACGGCGCCACCCAGTAGCCGACCTCGGCGTCGCCCTGGTCGCGGTCGATCTTGTGCAGCGACACCGAGCCCAGCAGCCGTCCGACCCCCTCCGGCCCGGCCGCCACCTCCGAGACCGCCCAGGAGACGTGGGTGCCGGCGCTCCAGTCGTTGCGCTCGCGCATGAACTCGAGGGGCCCCTCGGGCGGTCCGGGGTTCCAGGTGGTGATGGCGGGGTCGGCGAACGCCGCGACCAGGTCGGGCTCGTCGACCCGCTCGAAGGCCCGCAGCACCACCCCGGGCCCCGACCACTGCTCCGGGCCGCGCGCCACGTCGGCGGCGCTCACAGCCCGCAGCTCTCGCACGGGCCCGGCGCGAGCAGCGGCAGGCCCACCGGACGCGTGCACCTCATCGCCCTAGACTCCCACCTGCAGCCGGAGTGGTGGAACAGGCAGACACGCAGGTTTTAGGTACCTGTGCCCCAGGGCGTGCGGGTTCAAGTCCCGCCTCCGGCACGCACGAGCAGTCACTTCTGCACCCTCGACCGGTCGATCCTGCCCCTGCGGCAGGTGCGGACGTGACTGCTGGATGGTGCGAAGCTGACCGCTCGTGGGTCAGGCCGGGCCCTCCTCCTTGAGGCGGGGCTCGGTGGCCTGGTCGGGCTTGAGGCCGGTCTTGTCGGCGTAGAAGGCCCGGACGCGGTCCATGTCGGCCGACACGTCGCCGCTGAGCGGGAACGTCGGCCCCCAGCCGACGCGCCGGGTGGGCTTGTCGACGAAGGCCAGCGTGATCGGCAGGCCGGTCTGCTGGGAGATCCGGTAGAAGCCGGACTTCCAGTACTCGCTCTTGCTGCGGGTGCCCTCGGCGGCGAGGCCGAGCAGGAACGTCTCGTCGGTCTCGGCGTCGGCGATCAGCTCGCGGATCGTGGCGCCGGGGTTGGCCCGGTCGAGCGGCACCGCACCGGTGGCGCGCAGCACCCAGCCGATCGGGCCCTTGAAGAACTCCTTCTTCACCAGCAGCCGGATGGTCACCCGGCTGTCCCAGGCCAGCAGGAGGGTGAGCACCCAGTCCCAGTTGGAGGTGTGCGGGGCGCCGACGAGGACACCCTTGCTCGGCACCTCCCCCACGGTGCGCCAGCCCACCAGGCGCAGCAGGAGTCGGGCGAGCGGGCGGCGCAGCAGGAAGGGACGGATCACGGGAGCAGCCTCTCAGACCGACGCGTCGAGACGACGCGCGACGAGCGGGGCGATCTCGCGCAGGGCGCGACCCCGGTGGGAGACCCGGTCCTTCTCGGCCGGCTCGAGCTCGGCGCTGGTGCGCTCGGGCTCGCTGTGCTCGTCGGCGACGAACAGCGCGTCGTAGCCGAAGCCGCCCTCGCCGCGCAGCTCGCCGATGACGGTGCCGTCCATCCGGCCCTCGACGACGAGCTGGCCGTCCTCGCCCGGCCCGTCGACGTACGCCACGGCGCAGGCGAAGTGGGCGCCGCGGCGCACCTCGGGCACGTCGGCGAGCTGGCCCAGCAGCAGCGCGTTGTTGGCGGCGTCGTCCTTGGCGGGCCCCGCCCAGCGCGCCGATAGCACCCCGGGCATGCCGTTGAGCGCGTCGACGCACAGGCCGGAGTCGTCGGCCAGCGTCGGCAGGCCGGTGGCCTCGTGGCCGGCGCGGGCCTTGAGCAGCGCGTTGCCGGCGAAGGTGGGCTGGTCCTCGACCGGCTCGTCGTACGCCGTCACGTCGTCGAGGCCGACGACCTCGAGGTCGGGGGCGTGCTCGCGCAGGATGCGCTGCATCTCGGCGATCTTCTTGGCGTTGCGCGAGGCGAGGTGGACCCGCCGCCGGCCGGCGCTCATCGGGCGAGCGCCTCCTGCTGCAGGCGGGTCAGGTCGGTGCAGCCCTTGCCGGCCAGGTCGAGCAGCGCGTCGAGCTCGGCGCGGTCGAAGGCCGCGCCCTCGGCGGTGCCCTGCACCTCGACGAAGGAACCGGCGCCGGTCATCACGACGTTCATGTCGGTCTCGGCGCGCACGTCCTCGACGTAGGGCAGGTCGAGGCGCGGGGTGCCGTCGATGATGCCGACGGAGACCGCCGCGACCGAGCCGGTCAGCGGCTCGCCCTTGAGCGCGCCGTTGGCGCGCAGGTGGGCCACGGCGTCGGCCAGGGCCACGTAGGCGCCGGTGATCGCGGCCGTCCGGGTGCCGCCGTCGGCCTGCAGCACGTCGCAGTCGAGCTGGATGGTGTTCTCGCCGAGCGCCTGGTAGTCGACGACCGCACGCAGCGAGCGCCCGATCAGCCGGCTGATCTCGTGGGTGCGGCCGCCGATGCGGCCCTTGACCGACTCGCGGTCGGAGCGGGTGTTGGTCGAGGCCGGCAGCATCGCGTACTCGGCCGTCACCCAGCCCAGGCCCGAGCCCTTGCGCCAGCGCGGCACCCCCTCGGAGGCCGAGGCGGCGCACAGCACCTTGGTGCGCCCGAACTCCACCAGCACCGACCCGGCGGCGTGGTCGAGCCAGTGGCGGGTGATCGTGATCGGGCGGAGCTCGTCGTCGGCGCGGCCGTCCTCGCGTGCAGTCATGCTCGCGACCCTAACCAGCCGCGCCGACGGGGCGCCTGCCGGGCCGGGGGCTACTTCGGCTCGGCGCGCAGCAGCCGCCAGAGCCCCAGCAGCAGCGGCAGCACCAGCCAGATCAGCCCGGAGGTGAGCAGCTGGCCCAGCTCCTCCGCGGTGGGCACGTAGTCGCCCTCGAAGAGGCTGGCCTGCGCGGTGTTGAACTCGATCCACGGCGCGAGGTCGGCGAACCACTCCTGGAAGGCCCCGAGGATGCCGACCGCGATCGGCAGCACCAGCGTGTAGATGAAGTAGGTGACGATCGCCGCGGGGGTGTTCATCAGCAGCATCGCGATGGCGAAGCCGAGCAGGATGCCGATGAGGTTGGCCACCACGAAGCCGTTGACCAGCAGACCGGTCTCGACGCTCCACTCGGCGGACGCGATGACGGCGCCCAGCGCGGCGACCGCGGCCGCGACCACGATCAGCGCACCGCCCAGGCCCAGCCCGGCCAGGAACTTCGCGGTCACCACGCGTCCGCGGTGCGGCTCGAGGGTGAAGGTGACCAGGCCGGTGCGCTGGCTCCACTCGCTGGTGACCATCAGGATGATCAGGATCGGCAGGAAGTAGCCCAGCACGGTGCCCGAGGCGAGCAGGAAGTCGCCGTACGTGAGCCCGACCTCGTCGGCGATGAGCGCGAAGACCACCACGATGGCCAGGCACAGCGCGATGATCGAGCCGGTGAACCAGCGCCCGGCGCGGGTGTCGAGGCTCTTGCGCAGCTCGACGGAGACCAGCCGGCCCAGGGGGACGCGCGGGGTCGAGCTGATGTCGAGCATGCCGGGGGTGCCGGGGGTGCCGGGGACGGGTGCGGTGCTGGTGCTCATGCGGGGGCTCCCTGCTGGGTCTGCTTGCGCGGCTGGCTCTGCTGGGTGGCGGCCTCGGGGTGGCCCTCGCGCTGGGTGCCGGCGGTGAGCTCGAGGAAGAGGTCCTCCAGGCCGGCCGAGCCGGTGCGCAGGTCGGTGAGGACGATCCCGTGCTCGGCCGCGGCGCGGCCCACCTCGACCGTGGCGCACTCGGCGCGCAGCCCCTCGCCCGAGGGGGTCACGGTGACGCCCTGGGCGCGCAGCACCTCGGTGAGACG
>JBFGFQ010000219.1:0-4061 GCA_041579495.1 Nocardioides sp.
CCGCGGTCCACCCCGCCGCCCGGCTGGTTCCACCCGCGGGGCGGCGGGCGCTAGAGTGGGGCCATGCAGCACGCCCTGCTCCTTGCCTAGCCGCGTCGACGACCTCGACGCGGCTGCCCCTCGCCCCGAGGGGTTTTTTTGTGCCCGGACCAGCGGCGGCCCACACGCCGGCCACCAGACGTGAAGAGAGACCCAGATGAGCGAGCGACCCACCGACCGGAGCGACGACGGCGCCCCCGAGGCGGCGACGTACGACGTCGTCGCGGTGCAGGACAAGTGGCGCAAGGTCTGGGACGAGCTCGACCCGTTCCGGGCCGGGTCCGCGGCCCCCGGGGCCGAGAAGCGCTACGCGCTGACGATGTTCCCCTACCCCTCGGGCGACCTGCACATGGGGCACGCCGAGGTGATGGCGCTGCACGACGTGGTGGCGCGCTACTGGTGGCAGCGCGGCCACGACGTGCTGAACCCGATCGGCTGGGACTCCTTCGGCCTGCCCGCCGAGAACGCCGCGATCAAGCGCGACGAGAACCCGGCGGTGTTCACCTACGCCAACATCGAGACCCAGGCGGAGTCGTTCAAGCGCTACGCCATCAGCTTCGACTGGTCGCGCCGGCTCAACACCTCCGACCCCGAGTACTACCGCTGGACCCAGTGGCTGTTCCTGAAGTTCCGCGAGCGGGGGCTGGCCTACCGCAAGTTCTCCCCGGTCAACTGGTGCCCCAACGACCAGACCGTGCTGGCCAACGAGCAGGTCGTCAACGGCGCCTGCGAGCGCTGCGGCGCGGTGGTCACCAAGCGCGAGCTGTCGCAGTGGTACTTCAAGATCACCGACTACGCCCAGCGCCTGCTCGACGACATGGAGCCGCTGGAGGCCACCTGGCCCTCCAAGGTGCTGGCCATGCAGCGCAACTGGATCGGTCGCTCCGAGGGCGCGCACGTCGACTTCGACATCACCCTGGCCGACGGCTCGACCCGCACCGTCACCGTCTTCACCACCCGCCCCGACACCCTGCACGGCGCGACCTTCATGGTGGTGGCCGCCGACGCCAAGCTGGCCGCCGAGGTCGTCGCGCCCGAGCGCGCCGCCGCCCTGACGGCGTACGTCGAGGAGGTGCGCCGCTCCTCCGACATCGACCGGCTGGCCACCGACCGCCCCAAGACCGGCGTCGACCTCGGCGTCACCGCCACCAACCCGGTGACCGGCGAGCGGATCGCGGTCTGGGCGGCCGACTACGTGCTGGCCGACTACGGCACCGGCGCGATCATGGCGGTGCCGGCCCACGACCAGCGCGACCTCGACTTCGCACGTGAGTTCGGGCTGCCGGTGCGCCGCGTCGTCGACACCGGCGAGCCGAACCCGGAGGAGACCTACGAGGCGACCACCGGCGAGGGCACCTACGTCAACAGCGGCCCGCTCGACGGGCTGGCCGACAAGGCCGCCGGCATCGCGCGGATCATCGAGCAGCTGGAGGAGCGCGGCACCGGCACCGGCACCGTGAACTTCCGGCTGCGCGACTGGCTGCTGAGCCGCCAGCGCTACTGGGGCGCCCCGATCCCGATCATCCACTGCGAGTCGTGCGGCGAGGTGCCGGTCCCCGAGGACCAGCTGCCCGTCGAGCTGCCCGACCTCAAGGGCTCCGACCTCAAGCCCAAGGGCGTCTCGCCCCTGGCCGCGGCCGAGGACTGGGTCAACGTGTCCTGCCCGACCTGCGGCGGCGCGGCCAAGCGCGACTCCGACACGATGGACACGTTCGTCGACTCGTCGTGGTACTTCTTCCGCTACTGCTCCCCGCAGTACACCGACGGCCCGTTCGACCCCCAGGCCGTGCGCGACTGGATGCCGGCCGCGCAGTACGTCGGCGGTGTCGAGCACGCGATCCTGCACCTGCTCTACAGCCGCTTCTTCACCAAGGTGCTGCACGACATGGGCATGATCGACTTCACCGAGCCGTTCAGCGCGCTGCTCAACCAGGGCGAGGTCATCAACGAGGGCCGCGGCATGTCGAAGTCGCTGGGCAACGGCGTCGACCTCGGCGAGATGATCGACGCGTTCGGCGTCGACGCCATCCGCTTGACGATGGTCTTCGCGGGTCCGCCCGAGGCCGACATCGACTGGGCCGACATGTCGCCCGGCGGGTCGCTGAAGTTCCTGCAGCGCGCCTGGCGCCTGTCCGGCGACGTGACCAGCGAGGTCGGAGCGCCCGCGGCGGAGGGCGACACGGCGCTGCGCCAGGCCACCCACCGCACCGTGGCCGAGGCGACCGAGCTGGTCGAGACCCAGCGCTTCAACGTGCTGGTCGCGCGCACCATGGAGCTGGTCAACACCACCCGCAAGGCCATCGACTCGGGCCCCGGCGGGGCCGACCCCGCCGTGCGCGAGGCCGTCGAGGCCGTCGCGGTGCTGCTGTCGCTGGTCGCGCCGTACGTCGCGGAGGAGATGTGGGAGCGGCTGGGCCACCAGCCCACCGTCGCCCGCGCCGGCTGGCCCGTGGTCGAGGAGTCCCTGCTGGTGCAGGAGACCGTCACCGCGGTCGTGCAGGTCAAGGGCAAGGTCAAGGCACGCCTCGAGGTCTCCCCGGAGATCTCCGAGGCCGACCTCGAGCAGCTCGCGATGGCCGACGCCGACGTGCAGCGCGCCCTCGACGGGGCGGTCGTGCGCAAGGTGGTCGTGCGCGCGCCCAAGCTGGTCAACATCGTCGTCTGACAGGCTGCGCGCGTGAGCAAGCCCGCAGCCGGCGAGGGGCCGGTCGTCGTCGTCACCGACTCCACCGCCAGCCTGCCCGAGCAGGCGGTGGTGGAGCACGGGCTGGTCGTGGTGCCCCTGCAGGTGGTCATCGGCGCCCAGGTGCTCGACGAGGGCGACGAGGGCGCGACCCCCGACCGGGTCGCGCAGGCGCTGCGCGAGTACACGCCGGTGTCGACGTCGCGGCCCTCGCCGGCGCTGATGCTCGAGGCCTACGAGCGGGCGCACGCCGAGGGCGCGGCGGCGGTCGTCTCGGTGCACCTGTCGGGGGAGATGAGCGGCACCTTCGAGTCCGCCCAGCTCGCGGCCCGCGACGCCCCGCTGCCGGTGCTCTGCGTCGACACCCGTCAGGTCGGCATCGGCACCGGGTACGCCGCGCTCGCCGCGGCCCGTGTCGCCGCGGCCGGCGGCTCGGCGCAGGAGGCGGCCGACGCCGCCCGGGCCCGGGCCGCGGCCACGACCTCGCTCTTCTACGTCGACACCCTCGAGTACCTGCGCCGCGGGGGCCGGATCGGCGCCGCCGCGGCGCTGCTCGGCGGGGCGCTGGCGGTCAAGCCGCTGCTGCGCATCGAGGACGGCCGGGTCGGGTCGCTGGAGCGGGTGCGCACCTCGGCGCGCGCCCTGGCGCGCCTCGAGGAGCTCGCGGTCGAGGCCGCGGGTGACCAGCAGGTCGACGTGTACGTCGCCCACCTGGCCAACCCCGACCGCGCCGAGGTGCTGGCCGGCCACCTGCGCGAGCGGCTCGCCGACAACCTCGGCGACCGCGAGCTGTGGGCCGGCGAGCTGGGCGCCGTCCTGGGCGCCCACGTGGGCCCGGGCATGATCGCGGTCTGCGTGGCCCCGCTCGAGCCGCACTGACCGCGACCCGGCCGGCCCGGGCCGGCCGGCCCGGCGCTGCGGTGGGCCACCTGTCGTGCACAGGGCGGGGCGGGGGACCTGTGTTGCACAGGGCCGCGCCAGCGCCGCGAGGGCGACCTCGCCGCTGCCTAGGTTGCCCGCATGCGCAGTCGCCGACCCAACCCCGAGCACCAGGAGGCGGTGGCCCGCCGCCTCGCCCAGCTCAGCGCCGAGCTCGACGCCGTGCGGCCCGAGCCGCCTCCCGTCGCGGCCGGTGCCGAGCCAGGCGGCGGGGCCGACCCGGACGCCGACGACGACTGGTGGGCGCCGCACACACGCATCCGGCCGGTCGCGGTCGCCGCCGAGCCGCAGGTCGAGCCACCCCGGGTCGCCGAGCAGCCGGCGCCGCTCCCGGCGGTCCCGGTGCCGGGCCGGCACGCGGCCCGGCGGGTGCGGTCCCGTCCCGAGCCGTGGGGGGCCG
>JBFGFQ010000220.1:0-3650 GCA_041579495.1 Nocardioides sp.
AAACCATCAACCACCCACAGTCCGAAAACCATGCATGATCGACGGGGCATAACAAACTAATTCGTCGACTATGACACACTGTTGAGTTCTCAAGAATCAGACGCACACCGTCCCAGCACCTCTCGGCACCAGCGGCGGGGCTCTGCGCCGTCCCCGCAGCGAGCTGCGGTTCGAGCTGTGGTCGTCCCGGGGCCGGGAGCCCGGCCAGACCGGCCTTGCTCCCCGCCGCTCCCTGGCGACATGGAAAACATTAGGGGAACTCCCGCTACACGACAAATCGAGTGGGGGTGACGCGGGGCACACACGAGTTTGCCCAGGTCAGAGGGGGTATGCCGCTCCTGGGGCCGGGTCGGCGAGCAGATCGCGGGTGTCGGCGGGCGTGCGGCAGCCCGCCAGGCGCATCGCCTCCACGGTCTCGGCGAGGAGCGCCGCGTGCCACCGGGCCACGCCGGCCTCGCCCTCGACGAGCGCGTGCAGCACGGGACGGCCCGCGAAGACGGCGTCGGCCCCGGCGGCCAGCGCCGTGAGGACGTCGAGCCCGCTGCGCACTCCCCCGTCGACGTACACCTCGGCCTCGTCGCCGACGGCGCGCCGCACCTCGGGCAGCGCCCGGGCGGTGCTGAGGCTGCGGTCGAGCTGGCGCCCCCCGTGGGTGGAGACCCACACGGCAGCAGCCCCAGCCTGCACGCAGCGCCGGGCGTCGTCGCCACGCAGCACCCCCTTGACCACCACGGGCAGCCCGGTGCGGTCGCGCAACCAGTCGATGTCGTGCGGCCCGAGGTCGAGCGCCTTCTCGGAGCCGGGCTGCTCGTCGTAGCCGGGGCCGAAGTTCACGCGGGTCCAGGCCGGGTCGGCGACGTCCCAGATCAGTGCCTCCGACGGGTGCCAGGTGGCGACCACCGGGGTGTCGACGGTCAGCACGACGGCGCGGGCGCCGGCCTCGACGGCGCGGTCGAGGAGCGGGCCGGCCAGCGTGCGGTCCGAGGGGAGGTAGACCTGCAGCCACCAGGTGACCCCGGTGGCGGCGATCTCGGCGAAGGTGCTGCCCGCGTTGCTGGAGACGACCATGACCGCGCCCGCCGCCGCCGACGCGCGGGCGGTGGCCACCTCACCGTCGGGGTGCACCGCCCGCTGCAGCGAGGTCGGGGCCACGCCCCAGGGCACCCGGCACGGGTGGCCGAGCAGCGCGACCGCGGGGTCGACGGCGGTGACGTCGCGCAGCACGTGCGGACGCAGCCGCAGCTGCGACCACGCCCCACCCGCCTCGGCGGCGGTCAGGCCGGCGCCGCTGCCGTGCTCGACGTACTCGTGCAGGGGGGTGCTCATCGACCCGGCGGCGCGCGCCGGCAGTCCTGCCAACCAGCTGCCGCCCGGGTCGCCCACCTCAGACGACCTCGACGCCCTTGAAGCTCTTCTTGCCCTTGCGCAGCACCAACCAGGTGCCGCCGAGAAGGTCGGAGGCGTCGGGGACGTGCTCAGGGTCCTCGACCCGCACGTTGTTGACGTAGGCGCCGCCCTCGCCGACGGTCCGCCGGGCCTCGCCCTTGCTCTTGGCCAGGCCGGTCTCGACCAGCAGGTCGACCACCGAGGGCAGAGCGTCCCCGCCCTCGACGCGCAGCACCCCGGTCTCGCGCAGCGCGGCACCGAGGGTCTCGGGGCTCAGCTGCGCCATCTCGCCCCCACCGAACAGGGCCGCGGACGCCGCCTGGATGCGGGCGGTCTCCTCGGCGCCGTGCACCAGGGTCGTGACCTCCTCGGCCAGCGCCTTCTGCCCCGCCCGCAGGAACGGCTTCTCGGCCTGCAGGGCCTCGAGCTCCTCGATGCGGGAGCGGTCGAGGAAGGTGAAGATGCGCAGCAGCTCGCCGACCTTCTCGTCCTCGACGTTGAGCCAGAACTGGTAGAAGGCGTAGGGCGAGAGCATCTCGGGGTCGAGCCACAGGGCGCCGCCCTCGGTCTTGCCGTACTTGGTGCCGTCGGCCTTGGTGACCAGCGGGGTCACGAAGGCGTGCACCCGGTCGCCGTCGGCACGACGTACGAGCTCGACGCCGCTGGTGATGTTGCCCCACTGGTCGGAGCCGCCGAGCTGGAGCGTGACGCCGTGCTCGCGGTGCAGGTGGAGGTAGTCCAGCGACTGGAGCAGGACGTAGGAGAACTCGGTGTAGCTGATGCCGTCCTCGAGACGGTTGCGCACCACGTCGCGCGCCAGCATCCGGTTGACCGGGAAGTGCTTGCCGATGTCGCGCAGGAAGTCGATCGCCGACACCCCCGCGGTCCAGTCGAGGTTGTTGACCATGGTGGCGGCGTTGTCGCCCTCGAAGGAGAGGAAGGGCTCGACCTGGCCGCGGATGCGCTGCACCCACTCCGAGACCGTCTCGGCGGGGTTGAGGGTGCGCTCGCCGGAGTCGCGCGGGTCGCCGATCATGCCGGTCGACCCACCGACCAGCACGAAGGGCGTGTGGCCGGCACGCTGCAGGCGCATGGCGGTCACGATCTGCACCAGGTTGCCCATGTGCAGGCTGGGCGCCGTGGGGTCGAAGCCGACGTAGTAGCGGACGCTGCCCTCCGCGAGCGCGGCGCCGAGGGCGTCACGGTCCGTCGAGTGCGCGACGAGGCCGCGCCACTCGAGGTCGTCGAGGAGGGTGGGGTCGATGCTCACGTCTGTGCCTTCTCCGCGGGCGGGGTGCGGACGAGCCGTCCGCCGGACGACGCCAAGCCTGCCTCATCGCCGACCGGGGCGGCCACCGGGCTGCCTCGCGACGCCCTATCCTCGGGCGCATGGAGGTCGGGCGGGCGTGATCGCGGGCAGGTACACCCTCGAGCGCGAGATCGGGCGCGGCGGCATGGGCGCGGTCTGGCTGGGTCGCGACGAGATGCTCGGCCGGGCCGTGGCCGTCAAGCGCCTCGGCGCCGTGCCCGGGCAGGACCCCGGCGACCGCGAGCGGGCCGAGCGCGCCGAGCGCGAGGCCCGGCTGGCCGCGCGGCTCAGCCACCCGCACGTCGTGGCCGTCTACGACCTCGTGGAGGAGGGCGGCGAGCAGTACCTGGTGATGGAGCACGTCGACGGCACCAACCTCGCCGGCTACCTGCGCGCCGAGGGCCCGCTGTCGCCCGACCGCGCCGCGGACCTGCTCGGCCAGGCCGCCGAGGCGCTCGCGGCCGCGCACGCGGCCGGGATCGTGCACCGCGACGTGAAGCCCTCCAACATGCTGGTCACCGCGGACGGGCAGGTGAAGCTGTCCGACTTCGGCATCGCCCGGGCCGAGGCGGACCCGTCGCTGACGCAGACCGGCCTGGTCACCGGCTCCCCCGCCTACCTGGCGCCGGAGGTCGCGTCGGGGGCGAGCGCCACCGCGCGCAGCGACGTGTGGTCGCTGGGCGCCTCGCTCTACCACGCACTGGCCGGCCACCCGCCGTACGAGGTCGGCGACAACGTGCTGGGCGCGCTCTACCGGATCGTGCACGAGGAGCCGCCCCGGCTCGACCACGCGGGCTGGCTGGGTCCGCTGCTGGAGTCGACGATGTGCCGCGACCCCGAGCAGCGCTGGGACATGGCGGCCGTGCGCGACGTCCTGCAGGGCGGCCCCGGGTCGGCGGCGCTCGCTCCCCCGGCACCGCGCCGCGACGACACCCGGTCGCTGGAGAGCATCGCC
>JBFGFQ010000221.1:0-3575 GCA_041579495.1 Nocardioides sp.
ACCCGTCAGGTCCATCGGCCGGCCGATGGAACTCCCAGGAGAAGCAGCATGCAGCCCCACCGCCCCCCGTCGTACGCCGGCGCCGGCGCGCTGGCCCTGACGCTCGTGCTCGTGCTGGGTGGCTGCACCGAGAGCCCGCCGCCGACCGCGCCGCCGACCGCGACGCCCACCGCCTCCCCGACGGGGTCGGCGGCCGAGCCACCCACCGGGCCACCCACCGGGCCACCGGCCGGGACCGCGCCGGGTGCGAGGCTCGCGCCGCAGGAGCTGCCACCGGTGACCACCCGCCCCTCGCTGCCGGCGCTGATGCGCGAGGACGTGCGCGGCGGGCCCCTCGTGCGCACGCGGCGCCTGGCCGGCACCGACCGGTGGACCGGCTACGCGGTGACCTACACCGTCGACGGGGCGACGGTCTCGGGCGAGCTGCTCGTGCCGACGGGGGAGGGGCCGTTCCCGGCGGTGGTGCTCAACCACGGCTACATCGACCCGGCGGTCTACACCCTGGGGCGCGGGATGAGCCGCGAGCAGGAGTGGCTGGTCAGCAACGGGTTCGTGGTGCTGCACACCGACTACCGCGGCCACGCCGGCTCCGACCCGGTCAGCGCCGTGGGGCGCGAGACCCGGATGGTCTACACCCGCGACGCGATCGGGGCGGTGCGGGCGCTGGAGCGCGAGCCGTACGTCGACGCCGACCGGCTCGCCATGATGGGCCGCTCCATGGGCGGCGGGGTCACCTACAACGCGCTGGTCGCGGTGCCCGACCTGGTCGACGCGGCGGTCGTCCACGCCCCGGTCAGCTCGGTGTTCGTCGACAACCTGCGCCAGTTCACCGAGGTCCACCGGCCCGAGGGCGCCGCGGCGTTCTACGCCCGCTTCGGCACACCGGAGGAGCGCCCCGACTTCTACCGCGGACTGTCGTCGCGCACCTTCTTCGACCGGGTCGAGGTGCCGGTGCAGATCCACCACGGGACCGCCGACGACACCTGCCCGCCGGTGTGGTCGCGGCGCACCCACGACGCGCTGCGCGCCGCCGGGGCTCCGAGCACCCTGCTGACCTACGAGGGCGAGGGCCACGCCTTCGGTCCGCGCTTCGAGGACTCCATGCGCCGCACGGTCGCGTTCCTGCGCCGCCACCTGGACGGCTGAGCGGGCGCGGGCCGGGCAAAGAGGTTGTGAGCCGGGTCACGGCCGCGGTGCTAGCGTGCCGCCATGGGCTCCGCCAGCTCCGAGCTGCACACGCGTCGGGTCGACGCGGTGCGCGCGTGGACGTCGTTCGTCGACGGCGACGGCGAGCAGAGCGCGGTACGTCCCGAGATCCTGAGCAGCTGGACCCGCTCGGGCGCGCGGGTCTCGCCCGACGTGCGCGAGGCGCCGCTCGCCGACGAGTCCGAGACCGCCTCGATCTGGTCGGGCTCACCGCTGCAGACCGCGGTCGAGCGCGTCGAGAGCGACCTGCGGCGCACCGCCGAGGACGGCGACCTCGTCATCGCGGTCACCGACCCGCAGACCCGGGTGCTGTGGACGTACGGCGGCCGGGTGATGCGGCGCAAGGCCGAGCAGGTCAACTTCGTGCCCGGGGGCCGCTGGGACGACGAGTCGGTCGGCACCAACGCCCTCGACCTGGCCAACCGCCACGGCACGCCGTCGATGGTCTTCAGCGCCGAGCACTACGCCTCGATCGTGCACAGCTGGGTGTGCTGGGCGGCGCCGGTGCGCGACCCGGCCACCGGCGTGCAGCTGGGCGTGCTGGACCTCTCCACCACCTGGGACCGCACCCACCCGATCGGGCTGGCGACCGCGCGGGTGATGGCGCGCCTGATCGAGCAGGCGCTGCCGGCCAGCGCCCAGCCGCTGCCCGAGGCACCTGAGGAGACCGGCGACCCGGGGCTGGTGCTGACGCTGCTGGGCCAGGCCGAGACCCGCTTCGACGGCCACCGGCTGCTGCTCAACCGCCGCCAGACCGAGATCCTGGCCCTGCTCGCCCTGCACCCGCAGGGCCTCTCGCTCGAGCAGCTGCACGCCATGGTCTACGGCGACCACGCGGTCACCTTCTCCACGCTCAAGGCGGAGGTCTCGCACCTGCGTCACGCCCTGGGCGGGCAGCTGTCCTCGCGGCCCTACCGGCTGCCGATGCCGGTGCACACCGACGTCGACCACGTGCTGGCGCTGCTGCGCCGCGGGCACGTCGCCGAGGCGGTCGACGCCTACGGCGGCGACCTGCTGCCGGGCACCGACTCCCCGGCCCTGCAGGAGATGGGTGAGTACGTCGCCGTGGCCGTCCGCGAGGCGCTGCTGGCCCGCCCCGAGCCCGAGGCCGTCGCGCGCTACAGCGAGCTGGCGCCGTACGACACCGAGGTCGTGGAGGCCTGCTTGGCCGCCCCGGGCACCCTCTCGCACCCGGTCGCGGCGCTGCTCAAGGGCCGGCTCGCCGCCGCCAACCGCTGAGCGGCGAGCCGACGAACGAGACCCAGTCGTTATCCCCACGGGCCCCATCGGGCCCCGGACCGGGCACGGACCGGACTATGGTCGAGGGGCCCACGGTCCCCCTGCAGCGCGCTCGGGCGCACGCTGTGCACCGGCGGGCGGCTACCGGTCGTCGTGTGATGGGGACGTGTGCTCCATCCTGCAAGCGATCGGAAAGTTGAACAGATGCGCCTAGGCAAGAAGTTGATGGCCGTGTCCGCCGGAGTGGCCCTGAGCCTGACCGTGGCGGCCTGCGGGGACGACAGCAGCAGCGCGAGCGAGGGGGGCGACACGCTCGACGGGGTCTCGATCACCGTGGGGTCGAAGGACTTCACCGAGAACATCCTGCTCGCCGAGATGTTCGCCCAGGCCCTCGAGGCCCGTGGCGCGAGCGTCGAGAACAAGGTCAACCTGGGCGGCACGTCGGTCAACCGCGACGCCCTGCTCAGCGACAACATCGACGTCTACCCCGAGTACAACGGCACCGGCTGGACGGTGCACCTCGGCAACGAGGACCCCAGCCAGGACCCGCAGGAGCTCTACGACGTCACCGCCGAGGCCGACCTCGAGCAGAACGACATCCAGTGGATCGGCGTCTCGCCTTTCAACGACACCTACGGCTTCGCCGCCAACGGTGACCGGGCCGAGGAGGAGGGCGGCTTCGACTTCCAGTCGATGGCCGACTACCTCGAGGCCAACCCCGACGCCACCGTCTGCATGGAGACCGAGTTCCCCGACCGGCCCGACGGCCTGGTCCTGTGGGAGGAGGCCACCGGCTACGAGCTGCCGGGCAGCCAGACCCAGATCCTCGACACGGGCCTGATCTACTCCGAGACCTCCGACGGCAACTGCGACTTCGGCGAGGTCTTCACCACCGACGGCCGGATCACCGCGCTCAACCTCGAGCTGGTCGAGGACCCGGGCGTCATGATCATCTACAACAGCTCGTTCACGATGAGC
This sequence comes from Nocardioides sp., assembly GCA_041579495.1. Lineage (GTDB taxonomy): Bacteria > Actinomycetota > Actinomycetes > Propionibacteriales > Nocardioidaceae > Nocardioides. Next base: position 3,424 of record JBFGFQ010000221.1, read on the forward strand.
AACGAGATCTACGAGGAGAACGCCGAGACCTACGACGAGATCGCCGAGGCGATCTTCGCCGACCTCGACAACGAGAAGATGGCCGAGCTCAACGCGAAGGTCGACGTCGAGGGCACGCCCTACGAGCGGGTCGCCGAGCAGTACCTCGAGGA
>JBFGFQ010000222.1:0-3568 GCA_041579495.1 Nocardioides sp.
AGTCCGAAAACCATGCATGATCGACGGGGCATAACAAACTAATTCGTCGACTATGACACACTGTTGAGTTCTCAAGAATCAGACGCACACCGTCCCAGCACCTCTCGGCACCAGCGGCGGGGCAACCTGCAGAAACTTACCCGTCCGGGTGTACCGCGTCAACTCCGGGGAGCTGCGCGACACTCGGCTGGCGAGCATCCGCCCCCAGGCACACCGACAGACCTGCCAGCGAGTCCTGCTGCTGGAAGTCGTGAGGCGGTGACCTCGGGTCCTGCTGTGCTCCGGTCCGGGCCTTTCGGCCGGCTGCCGGGGCAACGAGAAGAACATTAGGTCGGCTCTCCCGGAAGCGTCAATTCGGGGCGTCGCCACCCCCTCCAGGCCCCGTCCTGCGGCCCTTCTGGTGCCCGCCGGGCAGGATGGCGCGGTGCTCCAGTCCCCCGTCGTGCGCGCCCGCGAGCCCCGCGACCTCCCGCTGCTGGTGGCCGCGCTGGCCGAGCAGCAGCCGACGTCGTCGTACCCGATGCGCTGGCCGCTGCCCTTCCCCGCCGAGCAGTTCGTGGTGCGCGAGGGCCAGGAGCGGGCCTGGGTCGCCGAGGTCGGCGGCCGGGTCGTCGGCCACGTGGCGGTGGGCCGGCCCCGGGGCGACGTGGAGCTGGCCTTCCTCGACGCGCTCGGGGTGCCGGACACCTCCGGCCTCGGGATCGTCGAGGTCCTCTTCACCGAGCTGTCCGCGCGCGGCTCCGGGATCGGCGGCCTGCTGCTCGACACCGCCGTCGCGTGGCTGCGCGCGCGGGGGCGCACCCCGGTGCTCGACGTGGTCACCCACCACGGCACCGCCCTCGAGGTCTACCGCCACCGCGGCTGGCGGCAGGTCGGGCGGATCCGGCCCCCGTGGCTGCCCGAGAGCGAGGCGGACCTCCTGCTGATGGTGCTGCCCGACGGGTCCTAGCGGACCAGGACCACCGCGCTGCCGTGCCCGAAGAGCCCCTGGTTGGCGGTGATCCCCACCCGGGCGCCTTCCACCTGGCGTCCCTCGGCCCGGCCGCGCAGCTGCCAGGTGAGCTCGCAGACCTGGGCGAGCGCCTGGGCCGGGACCGCCTCGCCGAAGCACGCCAGGCCGCCCGACGGGTTGACCGGGATGCGCCCGCCGATGGTGGTCTCGCCCGCGCGCAGCAGCGCCTCGGCCTTGCCGCGCCCGCACAGCCCGAGGTCCTCGACCCAGTCGAGCTCGAGCGCCGTGGACAGGTCGTAGACCTCCGCCACGTCGACGTCCTCGGGACCGATGCCGGCCTCCTCGTAGGCCGCCAGCCCGATCGACTCCTTGAAGGTGTGCTCGGGCTCGCGCCCGCCGCTGGCGTCGGTGGAGAGCATCGGCATGTCGAGCACGGTGTTGGGGAAGGTCGGCGTCACCGTGGCCACCGCAGCCATCCGCACCGCCCCGTCGAGGAGCCCGTGCCGGCGTGCGTAGTCGTCGGAGACGAGCACCACCGCGGCGGCGCCGTCGGAGGTGGCGCAGATGTCGAGCAGGTGCAGCGGGTCGCTGACCACCGCGCTGGCCAGCACGTCGGCGACGCTGACCTCCTTGCGGTAGCGGGCATTGGGGTTGGCCAGGCCGTGGCGGGAGTTCTTCACCTTCACCTGCGCGAAGTCCTCGGTGGTCGCGCCGTAGAGGTCCATCCGCCGGCGCGCGTACATCGCGAAGTACGCCGGGTTGGTCATGCCCAGCAGCCGGAACCGCAGCCAGTCGGGGTCGTCCCAGCGCTCCCCCGCGTTGGGTGCCAGGAACCCCTTGGGCGTGGTGTCGGCGCCCACGACCAGCGCCACCTCGCAGAGCCCGGCCAGGATCCGGGCGCGGGCGGTGTCGAGGGCCTGCGCTCCGGTGGCGCAGGCGGCGTACGACGTCGCGATCCGCGCGCCGTTCCACCCCAGCGCCTGGGCGAAGGTCGAGCCGGCGACGTAGCCGGCGTAGCCGTTGCGCACGGTCTCGCCGCCGACCACGAGGTCGACGTCGGTCCACGGGACGCCGGCGTCGCGCAGCGCCTCGCGGGCGGCGTGCACGCCGTACTGCACGAAGCTGCGGCCCCACTTGCCCCACGGGTGCATGCCCACCCCGGCGACGGCGACGCCGCGCTGCTCCCCCGCGGCGCTCACTGGTCGGCCTCCTCGCCCAGCTCGGTGACGTGGCCCGACCCCAGGGGCAGCCACTTCCACATGAGCGCGTCGCCCACGGCCTCGGGCTCGATGACGAGCTCGGCCTCGGCGCCCACGCGCAGGTCGTCGACTCCGTAGCCGCGGGCCACCTGGCCCAGCACCACGATGCCCTCGGGCAGCTCGACGGCGGCGAGCGCGAACGGCTCGAACGGCTCGGCGGCGGCGTACGGCGCGGGCGGCTGGTACTGCGCGTCGGTGTAGGACCACACCCGGCCCCGGCGCGAGAGCGGCACCCGCTCGAACTCCTCGCCGTCGCACCGCGGGTGGCGGCAGAAGCCGGCCGCTGCGATCGTCGGCGGGAAGTAGACCGTGGCGCACGAGGTGCACCGCTCGCCGGTGAGCGAGGGGTCGGGGCCGGTGGTGAACCATCCCTCGATGGCAGGTGCGGACATGCGCCCTCCAGAACTAGAACGTGTTCTCACTCTAGGGGCTGGAGGGCCCCGGGCCAACAGGGGCCCGCCAGGTGGATCAGGCGCGGGCCAGGAAGGCCAGCAGGTCCTGGCGGGTCAGCACGCCGACCGGCTTGCCGTCCTCGTGCACGAGCACCGCGTCGGCCTTCTCCATCAGCCGCACCGCGTCGGTCGCCTCCTCGGCCGCACCGATCGTGGGCAGCGCGGGCGACATGTGGTCCTCGACGCGGTCGGTCAGATGGGCGTGGCCGGCGTACAGGGCGTCGAGCAGGGCCCGGTCGGAGACCGACCCGGCGACCTCGGCGGCCACGATCGGCGGCTCGGCCCGCACGACCGGCATCTGCGAGACGCCGTACTCCTTCAGGATCGCGACGGCCTCGGCGATCGTCTCGTTGGGGTGGGTGTGCACGAGATCGGGCAGCCGCCCGGACTTGCCGCGCAGCACCTCGCCCACGGTCCGCGAGACGTCGCCGCCCTCGGAGGTGGCGAAGCCGTACTGCGCGAGCCACTCGTCGTTGAAGATCTTGGTGAGGTAGCCGCGCCCGGAGTCGGGCAGCAGCACGACGACCACCGCGTCGGTGCGGCCCTCCTCGGCCAGCTCGTGGGCCAGCTTGCGCGCCGCCACCACGGCCATCCCGCAGGAGCCGCCGACCAGCAGCGCCTCCTCGCGGGCCAGCCGGCGCGTCATCGCGAACGAGTCGGCGTCGGAGACCTCGATGACCCGGTCGGCCACCGAGCGGTCGTAGGTCTCGGGCCAGAAGTCCTCGCCCACGCCCTCGACCAGGTAGGGGCGCCCGTCGCCACCCGAGTAGACCGAGCCGGCGGGGTCGGCGCCGACGACCTGCACGTCGGGGTTGCGCTCCTTGAGGTAGCGCCCCACGCCCGAGATCGTGCCGCCGGTGCCCATGCCGGTCACGAAGTGCGTGATCCGGCCCTCGGTCTGCTCC
>JBFGFQ010000223.1:0-3536 GCA_041579495.1 Nocardioides sp.
CGGGCACGGGGTTGCAGGCCGACTCGCTGGCCGTCACCTTCCGCGGGCTGAGCATCGCCGAGACCAACGCGCTGTCCTTCGTCGACCTGGTCGAGGTGCTGCGCCCGGTCGCCGAGCTCGACGAGGCGGCCGCGGCCACCTCGTCGGCCGACTCGGGGGAGGCCACCGAGGTCGCGGTGCGCCTGTGCGCCGACCTGGTCGCCCGGGTCGAGGTGCTGCTCGGCCTGGGCCTGGGCTACCTGTCCCTGGGGCGCAGCTCGACGACGCTCTCGCCCGGCGAGACCCAGCGGCTGCGGATCGCCACCCAGCTGCGCTCGGGGCTGTTCGGGGTCGTCTACGTGCTCGACGAGCCGTCCGCCGGCCTGCACCCCGCCGACGCCGAGCCGCTGCTCGACGTGCTCGAGCAGCTCAAGGCGTCGGGCAACTCGCTGTTCGTCGTCGAGCACGACCTCGACGTCGTGCGCCGCGCCGACTGGGTCGTCGACATCGGTCCCGGCGCGGGGGAGGGCGGCGGACGGGTGCTCTACTCCGGTCCGGTCGCCGGGCTCGAGGACGTCGCGGGCTCCGTGACCGGGGCGCACCTCTTCGGCCGGGTCGAGCCCGAGCAGCGCGAGCGGCGTACGCCGCAGGGGTGGCTGCACCTGCGCGGCATCAGCCGGCACAACCTCGACGACCTCTCGGTCGACCTGCCGCTGTGCGCCCTGACCGCCGTGACCGGGGTGTCGGGGTCGGGCAAGTCGACGCTGGTCACCCAGGTGCTCGCCGAGCTGGTGCGCCGCCACCTCGGCCAGGCCCCCGACGAGGAGCACGACAGCGCCCTCGAGATCGACGTCGACCAGGCCACCGGGCTGGAGTCCTTCGACCGGCTGGTGCGCGTCGACCAGCGCCCCATCGGGCGCACCCCGCGCTCCAACCTGGCCACCTACACCGGCCTCTTCGACGCGGTCCGCAAGCTGTACGCCGCCACCCCGGAGGCCCGGGCCCGCGGCTACGGCGCCGGCCGCTTCTCCTTCAACGTCGCCGAGGGCCGGTGCGAGACCTGCCAGGGCGAGGGCTTCGTGTCGGTCGAGCTGCTGTTCATGCCCGGCACCTACGCGCCCTGTCCCACCTGCGGCGGCGCGCGCTACAACGCGGAGACCCTCGAGGTGCGGCACCGCGGCCTGAGCATCGCCGACGTGCTGGCCCTGTCGGTCGACGAGGCCGCCGAGGTGCTCGACGACGTGCCGGCCGCGGCACGCAGCCTCGCGACCCTGCGGGAGGTGGGGCTGGGCTACCTGCGGCTGGGCCAGCCCGCCACCGAGCTCAGCGGCGGCGAGGCGCAGCGGATCAAGCTCGCGACCGAGCTGCAGCGGGCCCGGCGCGGCCACGCGCTCTACCTGCTCGACGAGCCGACCGCCGGGCTGCACCCGGCCGACATCGCGCTGCTGGTGCGCCAGCTGCACCGGCTCGTCGACGCCGGCAACACGGTGGTGGTGGTCGAGCACGACCTCGGCACCATCGCCGGCGCCGACTGGGTCGTCGACCTCGGTCCGGCCGGCGGCGACGGCGGTGGGCGGGTCGTCGCGACCGGCACCCCCGACGACGTGGCCGTGGCCGAGGGCAGCGTCACGGCGCCGTACCTGGCCCGGCACCTGGAGCGGCACCTGGCCCGGAGCGGGGCTCGGAGCGGGGCTCGGAGCGGCTGAGCCGGCCGGGGCCGGCCTGGGGTGCCTCAGTCGGCGGGGCCGCCGAGGTCGGGGGAGACCATCACCAGCCGAGTGCGACGGCGCAGCACCAGCGGCAGCGTCGAGCAGGCCACCAGGGCGACGAACCCGCTGATCATCTTGTCGCCCAGCGAGACGACCATGTTGGAGAGCCCCACGGCCACCTCGAGCGCGCCGGTCATCTCGACGAAGGTGGCGGTGACGAAGTCCTGGCTGTGCCCCACGCCGCCGCCGTACAGCAGCACCAGCACGGGGACAGCCACCAGCGTGCAGACGACCGCGACCAGCACGTTCAGACCCATGAAGCGCAGCAGCGTGCGGCCCATCCCGAAGCGGCGCACGCCGTAGCCCCACACCAGAGCGCCGGCCATGTTGACCAGCGCGAAGGGGATGGAGTCGGTGCCGCTGAACGCGGCACCGCCCACGTTGGTGCTCGCGCCGACCGCGACGCCGTACCAGGGGCCGAGGGCGATCGCCGCGACGGCGGTGCCGGCCATGTCGAGGAAGACGGGGAGGTTCAGGACGTCGACGACCACGCGCCCGACCAGGTTGACGACCACGCACACGCCGGCCACGGTCATGGCGAGGCGCAGCGGGAGCGGGGTCGACGGGGTCGGGGACTGGGCGGGGTCGGTCTGCCCTGAGGTGGGGTGCGTCCCGGCGGCCCGGGGCCCGAGGTCGACCGGGCGCCGGTGCTCGACCACCCACGTGTCGACGTCGGCGTCCTGGCCTCCGAGCACCGTGACGATCTCGCGCACCAGCTCGAGGTTGATGCGGGCACGTCCGGTGCGGAACACGTCGTAGACGGTGGTGCGGGCGACCCGGGCCTCGTGCTCGGTGCACCCGGCCTAGAGGCGGCGCTGGGCGACGCGACGCGCGATCTCGCCGTACGACGGCTCGCCGGCCTGGACCCGCAGCTGGTGGAGGCGATGGGCCAGGAAGTCCCACTCGCTGCTGCCGCTGCTGGGCGACTCCGTCGGCGTGTCGGTCACGACAAGTGCTCCGTCCGGTCAGGGGGCGCCGACGGCGCCCCATGCGCCACCTGTGCCACCCACCACTGTACGAAGGTCTGTCCGGGTTGTTCGGATTCGTCCGGGACTTAACCGACGGTGGCAGAAATGCCTGGTCACGACCTAGAACTGGTGGTGTCGTCGTCGCGAGGCCGGGGGGTGTGCGACGGCGACCTCAGCGCCGCGCCGCTGCCCCGCCACCCGCACGGGGTCCCGGTGCGAACAGACAGAGGAGCCCGATGAGCACCACCATCGCCACCGATCCCGGCGGCGTCGCCTGGTCGTCGCACGAGTTCACCGCCGACCTCAGCCACCTGGTCTTCGACGACGAGGTCAGTGCCGAGCGGGAGAACCTGCTGATCAGTCCCGAGCTGCGTGTGGACCAGACGCACCTGCACTTCCCCGCCTCGGGTGGTTCGCTCTTCTACTGGGTCTTCTCGTTCCGCTGGCAGGGCGAGCAGTGGCACGGCCAGCTGCACGAGGCGCGGCACCGCGACCTGCTGGTCACCCAGGCGCGCGCCGTGATGGCGGGCTTCCTGCCCTTCAGCCGCTTCAAGGCCACGGCCGCCGACGTGCGCCGCGAGCAGCAGGACTACACGACTGACGACCTGCGCGGCTTCGGTCGGCGTCACCGCCTGGAGACGCTCGGCTGGTAGCCGGTGCGGATCGAAAAAAGTTTCGATCCGCTTGTGGAAAACGTGGGTTGACCTGGTCTTTTGTCGGTGGCGGCTGAGATACTTTACTCATGTCCACCACCGCGGCGCACCCCATCGGCGGGGCTGTCGCGCGGGTGCACTCAGCGCTGGACGAGGTGGCCGGGACC
>JBFGFQ010000224.1:0-3527 GCA_041579495.1 Nocardioides sp.
AGCTCTCCGGCGGCCAGGCGCAGCGGGTCGCGATCGCCCGGGCACTGGCCGGCGAGCCCGACCTGCTGCTGCTCGACGAGCCCTTCGCCGGCCTCGACGTCGGGGTCGCGACCGGCCTGCGCATCGAGCTGGCCCGCCACCTCGCGGCGTACGACGGCGTCGCGCTGCTGGTCACCCACGACGCGCTCGACGCGCTCACCCTGGCCGACGAGGTGCTGGTGCTCGACGAGGGACGCGTGGTGCAGACCGGGTCGCCCCGCGAGGTCGCGGCGCACCCGCGCACCGAGCACGTCGCTCGGCTGGTCGGGCTCAACGTGGTGCGCGAGGGCGACGAGCTGCGCTCCTTCGCCCCCAGCGCCGTCACCGTCGCCGCCCGCGCCACCGACGGGCGCGACGCCCCGGCGACCTCCGCGCGGCACCGCTGGGCCGGACGGGTGGCCGCGGTGGCGCCGCACGGCGACGCCGTGCGGCTGCTGGTGGCCACCGACGACGGCCCCGAGCTGATCGCCGACGTGACGCCGGCCGCGGCCGTCGAGCTCGGCCTCGAGCCGGGCGCCGCGGTGTGGCTGAGCGTCAAGGCCACGGCCGTGCAGACCGATAGCATGCGGCCATGAACTCGTCCTCGCCGCTCAGCAGCCCCTCCTCGACCCCCGACCGCAACCTCGCGCTCGAGCTGGTGAGGGTGACCGAGGCGGCCGCGATGGCGGCCGGTCGCTGGGTCGGGCGGGGCGACAAGAACGGCGCCGACGGCGTGGCCGTCAACGCGATGCGGGTGCTGATCTCGACCATCGGGATGAACGGCACCGTCGTCATCGGCGAGGGCGAGAAGGACAACGCCCCGATGCTCTACAACGGCGAGCAGGTCGGTGACGGCACCGGCCCCGAGTGCGACGTCGCGGTCGACCCCATCGACGGCACCACGCTGACCGCCAAGGGCATGACCAACGCAGTCTCGGTGCTCGCGGTCTCGCCGCGCGGCTCGATGTACGACCCCTCGGCGGTCTTCTACATGGAGAAGCTGGTCACCGGCCCCGAGGCTGCCGACGTCGTCGACATCGAGGCCCCGGTGGCCGACAACATCGCCGCGGTCGCGAAGGCCAAGGGCAAGCGCGCCGAGGACGTCACCGTCGTGCTGCTCGACCGGCCCCGCCACGAGAACCTCGTCGCCCAGATCCGCGCCACCGGCGCGATGATCAAGTTCATCAGCGACGGCGACGTGGCCGGCGCGATCATGGCCGCGCGCCCCGAGACCGGCATCGACCTGCTGCTCGGCATCGGCGGCACCCCCGAGGGCATCATCACCGCCTGCGCGATGAAGTGCATGGGCGGCACCATCCAGGGCAAGCTCTGGCCGCAGGGCGCCGACGAGACCCGCAAGGCGCTCGACGCCGGCCTCGACCTCGGCCAGGTGCTGACCACCGACGACCTGGTCACCGGCGACGACTGCTTCTTCGTCGCCACCGGCATCACCGACGGCGAGCTGCTGCGCGGCGTGCGCTACGGCGCCGGCGGCGTGACCACGCACTCGCTGGTGATGCGCTCGCGCTCGGGCACGATCCGCCAGATCCACTCCGAGCACCAGCTGCACAAGCTGCGCGCCTACTCCGCGGTCGACTTCGACCGCTGAGGCCGCCCCGCGCGGGGCTCAGGCGGTGGCCACCCAGCTCTGCGCCTCCACGCGGGCGCCGCGGTGGCGCACCAGCGCCTCGCTGACGGCGGTGATGACGCTGGGGTCGACGGCCATCCCGACGTGGGAGGTGCGCACCTCGACCTGGGTGGTGGCGGCCGGGTCGATGCAGGCGCGCCAGTCGACGATGCCGTCGTTGCGCGAGTAGATCGCGGTGAACTCGACCCCGGCGGGCAGCGGCTCGCGGCTCTCCTCGAAGCTCTGCCGGGCGCAGGGCCCGCCGACGCAGTCGGTGGTCATGGTGCGCGGCACGCCCAGCTTGCTCAGCGCGATCACCCCGCCCAGGCTCGCGGTCAGCGCCCGGTGGTGGGCGGCCGGCGCCATCATCGGGCTGCCCATGGTGATGATCCCCGAGACCAGGTCGGGGCGGCGCACGGCGATGCCGCGCGCCAGCATGCCGCCCAGGCTGTGCCCGACCAGCTGCACGCGCGAGCCGCGCTTGGCCGCGATCACCTCGAGGCGCTGCTCGATCAGCTCGGCGGCGTCGAGGGTGCACCCCACGTTGGCCAGGATGCGCGAGCGGTAGGTGCGCATCCCCTGCCCGCGCAGCGCGCCGGCCATCGCGCGCAGCGTGTAGTCACCGGCCAGGAACCCCGGCACCAGCAGCACCGGGTCGAGGTCGCGCTGCTGCGCCCCCGCGACGTACGGCGCCCGGCGGCGCTCCACGCGCCCCTGCAGGGCGTGCGCGGCCCACCGCCCGGTCTCCGTCGCGATCCTCGCTTCCTTGAGCACGGCGACCACCGGGGGGCGTCGGAAGCCCTCCGGGAGCAGGAAGGAGGCGAGCGGTGACTCGTTCATGATTCAACGCTAGCGTGACGTGGACCACCCTGTGAGGTGTGACACCCAATTGTGACCGGACGCCCGGTCGACTTACCCAGTGCGGTGTACTTGAGGCATGTCCGCCCGCACCCCGGTGACCGTGTCCGAGCAGCTGCGCGCCCCCGTCGGCCCGCGGGTCGAGCTCTGCTACCAGACCTTCGGCGAACCCGACGCCGACCCGCTGGTGCTGGTGATGGGCCTCGGCGCACCGCTGACCTGGTGGGACGACGACCTGTGCGTGCGGCTGGCCCGCCGCGGCTTCTACGTGGTGCGCTTCGACAACCGCGACGCCGGGCGCTCGAGCCGGCTCCAGGGCCGGGTCACCCGCGCGATGCTGGTGCGCGCCTTCGCCGGCCTGCCCACGCGCGCGCCGTACTCGCTCGGCGACATGGCCGGCGACGTGGTGGGCCTGATGGACCACCTGGGCCTGGACTCCGCCCACGTGGCGGGCGTGTCGATGGGCGGGATGATCGTGCAGACGCTGGCGGTCGAGCACACCGCGCGGGTGCGCTCGCTGACCTCGATCATGTCGACCACCGGACGTCGCACGGTCGGCTGGCAGCACCCCGCGCTGCTGCCGATGCTCATCACGAGCGGCGGCCAGGGCAAGGACGCCTACATCAAGCAGAGCGCGCGGCTGTGGCGCCTGATCGGCTCCCCCGGCTACCCGTTGAGCCCCGAGGAGAACCGGCAGCGGGCAGCCGACACCTTCGAGCACGGGGTGAGCGCGGCCGGCACCCTGCGCCAGATGGTGGCGATCCTGACCCAGCCCGACCGCGAGCCGAGGCTCAAGGCGCTCGACGTGCCGGCGCTGGTGGTGCACGGCCTGGCCGACAAGATGGTGCACCCCTCGGGTGGACGGGCCACGGCCCGCGCGCTGCGCGGCTCCGAGCTGCTGATGATCGACGGGATGGGTCACGACCTGCCCGCCGCGCTGCACGAGACCTTCGCGGCGGGCATCCGCCGCACCGCCGACCGGGCCTGACCGACCGGGCCTGAAACGCAGCAGTCGGCGCCACCT
>JBFGFQ010000225.1:0-3522 GCA_041579495.1 Nocardioides sp.
ACCGAGACCGCCAAGGAGGTCTCCGCCGGCCACCGTCTCTACGGCAACGTCGAGGGTGACCTGCTCTACGCCTACGACATGGAGGCCATGGGCCAGGAGCTCCAGCCCCACCTCTGGGCCCGGTTGCAGCGGCAGGAATGAACACCGACTGGCGCGACGAGTTGCGGGCGCGAGGCTTCCGCCTCACGCCGCAGCGCGAGCTCGTGCTGTCGGCGGTGCAGGACCTCGGGCACGCCACGCCCGACCAGGTGCACGCCCGGGTGCGCGAGACCTCCGCGGCGGTCAACCTGTCGACGGTCTACCGCACCCTCGAGGTGCTCGAGGAGGTCGGGCTCATCCATCACGCCCACCTCAGCGACCGCGCGCCGACCTACCACTCGGTGCGCGGCCACGAGCACTTCCACCTGGTCTGCCGGAATTGCAAGCGGGTCACGTCGGTTGAGACCGATGTGCTGGGTCCGCTGCGCACGACGCTCGCGACCGAGCACGGGTTCGAGATCGACGAGGGGCACCTGACGGTGTTCGGCACCTGCCAAGGAGGATGCGCACCATGACGACCACCCCGCACGGCACACCCAGCCCCCTGCTGTCGCTGCCCGACGCCGTCGCGGGCAACGGGATCGACGCGCCCGTCGCCGCTCACTACGGCTCCTTCAACCTCGAGCAGCGTGCCCTCGAGGCCGGTGAGGGCTTCGTCGACCTCTCACACCACGACGTCTTCCGCATCGCGGGCCCCGACCGGCTCACCTGGCTGCACTCGCTGACCACCCAGTACTTCCTCGACCTCGCGCCCGACGTCCAGACCCAGGGCCTGGTCCTGAGCCCGCAGGGCCACGTCGAGCACGAGTTCCGCGGCGTCGACGACGGCGAGGCCTTCACCGCCTGGACCGAGCCCGGCGCCTCCGCGGCGCTCATCGAGTTCCTCGAGCGGATGAAGTTCATGACCCGCGTCGAGATCACCGACGAGACCGCGCAGCACGCCCTGACCTGGCGTCCCGCCACCGGCTACCGCCTGGTCCCGCGCGACCAGCTGACGGCGTACGCCGCCGCGGCCGGCCCGGCCGCCGGGCTGTGGGCCTACGAGGCGCTGCGGATCGCCCGCGGCGAGCCGCGGTTCGGTCTCGACACCGACCACCGCACGATCCCCAACGAGATGGGCTGGATCGGGCCGGCGGTGCACCTCGACAAGGGCTGCTACCGCGGCCAGGAGACCGTGGCGCGCGTGCACACGCTGGGTCGTCCGCCGCGCCGGCTGACCCTGCTGCACCTCGACGGCTCCGAGAACCGGCTCCCGGAGGTCGGCGCCGACGTGGTGCTCGGCGACAAGGTCGTCGGCTACGTCGGCACCTCGGCCCGCCACCACGAGCTCGGCCCGATCGCCCTGGCTGTGATCAAGCGCAACACCCCCATCGACGCAGCCCTGCTCACCGACGGCATCGATGCCGCTCAGGAGATCGTGGTCGACCCCGAGGTCGGGCTCCACGTCCGCCCCCGGCTCTGAGCCAGCGGTAGGCCGCGATGTCGCCCCGACAGCAACGCCGCGTCGCGGCCGCTGTCGTCGCGTCCTGCCTGACCTACGTGGTGGCCAACCTGATCCTCGACCAGCGCCAGGGGGAAGGGCCGGTGATCCTGGCGATCACCTCGCATCACGGCGTGCACAGCGGTGACATCCCGGTGGTGGTCGCGTGGGTGGTGGGCGTGCTCGGGTGCGCGCTGCTCGGGCTGAGGGGCGAGTGACCCGATGACCGACGTGGCGCCTGTACGACGTCCCGTCTGCGGGGCCGAGGGATCCGAGCAGCCCGACGAACCCGTGGTGAGCGTGGTGCTGGCGATGCGCGACGCCGAGCGGTACCTTCACGAGCAGCTGACGGCCATCGCCCGGCAGCGGTGTGAAGTCGCCTGGGAGCTGGTGGTCGCCGACAACGGCTCGACCGACGGCAGCATCGGAATCGTGGAGGGCTTCCGCGACCAGCTGCCGGCGCTGCTGCTGGTCGACGCGTCCGCCGTCGCCGGTGCCGCCGCAGCCCGGAACGAGGGGGTGCGCAGGGCCAGGAGCCGCAACATCGTCTTCTGCGACGCCGACGACGTGGTGGCGCCTGGCTGGCTGGCCGCGATGGCCGAAGGGCTCGAGCAGCAGCCGCTCGTCGCGGCTCAGGTCGACCATCACTCCCTCAACCCGGCGTGGACCCTCGAGATGCGCTCCTCCGGGGCGGGTCTGCTGCAGAGCGACCCGCCGTTCCTCCCTTACACCTTCGGCGCCGCGCTCGGTGTCCGTCGCACCCTGCACGACGAGCTGGGCGGCTTCGACGAGTCCCTGGACGTGGCGTGCGAGGACCGCGACTACTGCTACCGCGCCCAGCTGGGGGGTGTCGAGCTGACACTGCTGCCCGACGCCGTGGTGCGCTACCGCCACCGCACCGACCCGGTGCCCTGCTACCGCCAGTGGCGCGGCTACTCGTGGGGCAGCGTGCGGATGTATCGCGACTACCGGGCCTACGGCCTTGGCAAGCCGCCGCCGGCGCGCGCGGTGCTGGCGTGGCCGCTCCTGGTGGCGCGGCTGCTGCCTGCGCTGCGCTCGCGGCGCGCCCTGGCCGTGTGGGCCTCGCGGCTCGGGTGGCGGGTCGGCAGGCTCCAGGCGAGTCTGCGCTACCGAGTATGGGCGCCCTGACCTCTGCGAACCGACCGTCGGCGCCACGCACCCAGTCGGCGCCGCACCTCACGAGGCCACTGCCGCACGCCGGGCACCGACAGCCGGCCGGCCGTCGCCAGCTTGAGGAGCAGCCGCCACCCGGCGCCGTCGTCGCGCACGACCTCGATGCGCGGCACCTGCAGCGGGTCGTCACCGGCGCGCGCCCACCCGGGAGTGACGGTGAACGCGAGGCGGACGCCGGCGGCGGCGACCGACGAGCGCACCCGCGGGTCGTGGGCGCCGTGGGGATAGGCGAACGCCCGGGACGGACGGAGACCGAGACTCCTCAGCCGTGTCAGGGCACCCACGGTCTCGTGGTGCAGCACGACCGGGTCGTCGGAGACCTCCGAGAGCGGGACGTGCGTGCTCCCGTGGCCGCCGATCTCGAGACCCGCACGCTCCAGTGCCCTCAGCCCTTCCGCGTCGAGCAGTCGCAGGGGGTCTCCTCCGAGCCGGGCGTCCCACTGGTTCGTGCCGCCGATCCGGTCCGCCACCGCGAAGGCCGCGGCCGGGACCCGCAGTGACCCGAGTACCGCCAACCCTTCGTGCAGGAGGTCCTCGTAGCAGTCGTCGAAGGTGACGAGGAGCGGCCGCCGCGGCAGGCCACCACCTTCCAGCAGGGCGCGGGCCGCCTCGGCCGGGGTGACGTAGCTGACGCCCACCCGGTCGAGCAGCCGCAGCTGGGCGCGCAGCAGCCCGGGCGGCACGCCGTACGGACGCAGCCGGGTGCCGTCCAGGTCGCTCACCGCGTGGTAGCACAGCACGCGCAGCGGCCGGGGCCGCGGCATCCCGCCGGCCCTCTCGACGCCGCGCCAGTACTCGAGGTTGCGCAC
>JBFGFQ010000226.1:0-3313 GCA_041579495.1 Nocardioides sp.
AGCCGCTGCACGACCGCCTCGTCGACCTGGGCCGCGAGCAGGCCGGCCTTGCCGGAGTTGCCGCGGAAGATGTCGGCGAAGCGCGAGGAGATGACGACCCTGAAGCCGTAGTTCTGCAGCGCCCACACGGCGTGCTCGCGCGAGGAGCCGGTGCCGAAGTCGGGGCCGGCGACCAGCACCGAGCCCTGCGAGTAGACGGGGTGGTTGAGCACGAACTCGGGGTCGTTGCGCCACGCGGCGAACAGCCCGTCCTCGAAGCCGGTGCGCGTGACCCGCTTGAGGTACACGGCCGGGATGATCTGGTCGGTGTCGACGTTGCTGCGGCGCAGCGGGACACCGATGCCGGTGTGGGTGGTGATCTTCTCCATGGTGCTGCCTCTCAGTCCAGGTCCGCGGGCGAGGACAGGGTGCCGCGCACCGCGGTGGCGGCGGCGACGGGGATCGAGACCAGGTGGGTACGCCCGCCCTTGCCCTGGCGGCCCTCGAAGTTCCGGTTGGAGGTGGACGCGCTGCGCTCCCCCGGGGCCAGCGTGTCGGGGTTAATGCCCAGGCACATCGAGCAGCCCGCCCCGCGCGACTCGGCGCCGGCCTCCTTGAAGACGACGTCGAGGCCCTCCTCCTCGGCCTGCAGCCGCACCCGCACCGAGCCGGGCACGACGAGCAGCCGGGTGTCGGGGGCGACGGTGCGGCCCTTGATGATCTCGGCGGCCAGGCGCAGGTCCTCGATGCGGCCGTTGGTGCAGGAGCCGACGAAGACGGTGTCGACGCTGACCTCGCGCATCGGGGTGCCGGCCACCAGGTCCATGTAGGCCAGCGCCTTCTCGGCGGCGACCCGGTCGGAGGGCTCCTCGAAGTCCTCGGGGTGCGGCACCGAGGCGCCCAGCGGGACGCCCTGCCCGGGGTTGGTGCCCCAGGTGACGAACGGGGTCATCGTCGAGGCGTCCAGGACGATCTCGGCGTCGAAGGTCGCGTCTTCGTCGGTGCGCAGGCTGGTCCAGTGCTCGACGGCGGCGTCCCAGTCGGCCCCGGTGGGCGCCTCGGGACGGCCCTCGATGTAGTCGAAGGTGATCTGGTCGGGGGCGATCATCCCGGCCTTGGCACCCCACTCGATGCTCATGTTGCACACGGTCATCCGCGACTCCATCGAGAGCTCCTCGATGGCCTGGCCGCGGTACTCCACGATGTAGCCCTGACCGCCACCGGTGCCGGTGTGCGCGATCAGGTTGAGCACCAGGTCCTTGGCGGTCACGCCCGCGGGCAGGCTGCCGTTGATGGTCACCGCCATCGTCTTGGGCCGGGCCTGCATCAGGGTCTGGGTGGCCAGCACGTGCTCGACCTCGGAGGTGCCGATGCCGAAGGCGATCGCACCGAAGGCACCGTGGGTGCTGGTGTGGCTGTCACCGCACACGATGGTCATGCCCGGCTGGGTCAGGCCCAGCTGCGGTCCGACCACGTGCACGATGCCCTGGTCGAGGTCGCCGAGCGGGTGCAGCCGCACGCCGAACTCCTCGGCGTTGCGTCGCAGCGTCTCGACCTGGGTGCGCGACACCGGGTCGGCGATCGGCTTGTCCCAGTCGAGGGTCGGGACGTTGTGGTCCTCGGTGGCCAGGGTCAGGTCGGGGCGGCGCACCGCGCGCCCGGCCAGGCGCAGGCCGTCGAAGGCCTGCGGCGAGGTGACCTCGTGGATGAGGTGGAGGTCGATGTAGAGCAGGTCCGGCTCGCCCGCGGTCGAGCGGACGACGTGCTCGTCCCAGACCTTCTCCGACAGGGTCCTGCCCATGACGTGCTCCTTGGTGGTTCGAGTGGGGACGGTGGAACAGGAGACGACAGTACGCCGTCGATCCCAGTTCGTGAGACGCGGGTCCCGCGATGCGAGACGCGACGCGTGTTCCACCGCCTACTGTCGCGGGGGTGAGAGCCCGGTCACAGGACTTGCATCCCATGATCTGAGACGCGAGTATTGGCATATGGACAGCAGTGGAGTGGGAGTGCTCGACAAGGCCGCGATCGTGCTGACCGCGCTCGAGGCCGGCCCGGCGACCCTGGCGGGGCTCGTGACCGCGACCGGTCTGGCGCGGCCCACGGCCCACCGCCTGGCCGTGGCGCTCGAGCACCACCGGCTGGTGGCCCGCGACATGCAGGGCCGCTTCGTGCTCGGCCCGCGGCTCTCCGAGCTCTCCGCGGCCGCCGGCGAGGACCGGCTGCTGGCCACCGCCGGACCGGTGCTGGCCCGGCTGCGCGACATCACCGGCGAGTCCGCCCAGCTGTGGCGCCGCCAGGGCGAGCACCGGGTGTGCGTGGCGGCCGCCGAGCGGCCCTCCGGCCTGCGCGACACCATCCCGGTCGGCTCCCAGCTGACCATGCGCGCCGGCTCGGCCGCCCAGGTGCTGCTGGCCTGGGACGACCCCGAGCGGATGCACCGCGGTCTGCAGAACGCCGCCTTCTCCGCGGCCGCCCTGTCGGGCATCCGCCGCCGCGGCTGGGCCCAGTCGGTGGGCGAGCGCGAGCAGGGCGTGGCGTCGGTCTCCGCCCCGGTGCGCTCCCCCAGCGGCAAGATCATCGCCGCGGTCTCGGTCTCCGGCCCCCTCGAGCGGCTCTCGCGCCAGCCCGGGCGCATGCACGCCCCCGCCGTGCTCGCCGCGGCCGAGCGGCTCTCGGAGTCGCTGCGCCGCGCGGCCGCCGAGAGCGCCTGAGCCCCCTCAGAACAGGCCGGGCTGCTCGAGGCCGAGCAGCGCCTGCTTGCGCTCCAGCCCGCCGGCGTACCCGGTGAGCGTGCCGTCGGCGCCGATCACCCGGTGGCACGGGATCACCACGGGGATCGGGTTGCGCCCGTTGGCCAGCCCGACGGCGCGCGAGGCGGCGTTGGTCATGCCCAGCGCCCGCGCGACCTCGCCGTACGACGCGGTCTCGCCGTAGCCGATCGTGCGCAGCTGCGCCCAGACCCGCTGCTGGAAGTCGCTGCCCCGCGGGGCCAGGGGCAGGTCGAAGTCGCGCAGCCGGCCGTCGAAGTACGCCGCCAGCTGGCGCACCGCCTCGACCAGCAACGGCTCGGTGTCGTCGCGCTCACCCGGGTCGGCTGCCCCCGCCTCGGGGTAGGGCGAGAACTCCACGGCCGACAGGGCGCCGTCGTCCGCGACGAGGCGCAGCGGCCCGATCGGGGTGTCGGTCTCGGTCCACATCTCAGTCGTCCTCCCGTCGGGGCGGGTCGGGCATCAGGGTCTGCCACAGGTGCATCAGGGCGTAGGAGCGCCACGGGCTCCATGCGGGCGCGCGGGCGATCTCGGCGGCGGGGTCGTGACCCAGCCGGGTCAGC
>JBFGFQ010000227.1:0-3294 GCA_041579495.1 Nocardioides sp.
AGGATGCCGATGATCGGGATCCGCAGCTTGCGGGCCTCCTCGACGGCGAGGTGCTCCTTCTTCGTGTCGACGATCCACACGGCGGAGGGCACGCGGCCCATCTCGCGGATGCCGCCCAGGGTCTTGTCGAGCTTGTCGCGCTCCCGCTTCATCTGCAGGAGCTCCTTCTTCGTGCGACCCGAGCCGGCGACGTTGTCGAAGTCGACCTCGTCGAGCTCCTTGAGGCGGTTGATCCGCTGGTGCACGGTCTGGAAGTTGGTGAGCATGCCGCCCAGCCAGCGCTGGTTGACGTAGGGCATCCCGACGCGGGTCGCCTGCTCGGCGATCGCCTCCTGGGCCTGCTTCTTGGTGCCCACGAACATCACGGTGCCGCCCTTGGCGACGGTCTCCTTGATGAAGGCGTACGAGCGGTCGATGTAGCTCAGCGACTGCTGCAGGTCGATGATGTAGATGCCGTTGCGCTCGGTCATGATGAAGCGCTTCATCTTGGGGTTCCAGCGACGGGTCTGGTGCCCGAAGTGGACGCCGCTCTCGAGGAGCTGGCGCATGGTCACGACTGCCATGGTGGTGTTCTCCTGTGCTGGAGCCGGCACCGCTGGTGGCGCCCTTGGTGCCTTGCGGCCAGGACGCACCGGTGACGTGCTCCGGTGGTTGTTTACGGTTCGTCGCGGCCGGCGGGTGCCGGTCGCCCTGACGTCTGCGCGCGACCCGACCCGGATCTCCAGGCTCACGCCTGTCGGTCCGGGACCGAGGATCGTCGCCCACGGGTGCCCACTCCCCCTCGCGGAGGCGTGTCGCGGTCTGCGGACGTGCGAAGTCAATCCCTGAGGATTGCGTCCGCCAGCGTACGCCAGCGCGGGCCCCACCAGCGAATCCGTCGCGGGCCGCCAGCCGCGCACAGGCACCGCTCCCCGCCCCGTTGTCCCCGAGGTGGCCTCCACCCCAGCACGAGGACGCCCGCGGCGCCCACTCTGGGCACGTGTCCCTCTCCCCCGCCTCCGCCCTGCTGGGCGCCCTGCTGATGGCTGTCGGCCCCGACCCGGTCGGCGCCTGGCCGCTGCGACCCGAGCCCGAGGTCGTCGAGCGCTTCGACGCCCCGGCCTCCCCCTACGGCCCGGGGCACCGTGGCGTCGACCTGCTGGGCCGGCCCGGGCAGCCGGTGCGGGCCGCGCTCGACGGCGAGGTCGCCTTCGCCGGGCGGATCGCCGGCCGCGGGGTCGTCGTGGTGGTCCACGGCGCGACGCGCACGACGTACGAGCCGGTGGCGGCGAGCCGGGAGGTCGGCGACCCGGTGACGGCCGGCGACGTGCTGGGTCGTCTCGAGGTGGCCCCTTCGCACTGCCTGCCCCGCACCTGCCTGCACTGGGGCTGGATCGGGACCGGCCCCACCGGCGACACCTACCTCGACCCGCTGCGCCTGGTCGGGCTCGGTCCGGTCCGCCTGCTCCCCCTGTGGACCACCGCCCCGACGGCGTACGACACCCCCTACCGCGACGTCCTGGACCGCCTGCTCACCGCGGGGAAGTAGCGCCGGCTCGGCGTCAGGCGCGGGGGTGGGCCTGGCGGTACGCCGCGCGCAGCCGGTCGGTGGTCACGTGCGTGTAGAGCTGGGTCGTGGCCAGCGAGGCGTGGCCCAGCAGCTCCTGCACCGAGCGCAGGTCGGCACCGCCCTCGAGCAGGTGCGTGGCGGCGGTGTGCCGCAGCCCGTGGGGGCCGATGTCGGGCGCGCCGGGGACGTCGGCGATGCGGCGGTGCACGAGGGTGCGCACGGCGCGCTGGTCGATGCGCCCGCCCCGGGCGCCGAGGAACAGGGCGGGGCCGGAGCCCTCGACGACGAGTCGCGGGCGGCCGTGGCGGGTCCAGAAGTCGAGGGCCCGGGCGGCCGGGCGCCCGAACGGCACGCTGCGCTCCTTGCGCCCCTTGCCCAGCACCCGCACCACGTTGCGCTCGCGGTCGACGTCGTCGACGTCGAGCCCGGCCAGCTCGCCGACCCGGATGCCGGTGGCGTAGAGCAGCTCGAGCATCGCCACGTCGCGCAGCCCCACCGGGCTGCCGTCGTCGGCCAGGTCGGTGGCCGCGCGGATCAGCTCGTCGGCCTCGTCGCGGCGCAGCACCGCCGGCAGGGTGCGGTGCGCCCGGGGGCTGGCCAGGCTCGACCCGGCGTCCTGCGCGGCCCGACCGGTGCGGGCCAGCCACGCGGTGAAGACCCGGGCCGCGGTGGCGCGGCGCGCGATCGTGGTGCGTGAGCGGCCGAGGCTCTGCTGCTGGGCCAGCCAGCCGCGCAGGGTGCGCAGGTCGATCCGGTCCACGTCGCCGATCCCGAGCCGCCGGGCGTGCTCGAGCAGGCCGGCGACGTCGGTGAGGTAGGCGCGCACGGAGTGCGGGGTCAGGTCGCGCTCGACGGCGAGGTGCTGCTCGTAGTCGCCCAGGACCCGGACGAACGCCTCGGGCAGCCCCGCCGGCTCCCCCGGTGCGTCCTCCTGGTCGGCCATGGTCGGAGTCTAGGAAGCCAGGAGCTTCTCAAGGCAGAGCGAGCCCGGCGAGCCGCCAGCCGCTGCCGTCGCTGCGCACCAGGCCGGCCTCCTGCAGCCGCCCGAGCACCGCGACGGTGGTGGTGGGGGCCACCCCGGCGGTCCGGGCGATCGAGAGGTCGGGCGCCGCCCGCGAGACCGGCACCGCGTCGAGGACCTGGCGGTCGACCGGGTCGAGCCGGTCGCGCAGCGTCTCGGGGCCGCGCGGGACCTCGAGCAGGTGCTGCCCCGACTCGGCGACCATCTCGAGCACCTCGGGCCCGCCGGTGACCAGCGCCGCGCCTGCGACCCGGACGAGCTGGTGCACGCCCTGCGACTGCGCCGAGGTGACCGGACCGGGCACCCCCATCACCGGACGGTTCAGCTGCTGGGCCCAGTTGGCGGTGTTCAGCGCCCCGCTGCGCAGGGCGGCCTCGACCACGACCGTGCCGGTGGTCAGCGCGGCGATCAGCCGGTTGCGGCTGAGGAACCTGACCCGCATCGGCGACCAGCCCGGCGGTGACTCGGAGACCACGGCGTGGTGAGCCGCCAGGTGCTCGATCAGGTCGCGGTGGGCCTCGGGGTAGATCCGGTCGGCGCCGCAGGCGAGCACCGCGACCGTCGAGCCGTCGCTGCCCAGCGCCCCGCGGTGGGCGGCCTGGTCGATGCCGAAGGCGGCCCCGGACACGACCGGTCGACCGGCCGCGGCGACCTGGGCGGCGATGTCGCCGGCCACCGAGGCGCCGTACCCGGTCGCGGTGCGGGCACCGACGACGGCCACCGA
>JBFGFQ010000228.1:0-3245 GCA_041579495.1 Nocardioides sp.
ACTGCCACGGCCTCGGCGTGCACCAGTGCCCGCGAGCGCAGCTCCACCAGCCGTGCCTCGGCCCGCGCCAGCTCCACCAGCACCTCCGCGGTGGCGGCCGACCCCATCGACCAGACCGGGGTCTCGGCCACCTCGTCCAGCGCCGAGTGCACCCGCGCGACAGCCCCGCCGATGGGGTGCGCCGCGATGCTGGCCATGAGTAAAGTATCTCAGCCGCCACCGACAAAAGACCAGGTCAACGCACGTTTTCCACAGGCGGATCGAAACTTTTTCGATCAATTCTTCAAGGACTGAGGGCAACCCCGCCCGCAGGCCGACTCACCTCGATTCATCGCCGGCGCCGCCATCGTTCGAAAGAGCCGACGGACGGGCGCAGCAGCGTCGTAGCCGTCGTCACGCACTGCGCGGGCGGAAGCGCCTCGGGGGGTGTCCCACATCCGCCTCCGCAGCTCGAAGGACCCGCCATGACCGCTCGTCGCTGGCTCCCCCGCCTCTCCGCCACCGTCACCCTCGTCACCTCGGCCCTGCTGATCGGCAGTCTGCTCCCCGCCTCCGGCAGCCGTCAGCCACCCGCACCGACCCCGGCAGCCGCGACGACGGAGGCGCGCGCGACGAACGACCGCCCCAACCTGCTGCTGATCACCTCCGACGACCAGACCGACTACGAGCTGGCCTGGATGCCGAAGACCGAGCGGCTGCTGGCCCGCGCCGGCATCGACTTCACCGACGCGCTGAGCCCGCACCCGCTGTGCTGCCCGGCTCGCGCCGAGATCCTCACCGGCGAGTACGCGCACAACAACGGCGTACGCCACAACGACGGTCGCCACGGCGGCTACTCGTCGTTCATGCGGCGCAACGGCACCGAGCACATCGCGACGTGGCTGCGCCGGGCCGGCTACCGCACCGCGTTCGTCGGCAAGACCCTCAACGAGTACACCTTCGAGTCCGAGCGCCAGGGCGGGTGGGACTTCTTCTCGCCGACCGGCGCGGGCACCTACGGGTACTACGGCACCGCCTTCTACAACAACGGCAGCCCGCGCACCTACGGCGACAAGTACGTCGCCGACGTGGTGCGCGACGAGTCGATCCGCCTCATCGAGCGGTGGTCGGCCGGGTCGAAGCCGTTCTTCATCTGGGCCTCCCACGTCGGCCCGCACGCGGCGGTCGTCAACGGCACGTGGCGGTCGCCGGTGCCGGCCGAGCGGCACGCCCACCTCTTCAAGAGGCTGCAGCTGCCCAACCAGGACAAGGCCTCGTTCCTCGAGCGCGACCGGTCCGACAAGCCCCGGGCCGTCCGCACGACCAAGCCGCGCACCCGTGCCGAGCTCACGGCGCAGTTCCGTGACCGGGTCCGCTCCTTGCAGGCCATCGACGAGGGCAACGCCGCGACGATCAGGGCGCTCGAGCGCACCGGCGAGCTGAGCAACACCGTGGTCGTCTACGTCTCCGACAACGGCTTCGCGATCGGCGAGCACGGGTTGTTCACCAAGGACCTCCCCTACGACGAGGTCCTCCAGGTGCCGTTCCTGATGCGCGGCCCCGGGATCGAGGCGAGGAGCCTCAGCCGCGAGAGCGCCACCCTCGTCGACATCGCCCCCACCTTCCTGGACTACGCCGGGGCGCTGCAGGCAGTCCTCAGGCGCGGGCACACCGACGGGGTCAGCCTCCGCGGCGTGGTCGAGAAGGACCGG
Source organism: Nocardioides sp. (assembly GCA_041579495.1). Classification (GTDB taxonomy): domain Bacteria; phylum Actinomycetota; class Actinomycetes; order Propionibacteriales; family Nocardioidaceae; genus Nocardioides. The sequence goes on from JBFGFQ010000228.1 coordinate 1,692, forward strand.
CCGCTCAACGACACCACGCTGATCCAGGCCGGCACCTCGGACGCCGAGCAGATCCGGGCGTTCGGGTGGGCGTGGCGCGGCGTGCGCACGACGCGCTACACCTACGCGCGGTGGTGGGACGGCTTCGTGGAGCTCTACGACCGCCAGGAGGACCCGTACGAGGTCGGGAACCTCGCCGGACCCGACGGCAGCCTCACCGACGGGTCGTACGCCGGCGTGCTCGACGAGCTGCAGCGCCGCTACCGCCTGCTGCGGTCGTGTCGTGGCGTCGCCCGGTGCGAGCTGCAGGACTTCGGCCCGGAGCCCGAGCCCCGGCCCTGACCGGCTCCGCGGCTCTTCCCTAGACTCGCCGGGGTGAGCCGCCGCCGAGAACTGCCCATCGCCGCGATCCTCGTCGCGCTCCTGGCGCTGGGGGTCGTGGGCGGCACCGGCTACGCCTGGTCGCGCTGGAACGACCAGGTCGCCGAGGACACCGATGTCGAGTCGGTGGTCGACCCGTCGTCCCGCGGCGAGCGGCTGCCCGACGCCCCGGGCTCCCCGACGCCGGCCCCGGAGCCGGAGGAGCCGGCGTACGAGCCGCCCACCTTCGACGCCCTCACCCCCACCGCCAACCGGCCGCAGCCGGTGCTGCTGGTCATCGGCAACGGCTGGGCTGCCGGCGACGGCGCCTCCGGCGACGATGCGTCGTACGCCGAGCGGCTGGGGCGCGACCTGGGCTGGCAGGTCCGCGTCGTGGCCGAGCCCGGCGCGGGTTACGCGACGCCGGGTGAGGGCGGCAGCACGATCACCGACCTCTACGCCGACGCGCCGCTCGCCCAGATCGACCCCGACGCGGTGCTGGTGCAGGCCGACTACACGAGCCCGGACCCCGACACCGAGGCGGTGACCCGCGCGATCGCCGGGCTGGGCGACCGGATCGCCGCCGACCTGCCCGGCACCCCGGTCGTCGCGGTCAGCTCGTTCCGCCCCGACGGGGTCAGCGCCAAGGACGAGACCGCGATGACCCAGGCCTGGCGCGCCGTCGACGGCACCCTGGTGCTGCGACCCAGCAAGCAGGGCTGGGCCGACCTGCCCACCGGCCTCGCCGGCAACCCGCTCGACCCCGGCCACGAGCTGATCGCGACCAGCCTGGAGCAGGCGTTCCGCGACGCCGGCCTGGTGACGGGCGGCTGAGCCGCCTCCGTCGCCCCGCTCGAGTCGGGCGGAACCGCAGGACCCTCAGTCGAGCTCGACGTCGGCCTCGGCCAGCACCGCTTCGGGCGAGGACCGGAGGATCTTGATCAGCGCGGTCATGCCGACCAGCGGCAGCACCCCGAGGATGGCCAGCGCCCACGGCAGCCCGGTGACGCCCCCGAGGCCACCGACCATGGCGGAGCCGACCGAGCCGCCGGTCATGAAGACGAGGGTCGCGATGCCGAGCGCCACCCCGCGCACGTGGTCGTGCACGGCGTCGCCGACCGATGCCGAGAGCGCGGGCTGGCCGGCGCCGAAGGCGAAGGTCACCAGGATCAGCACCACCGCGAGCAGCACCGGCGAGAGCGCGGCGGCACCCCA
>JBFGFQ010000229.1:0-3064 GCA_041579495.1 Nocardioides sp.
CAGCCCCTCGGGCGTCCAGTGCAGGGGCAGGCTGACGGCGGGCATCCCGGTGACGTTCCAGGCGGAGGTCCACGGGGTGAAGCGCTTCTGGGCCTCGAAGTCGGCGGCCGGGTCGGCGTCGTCGCGCAGCGCCCCGACCGGCAGCGGCGGCACGGCCAGGGTCGGCGTCAGCACGGCGTCGTACGCCGCGAGGGCGCGGACGGTCTCGGCGGCGAAGCGGCGCATCGCCCCGATGGCGAGGCCGAACTCGGGGCCGCTGACCGCGTGCCCGCGCTCGGTCAGCCACCGGGTCAGCGGGCGCAGCAGGTGCTCGCGGCCCTCGGGGGCGCTGGAGAGCGCGGTCAGCACCGCCCAGCAGGTGTGGAAGACCGGGACGGCGTCGCGGCTCAACGGCACCGGCACGTCGACGACCTCGTGGCCGAGGCGCTCCAGCAGCCGGGACGCGTCGTCCCAGGCGGTGAGGCACTCGGCGTCGACGGTGACGTCGGCGATGACGGGCTCGGCGAAGCGGGCGATCCGCAGGCGGCCCGGGGCGCGCTCGCACGCCTCGAGGAAGGTGCCGTCGGGTTCCGGGGCCCAGCTCGGGTCGCCGGTGCGCGGGCCGGCCAGCACGTCGAGCAGGGCGGCCGCGTCGCGGACGGTGCGGGCGATCGGCCCGGCGGTGGCGAGGCCGACGGGGTCGCCGTACACGGGGGCACCGCTGATGCGGCCGCGGGAGGGCTTGAACCCGACGAGGCCGCAGCACGAGGCGGGGATGCGGATCGACCCACCACCGTCGGAGCCCTGGGCCAGCGGCACCAGCCCGGCGGCGACGGCGGCCGCGGCACCGCCGGAGGAGCCGCCGGCCATCCGGGTGCGGTCCCAGGGGGTGACCGCGGGCGGGTGCCCCTCGGGCTCGGTGTAGCAGGGCGAGCCGAACTCCGGCGTCGCCGTCTTGCCCAGGCTCACCAGCCCGGCCGCCTCCATCGACAGCACGACGTTGTCGGAGACCTCGGGCACGAAGTCGGCGAAGGCCGCCGAGCCGAAGGCGGTGCGGACACCGGCGGTGAGGTTGAGGTCCTTGACGGCCGTGGGCACGCCCCACAGCGGCCCGGCGTCCTCGGGAGGGACGGTCCCGAGGGCGGCGGCACGCTCGCGCGCCTGCTCGGCGGTGCGGTGGACGAAGGCGCCCACGTCGTCGAGCCGCTCGACGCGGTCGAGGTAGTGCTCGGCCAGCTCGAGCGGGGACGTCTCGCCCCGGGCGACGAGCGCCCCCTGCTCGAGGGCGGTCAGGTCGTGGAGCCGGCTCACGGCCTGACCGTAGCCCAGCATCCCGAACGTCGGGGATATGCGCGGTCGCGGGCCCGCGTCGCCCCCGCGGCCTGTCACCGTCAGGCCGAGCGCGTCGGGACGAGACGCGAGGGACAGGAAGCAGAGATCGATGAGCTTGATGACGCACGCACGCAACCGCACCTCCGACCTCATCTCGCGGGCGGCGCCGCCCCAGTCCGAGGAGACGCTGGCGGCCGCGGCCGCGGCCCACTGGAACGACGCCGGCGCCCCGCGCTGGAAGCTCGAGTCGCACTGGCGCTCGGGCCTCGGGGAGGAGCGCTGGTCGAGGGTCGGCCCTCGTCAGCTCGACCTGACCCGGACGCTGCTCTCCTCGCTCGGGCGTGACGTCCCGCGCGGCCGCATCCTCGAGTGGGGCTGCGGCGGAGGCGCCAACGCGGTGACCTTCGCGGCGCTGTGCGACGAGTTCGTGGGCCTGGACATCGCCGGCCCGAGCCTCGACGAGTGCCACCACCAGGTGATGGCCGGCACCGGACGGGACATCGCCACCGTGCTGGTGGACCCGACGACGCCCGAGACCGCTGTGCCGTCGGTCGGAGCCGGCACCGTCGACCTGGTCATCTGCTTCTACGTCTTCGAGCTGCTCGCCTCACGGCGCTCGGCCGAGCAGGTCCTGGCCGTCATCCGCGAGCTGCTCGCCGATGACGGCGCCGCCGTGGTCCAGATCAAGTACGACGACGGCAGCCGGTCGGGCGGCGCGCGCACGCGCGACTACCGCCGGCACGTGGCGCACATGACCACGTTCAAGGTCCACGAGTTCTGGTCGCTGTGCCAGGGACTCGGTCTGCAGCCGCGCGTGATGACGCTCGTCCCCGAGGACGAGCTCGACTCGCGCTACGCCTACTACCTGCTCACCCGGAGCTGAGCCGGCGCCAGGGCCTCAAGCGGCCCGGGCCTGCGCGAAGTCGACGAGGCCGCGCACCGCGGCGGCGAGCCTCTCCTGGACCTCGGGGTCGGTCAGCGGGTCGACGTCGAGGGCCGACTGCGAGACGGTGACGTCCTCGACGACGGTGGCCCCGGCGACACCCGCGGAGCGGACCACGTCGGCGTGCGCCCAGCGACCGCCGTACGGCGTCGGGGTCGCACCGATGACGCCGACCGGCTTGCCCACCAGGGCACCGGCGCCGTAGGGCCGCGAGAGCCAGTCGATGGCGTTGTTGAGGACGGCCGGCATGGTGCCGTTGTACTCGGGGGTGACGACGAGCACGCGGTCGGCGGCGGCGACGGTCTCGCGCAGGCGAGCGGCACTGGCCGGCGGCGTGACACCGTCGACGTCCTCGTTGTAGAAGGGCAGCTCGTCGAGACCGGTGACGATCTCGAGCTCGACACCCTCGTCCGCGGAGGCCACGAGGTTCTCCGCGATGCGGCGGTTGAGCGAGTCGGCGCGGAGGCTGCCGACCAGGACTGCGACGCGAGTAGAAGTCATACAGGCTTCAACCAGTTAGGGCCGCCGACTATTCCTGCGCGCCCCGACCTCTCACAGGTCCAGCTGGAGGGTGCCGTGCGGGGTGACGGCGTAGCTGCGTGCTTGTTGATCGCGCCAGAGGTAGTCGCCGTGGTGGGTGCGGTGGTAGGTCCAGTGCTTTTGGGTCTTGGCGCGGTGGTGGTGTCTGCACAAGGGGGCGAGGTTGCCTTGGTGGGTCTGGCCGGGCGGGCCGCCCTCGTCGAGGGGGACGTAGGCGGTGATGTGGTCGAGGTCGCAGCGTCGCGAGGGGATGTCGCAGAACGGGAAGAC
>JBFGFQ010000230.1:0-2920 GCA_041579495.1 Nocardioides sp.
GGCGACCTCGGCCCGGCGACCTGGCCCGACTGGCAAGGCCCCCACGAGACCGGCACCGCCCGCCTCGACACCGGCAACCGCGTCGCCGCCGGCGACCTACGCCGCCTGGCCTGCGAAGCCGGACTCGTCCCCGCCGTCCTCGGCGCCCCACCCGGCACCGACGACTCAGTGCCACTCGATCTCGGTCGCACCAGACGCTTGCACTCACACCATCAACGAAAAGCCCTCGCACTCGTCTACGACACCTGCGCCATCGGCACCTGCGAGCGACCCTTCGCCTGGACCGAGACCCACCACCTGATCCCCTGGGGCCATGACGGCGACACCGACCTCGACGACGCCCTCCCCCTCTGCTCCTGGCACCACCACCGCGCCCACGACCCCACCTGGCACCTCACCCAGCACCCACTGCGGGGATGGGAGCTGAAGGCCCGCCAGCGGGTCAGGGACGGCCGTGTCGGCTGACGTACGAGGTCGCGCTGCGGCGCGCCGGCTCAGCCGCCGGCGAAGGGCGGCAGGAACTCCACCGTCTGCCCCGGCTCGACCCGCACCGAGCCCGGGTCCTCGCGACCGACCGGCTGCTCACCGATGAGCGTGGAGCAGACGCCGAGCACCCGCTCGAGGTCGGTGCCGGGGTGCAGCGCGACCGCCCGGCGTACGACGTCGGCGAGGCTCAGCGCACCGTCCACCTCCAGCTCGTCGGAGCCGGTGCCGGCGGCGTGCTTGGCGCCTGCCCAGTAGTGCACGTGCACCACCTGCGTCTCAGTCACGTCGCTTCCTCCTGCTGCCGAGTGGGGGTTTCGCTAGTATTCAACCCGGATCACCGACCGGAGCCCAACGATGCGTTCTGGTCCCCCGCACACCGGAGGGACCCACCGTGAGCACGATTCTCCTCCTGACCAGCGCCCTGCAGCCCTCGGCCGAGGTCCTGCCCGGGCTGGCCCTGCTGGGCCACCAGGTCCGCGTGCTGCCGTCCGAGGGCAGCGCCCTGCTCGAGGCCCCCGACGCCGACCTGCTGCTCGTCGACGGTCGCCAGGACCTCGCCCACGCCCGCGACCTGTGCCGGCTGATCCGCACCACCGGCAGCGAGCAGCCGGTGCTGCTGGTGGTCACCGAGGGCGGGCTGGCCGTGGTCAACCACGACTGGGGCATGGACGACGTCGTGCTGCACACGTGCGGCCCGGCCGAGCTCGAGGCCCGCATCAAGCTCGGCATCGGCCGGTTCGCGGCCCGCCGCGACGCCGACGACCCCGAGTCGCACCTGATCCGCTCCGGCGAGGTGACCGTGGACGAGGCGACGTACACCGCCCGCATCGGCAAGCGCCCGCTCGACCTGACCTTCAAGGAGTTCGAGCTCCTCAAGCACCTGGCCCAGCACCCCGGGCGGGTCTTCAACCGCCAGCAGCTGCTGCAGGAGGTGTGGGGCTACGACTACTTCGGCGGCACCCGCACCGTCGACGTGCACGTGCGCCGCCTGCGGGCCAAGCTCGGCGTCGAGCACGAGACCCTGATCGGCACCGTGCGCAACGTCGGCTACCGCTTCGTGGTGCCGGCCAAGGACGCCCGCGCCGAGGCCGACGCCCGCACGGTGGGCGGCACCGCGATCACCGGCGACGGTGCCCTCGGCGGTGTCGACGCCTCGGCCGAGGCGGGCACGACGGCAAAGGGTTAAAGTCGGGGGAATGGACTCCCTGCAGCACGCACGGCAGATCGAGCGGGTCGCAGCCCTCTCGGAGGCCGCCGACGGCACGGCCCCCCTCGACGAGGCCACCCTGATGGCGCTGCGCCACCCCGACCGGTTCCGCTCCTGGGTGGAGGGCGAGGGTGTGGCGGTGCTGGTCGACGACCAGGTCTCCCTGGTCGTAGCGCCCGAGGCGCGCGGGCACGGGCTCGGCGCCAAGCTGCTCGCCCAGCTGCTCGGCGAGGTCGGCCCGCAGGTGGGCCTGGAGGCCTGGTCGCACGCCGACCACCCCGCCGCCCGCCGGCTCGCCGAGGCCAACGGCTTCGAGCGGGTGCGCGAGATGTGGGTGATGCGCCGGCGTACGTCGACGCCGCTGCCGCGCCTCGAGACGCCGCCGGGCGTGCGCCTGCGCTCCTACACCGACGCCGACGCCGAGGCCCTGCTGCGGCTCAACGCCGCCTCCTTCGCCGCGCACCCCGAGCAGGGCTCGATGGACGCCGAGAATCTCGCCGAGCGGATGGCCGAGCACTGGTTCGACCCCGCCGGGCTGATCCTGGCCGTCGACACCACCGACGGCGCCGAGGGCGAGCTGCTCGCCTTCCACTGGACCAAGCAGCACTCACGCGAGCTCGGCGAGGTGTACGTCGTCGGGGTCGACCCCGCCGCCCAGGGCCGCGGCCTCGGACGGCTCATCACGCTCGCCGGGCTGCACCACCTCACCGACAAGCAGGTCAACGAGGTGCTGCTCTACGTCGAGTCCGACAACGCGGCGGCGATCCGGGTCTACCGCGACAAGCTGGGGTTCACGCACGCGTCCGAGGACACCCACGTGATGTACCGCCGGCCCTCCTGAGGCTGCCCCTCCGGCCGCGGCGAGGCGGCCAGCTCGGCGACCGCGCCGTGCACCAGGTCGAGCACCAGGTCGGGGTGGTCGGTGACCGGCTCGTCGCCGACCCCGGGCAGGGTCAGCCAGCGCGCGCCCGGCACCTCGACCGAGGACGCCTCGGCGCCCTGCGCCTGCTCGCCAGCGACGGCCCAGACCGGCACCGTCACCCGCCGCAGGTGCTCGACGAGGTCGGACGCAGTCCGCTCGGCCGGCGACAGCAGCACGAGGCCGGCCACCAGCTCGGGGGCGGCCAGCGCCATCTCGACGGCGCCGCAGGCGCTGTCCTCGTCGGCGACCACCAGCGCGGGGCGGCCCAGGACGCCACCCAACGTCTCGGCCAGGTGCGGCGCCCA
>JBFGFQ010000231.1:0-2529 GCA_041579495.1 Nocardioides sp.
GCCGTGCTCACGTGCGTCCCCGTCGTGACGACCGACGCGGTGCAGGGGCCGGTGCCGACGTGGTTCGGTCCCGACTTCGTCGACGCCGGCGAACAAGCGCTCCCCGAGCACGAGTGGGGACCGGTGGCTGCGGCTGCGGCCGGGATCCCCGCCGTGGCACCGCGCACCCGTGGGACCGTGGGCGACCTGGGCAGGTGCACCGCCGACTTCCGCGACCAGTACTACGGGCTCGTGCCGTTCGTGGGCGAGAGCCCGAGGACGCCCGGACACGCCCCGCTCGTCACCGCCGGCCTGATCGATCCGGCGGAGTGTCGCTGGGGCGAGACGGCGACCCGCTTCGCCAAGACGCGGTACGGCGCGCCGAGCGTCGACCTGGCGGCGCTGCACGCCGACGGGACGCTGAGCACGTGGGCGCGTGCGCGCCTGGTCCCCAAGCTGCTCGTCGCGACCCAGGGCCGGGTCATCGAGGCGGTCGTCGACGAGTCCGGGGAGTGGCTGCCCTCGGTGCCCGTCCTCACCGTGGTCGCGGAGCCCGCGCGGCTCTGGCACCTGCTCGCCGTCCTGCTGGCGCCGCCGGTGGTCGCCACCGCGGCGGCCCGCTACCTCGGCACCGCCCTGGCGCCCGGGGCGATCAAGCTGAGCGCCCGTCAGGTCGCCTCGATCCCGCTCCCGGCGGACCTCGAGGCATGGGACCGCGGAGCCGCGGCCGCGCGCTCCGCGCAGGTCGGCGACCCGGCTGAGCGGCGCGAGCACCTCGTGGCCTGCGCGGAGGCGATGTGCGTGGCGTACGACGACGACCGGGCGCTCGCCTGGTGGACGGCGCGGCTCCGGCCCGTGTGAACGTCTCGTGACGAGCGTGCACCAGCACGAAAAATTGCGTGCGCAACGAGGCCGCGCGGGCTTACCGTGTGTCTGCGATGACCACCACGAGCCTCCTCGACCCGGCCGATCGGCCGACCCGGCACGACGTGCCGGACGAGCAGCGCGCGCCCGAGCACATACCCGGCGAGTGACGTCAGATGAACCTCTGCACGCTGCTGCCCGGGACACTCTCGTGGCAGCCGCGTGCTTCGCAGGGCGCGGGTGCCCCTGAGGCCCCCGAGGCCCCTGAGGCCCCCGAGGCCCGGGAGCCGGTCCGGGTCGACGCCGGCGGGTGGCTGCGATGACGACCCTCAGCGGCACGGTGCTGCTCTACAACGCCTCCTTCGAGCCGATGGGGCGGGTCAGCTTTCAGCACGCCGTCAAGATGCTCGTGCGTGAGGTGGCGGTCGTGCACGAGGCCCACGGCGAGCGGATGATCGGGCCCTACCAGTGGCCGCGCGCGCTGCGCCTGGTGCGCTACGTCGCGACGAAGTGGCTCTACTCGCCCGCGGGCTACACACGGCGCGGCGTGCTCGCGCGTGAGCACCACCGCTGTGCCTACTGCGGTCGGCGCGCCCACACCATCGACCACCTCCTGCCCCGCTCGCGCGGTGGCGCGTGGACCTGGCTGAACACCGTTGCTGCCTGCGGGCCCTGCAACGAGCGCAAGGGCAACCGCACGCCGATCGAGGCGGGGATGCGTCTGCGGGTCGACCCCTGGCACCCGACCCGGGCCCAGGTCGCGGCATGGGGCTGACGGTCCGCGACCGGGTGGCCGACGACGACCTCACGCTCCTCGACGAGGGCAACCCGCTGGCGTGGAACCGCGGCATGTGGGAGGACCTCGACCGCACCGGCGGCACCGACGTGCGCTGGCGGGTCGCCGAGCTCGACGGCGACGCGGTCGGCTACGTGGTGGTCTGTCCCGAGCCGGTGGGGCATGACGGCTACGGGGCCGCGGTGATCAGCGTGCGGCCGCAGGCCCGCCGCCGTGGCGTCGGCACCGCCCTCCGCGAGGTGGCCGAGGAGCTCTGCCGCGGCGTCGTACCGGGCCTCGAGCTGATGTACGTCGAGCACGACCCTGCCGCCACCGCGACCCTGGCGGCGTGGGGACTCGAGCCGGGCCCGCGACACCACGAGTCGGTGCTCGACCTCACCGCGATCGACCGGGCGGTCTTCGAGGACCGCTCCGAGGTAGACGGGGTCCTGGTCGCCACCCTGCCGGAGCAGCCACCGCTCTCCGACCGTGACTGGGTCGACCTCCACGCCTTCGTGCGTGCGCGCTCGCAGGAGACCCCCGACGCCGGGGACGGCGGTGGGGGAGCCCTCACGCTCGAGACCCTGCGGGGGCTCGTGGAGGAGCCCTGGATGATGGCGACCGCCCGCGACCGGGCCGACGACGCGCTGCTCGGCTACACCTTCGTGATCCGGCGCCCCGGCGAGGCCGACGCGACCAACACGTTCCTGACCGGGGTCGTCGGGCACGCCCGCCTTCGCGGGATCGCGACCGCGTTGAAGACGCGCCACGCCCTGGCCATGGCCGAGCACGGCATCGCCCGGCTCTACACCCAGAACATGGAGGGCAACGAGGCGATCCTCGCGGCCAACCGCACGCTCGGCTTCACGCACGCCTCGACGTACGTCGACGTCCGGGTGCCGCTGCCGACC
>JBFGFQ010000232.1:0-2202 GCA_041579495.1 Nocardioides sp.
GCTCCTCGGCCGCGAGTGGAGCGGCAGCCAGGGCGGACGCGCCCACGTGGTGGCTTCGCTCGATCGCTTCGGGTTGCAGCCCGCGACCGGTCGCCTGCCGCACCGCCGCACGCGTTGACGCCACCGGGCTCTCCGACCACGACGCGTACGTCGTCGATGTCGAGTCGACTCCTCGTTCGTAGTCCCTGACGTTCCACACGCCGCGCCGGCGTGTCGCGGTGAGGAACGTCAGGAACTAACCGGAACCCGCCGGCCAGTGCTCAGCCGACCCAGCGCTCGCCGTCGCTCAGGTCGAGCCCCGGCTCGTCCTCGGGCAGCAGCGAGAGCTGCTGGCGGCGTGGCCCGCGGGGCCGGTTGGGTCCCTCGTCGCGCCGGGCGGCCCGGTCGACGAGGTGGCGCAGCCCGGAGCGGACGGTGTGCAGCAGCAGGTCGAGGTCGACCTCGGGCACCACGACGGTGCCGGTGCGCAGGCCCACCAGAGACCGCACCAGCAGCGCGCGCTGGTCGTCATACGCCGCCGCCACCTGCGCGGGGTCGACCTGGCCGTCGAGGAGCAGCTCGACCACGGTGGCCAGGTGCTCGTCGAGGTCGGTCGGCGCCGGCGCGAGCAGGCGCGGGTCCTCCTCGTCGTCGTCCGCCATCCCCTCGAGGAACCGGCGTCCGCCGACCCGCTCGGCCACCTCGCCGGCGATGTCGTCGATCTCGGAGCACAGCCTGGCGAGCACGCCGGCCAGCTGACGCGGCGCGAACGGCACGGCGCAGATCTCGTGGCGCACCAGGATCCGCTCGCCCGCGACCCGTACCTGCAGGAAGGGCAGCCGCGTCTGCAGCCCCGCGACCTCGCGCTCGGCGGCCTCGACGTCGACGATGTCGTCGACGAGGATCGCGAAGAGCGCCACCACGGGCCGGTCGGCGAGCACCTGCACCCACACCACGCTCTCCCCCACCGGCACCGGCACGTCGCCGTCCTCGTCGTGGGCGAGCGGCTGCTGGAGCATCTCGGCGAGGGTGGCGTCGACCATCCGCTGCAGGTGGTCGCGGTCCTCGACGAGCACCGCCAGCGGCGCGTCGGCGGTCAGCACGGTGGGGTGCGGCGGTCGGGGCGGGCGCTGCCAGCGCAGCCCGGCTAGGTCGAGCTCGCGGCTGGTCAGGAACGCCGGGTGCAGGCAGGCCTGCCCGTCGCGCAGCACGTCCACGACCAGGGCCGCGGCGAGGTCGCACTCGCGCTGCGGCACCTCGACGAGGAAGGCCGGGTCGTCGTCGTCCTCGGCGTCCTCGGCGCCCACCCAGGGCGCGGCGAGCCCCGCGGTGCCGACCGACTCGAGGTGCAGCCGCTGCTGCCCGTCGGTCTCCACGACGACGTACGCCGGCACCTCGCCGGACCCGTCGTCGACCGCGAGCCCCAGCTCGTCGCCCGGTCCCATGGCGCCCAGGTGGTCGGCCACCCGGCGGCGCAGCTCGCGCCAGGCCTCGTCGTGCTCGCGCTCGGTCGTCACGTCACTCCCGCTGTCTCGGCGCGGGCCGGCCCCCACCGACCCCGTGGGCCCACGGTAGGCGCGGGCGCCGACAGTCCCGTCGCGACACGGGCGGAGGGCGCCGGGTTCTCACCGGCGAGCGATCCCGTTGACCTGGTCGACGACGTAGCCGTGGGTCAACGTCGAGCGGGTCGCGGGATCACGCAGGCAGCGCTCGATCACCGTCACCACCGTCACCGGACCACCGGCCAGGTGGCGGGCGGGGAACGCCACGAGCCGGGGCAGCGCGAGGTAGCGACGATCGCGCCGCCACACGACCGTGGTGGTGTCCTGACGCTCGACCGGCCCGGTGAGGTCGAGGACCACCCAGTCGACGTGCGTCACGGCGTCGACGGCATCCCACCGGACCGCCCAGCCGGTCCCCTCGTGGCGGTGCTCCACGCCCGTCGAGGTCAGGTAGAGCCCTCCGGTGACGATCCGGCCGCGTGCCAGCGGGACCAGCGGCACCGCCAGCCCCAGCCCGATGAGGGCCAGCAGCCACGCCCAGCCCGGATGCCCCGCACTGGCTGCGAGCACCGCCGACCCCCAGCACCAGACGATGACCACCGGGGTGCCCAGGGCCTGCATCAGCACCGGCGCCCTCGAGTACCGGAATACCAGGGCCGCCGCACCCGACGGCGCCGTCCCCACCTCGACCGCGGGTGTCCGGACGAGCAGCCGTTGGTCC